>JAYYDJ010000112.1:0-10633 GCA_036160955.1 Verrucomicrobiota bacterium | reverse complement strand
AAAAAAGTGATTCTTTATTTGTAAAACTCATAACTATTGATCTAATTTAACGATGTTTTACCCAACTATGACCTATGAATCACTCCGGTATCGCTAATCGTTGGAATGCTGACCTAATTGACCAAAACTACGCGATTTGGCAATCGAATCCACAGGCACTGGACGCCCATTGGCAGGCGTTTTTTGAAGGTTTTACTTTAGCACAAGGTAATTCTAACGGTCACTCCTCCAGTGATACTGTTGAACTTGATGGCTCCCATCTAACAGACGCAAGCAAGCAAGCTCGAGCAATTGGACTTATCTACGCATACCGATCTATTGGTCATACAATCGCTAAAATTAACCCACTTGCAAAAGAAGCACCGCAGAATCCACGCCTAACTTTGGAACGGTTAGGATTTAGCGAATCGGACTTAGACCATGTCGTCCATACTGGTAATTATCTAAACGGTACTGAAATTTCCATACGCGAACTCATCGAGCGCCTTGAGAAAACCTACTGCCATACAATAGGAGTTGAATACATCCACATTCAAGAAACTCCTAAGCGCCGCTGGATTCAAGCGCGCATCGAACCAGAATGCTTCAAACCACGCTTCAGTAAATCGGTAAAAAAGCGCATCTTGCGCACCGTCATTGAAGCAGAAACATTCGAAAACTTTTTACAGAACCGCTACGTTGGGCAAAAGCGGTTTTCCTTAGAAGGTGGAGAAACTTTGATAGCCTGCTTAGAAAGTATATTTCAACGCTGCGGAAAGAACCAAGTGGACGAGATTGTCATGGGCATGGCTCACCGTGGACGCTTGAACGTGTTAGCAAACTTTTTAGGTAAGTCCTACGAATATATACTTCGCGAATTCTCCGAAAGCTATGTACCTGATACAATATACGGAGATGGCGATGTAAAATACCACCTCGGCTACGAAACCAAGCGCAAGACTGCAGATGGTCATGAAGTCGAGCTACGCCTCGCAGCTAACCCGAGTCACTTAGAAGCTGTCGATCCAGTTGTTCAAGGAAAGGCCCGCGCTCGGCAGCGCATTCGCAAGGACTTAGAGCGTAAACGCGTCTTGCCTGTACTTATCCATGGTGATGCGGCTATTGCAGGGCAAGGAATTGTAGCAGAGGTCTTCAACTTCTCACAATTAAAAGGCTACCGCACTGGTGGCACCATCCACATTGTAGTGAATAATCAAATCGGCTTCACCACGACCCCAGAAGATGCGCGCTCAAGTCGCTACTGTACTGATGTTGCTAAGATTGTCGAAGCACCTATTTTTCATGTTAATGGCAATGACCCATTGGCAGTTGTCGCTGCTATGGAAGTAGCCTTTGATTATCGACAAACTTTTGGATGTGATGTGGTCATCGACATGTACTGCTGGCGTAAGCACGGACATAATGAATCGGACGAACCTGCTTTCACTCAACCTGTTCTTTATAAGACTATTTCTAGCATGAAGCCAATCGGCCGCGCGCTTTCAGAACGCTTCGTTGCTAGTGGCGAATTTACTCAAAAAGAAGTCAACGAATTAGAAGAAACATATCTAAAAAAACTTGATACTGCATACAAGACTGCAAAAGAAAGCGAAGAAAAACAGAAGGATCCATTTGAAGGCTCTACAGCAAACAATCAACCACCCTATAATTTTAAGGGACTCGAGACGTGCGTAGACAAAGACACCCTTCACCACATAGTAAAACGGCATACGGACTTCCCCGAAGGCTTTAAGGTAAACCGAAAAATATTGCGCCAAATGGCGGCTAAATTAAAAGCATTCGAATCGGACAGTGGTATCGACTGGGGGATGGGAGAAGCATTAGCATTTGGTAGCTTGCTGATGGATGGGACGCCAGTACGGATCAGCGGACAGGACTCAAAGCGTGGTACTTTCAGTCATCGCCACGCAGTCGTTTATGATACCGAGACTCGTGAGCGCTACGCTAACTTGCTAGATTTATCCAAAGATCAAGCGCAGTTTTGTGTGCACAACTCCCTACTATCTGAAGCCGCAGTGCTAGGCTTTGACTACGGA
The DNA here is from genome assembly GCA_036160955.1 of Verrucomicrobiota bacterium. Taxonomy (GTDB): domain Bacteria; phylum Verrucomicrobiota; class Verrucomicrobiia; order Opitutales; family Coraliomargaritaceae. The sequence goes on along the minus strand of JAYYDJ010000112.1, from coordinate 8,597 downwards.
TACTCGCTAGATTACCCACAAATGCTTTGCATATGGGAAGCCCAATTTGGGGATTTTGTGAATGGTGCCCAAGTTATTATTGATCAATTTATCACTAGTTCAGAATCTAAATGGGGGCGGCTAAGTGGATTAGTCATGCTCTTGCCACACGGCTACGAAGGACAAGGACCCGAGCACTCCTCTGCCCGCTTAGAGCGCTTTCTTCAGTCCTGCGCAGAAAACAATATACAAATTTGTAACCTAACTACGCCCGCACAATTATTTCATGTTTTGCGGCGACAAATGAAGCGCGAATTTAAAAAGCCACTTATCATAATGTCGCCAAAAAGTTTACTTCGTCACAAAGATTGCGTCTCCAAAGTTAGCGATTTCACAGATTCGGAGTTCTGGACAATTATAGATGATGATAAAATCACTAAAAAAAATGCAAAGCGTGTCATACTTTGCTCCGGTAAAATTTACTACGAACTAAAGGAGTACCGTGAAACCAATAAAATTAAAGATGCCGCGCTCGTTCGCATCGAGCAATTCTACCCACTCAATAAAGAGCTCCTGAAAAAAGTAGTCGGTAAATATCCAAAAAAGGCTGAGATTGTATGGTGCCAAGAAGAACCAATGAATATGGGAGCATGGACCTTTTTGATGCCTCGTTTAAAAAGGGCACTAGATCGAATTCCCCGCTATGCAGGGCGGCGCACCAGTGCTAGTCCAGCAGTAGGATCACTAGCCATGCACAAACATAGGCAGGCAAAACTTATCGCTCGAGCCTTCGGCGAAATCCAGGGCTACGATATGGCAGACGACATCAACCAAACAATTTAAACTAATAACAGTAATTCTGTCACATTAAGTACATACAAATCATTTAAAATCATGACCACCAAAGTAACTATTCCCGCGATGGGAGAATCTATCAGTAGCGGGATACTCGCTGCTTGGAATGTAAAGGACGGTGATTACGTTGAAGAAGGGCAAGCTATCTATGAATTGGAGACCGACAAGATAACTTCTGAAGCAAATGCCGAAGTCTCTGGCACGATTAAAATCAAAGTTGCCGTCGATGAAGAAGTCGAAATTGGCCAATTAGTTGCAACTATTGACGAATCTGCTAGCGCGCCTGCTCCACAAGCAAATAGTGAGGATACCGCAAGCTCTACGGACTCTAAACCAGATACGGTAGAAGAAAATGCCGCATCTACTAAGCAAAGTAGTGAAACAGACGCACTTGCTACTACCCCATCGACTAAGAATCCGGAGGAGCCTAAGAATATCGTTGCACAAAGCAACCTATCACCTGCTGCTCGAAAAGCAGCGAAAGAGACCGGCGCAGATATTAGCTTGGTAAAAGGTAGTGGCAAAGATGGACGCATTACCAAGCACGATATCCTTAGCCATGAGCTAAACGACGAAGCAGTATCTGCAAAGATTATACAGCTCCCACCTAGCGCTGCAAATAGTCCGCTCGAGACCCGCAAACGCATGACCCCCTTGCGCAAAAAAATTGCGGAACACCTCGTGCATGCCACCCAAGAAGCCGCTATGCTGACTACTTTTAATGAAGTTGATATGAGCGCAGTTTTAGAACTGCGCAAGCAGTACCAAGAGGATTTTGTTGCTAAATATGGCATAAAGCTTGGCTTTATGTCCTTTTTTGCAAAAGCGACCACCCACGCACTTCAAGCTGTACCGACCGTAAATGCTCGCATCGAAGGCGATGAGGTCGTCACACAACACTACTACGATATTGGAGTGGCAGTCGGCACTGATAAAGGGCTAATGGTTCCTGTAATTCGAGACTGCGCGAAGAAAAATTTTGCGCAGATAGAACAGTCAATTGCCAACTATGCAAAACTAGCACGTGAGGGAAAAATTCAAATGAGTGACCTTCAAGGAGGTGTATTTACAATATCAAATGGCGGCATTTATGGCTCTATGTTAAGCACGCCAATTATTAACCATCCGCAACCAGCGATTCTTGGACTACATAATATACAACAGCGTGCCGTAGTCATTGATGGCGAAATTATGGCACGTCCAATGATGTATTTAGCGCTCAGCTACGATCACCGCCTGATTGACGGCAAGGAAGCGGTCACATTCTTAGTCAAAATTAAAGAGGCTATCGAAAATCCAAATCGGTTGCTATTTGGGATCTAAATGTGCTTGCCCCGTAAGTAGTACTTTAATCTGAACTTAGATACTTAAAATATAATATGTCTGAAAACAATTTTGATCTTATCGTAATCGGCTCTGGTCCTGGCGGCTATGTTGCTGCTATTCGCGGCGCGCAACTAGGCTTACAAACTGCCATTGTCGAAAAAGATCCCAACTTGGGAGGCACCTGCTTAAATGTGGGATGCATTCCGAGCAAAGCGCTTTTACACAGCACGGAAATGTATCATTTCGCTGAACATAGTGCATCCAACCATGGCATCGATTTAACCAATCTATCAATTAATGTAGAGAAGTTAATGGCCAAAAAAAACCAAGTTGTATCTCAGCTTCGCGGCGGAGTTGCACATCTAATGAAGTCCAATAGAATAAAAGTTTTCAAAGGACTTGGTAAACTAGCAGGTGAGCAAAAAGTACTCGTACAAAATCCCCATGCAAGTGAGACGTTAAGCGCGCCACATATCATTATAGCTACTGGTTCCTCAGTAATTGAACTGCCATTCTTGCCGTTTGATGGAGAAAAAGTTGTCAGCAGTAATGATGCCATTGAATTTGAAAACGTACCAGAAAAACTGGTAGTAGTGGGTGCTGGTGCGATCGGTCTGGAGTTAGGTTCGGTATGGGCACGCCTTGGATCCGAAGTCACTGTCGTCGAATCTTTGCCGACAATTGCTTCAAGTTTCGATAAGGATGTATCTAAAATGGCAGAACGACTCTTCAAAAAACAAGGTCTACAATTTTTGCTGAAAACTAAAGTTACTGGAATCAAAAATGAGTCGAGTAAAACCTACCTAATTGCGGAGAACCAAAAGGGCGTGACCATTGAGCTAGAAGCGGACAAAATACTAGTAGCGGTAGGACGCAAAGCCCACACGACAGGTCTTGGACTCGATGTGCTTGGGATCAAAACAGATGCTAATGGTCGCATTGCTGTAGATGAACATTTTAAAACGAATGCGCCTGGTATCTACGCGATTGGTGATGTGATCAAAGGTCCGATGCTAGCACACAAAGCAGAAGAAGAAGGTGTCGCTTGCGTGGAATGTATTGCCGGACAAGCTGGGCATGTTAACTATGGAGTCATACCTAATGTTATTTACACCGAGCCCGAGATTGCGAGCGTTGGAATCAGCGAAAACACCGCGAAGGAACAAAACATAGAGGTAAAAGTTGGTAAATTTAATTTTATTGCAAACGGGCGAGCGATCGCATCGGACTCTACCGATGGATTTGTAAAAGTTATTGCGGACAAAGCTACGGATCAATTATTAGGAATTCAAATTATTGCCAGTAGCGGATCTGAACTCATTGCATCTGCAGTGGCGCACATGGAATATGCAGGCAGCGCGGAAGACTTAGCACGCACAATCCACGCCCACCCCACTAAGAGTGAAGCACTTAAAGAGGCGGCACTTGCAGTCGACGGTAACGCAATACATAATTAAGTAACCACGCAAGTAGCTTGCACATCATCTTAGCTGTCTTCATTATTAGGTAATGTCTGAGGTAGAGAAAGAAATAGAGCAAATGCGCGCAGAAATCGCTAAACACGATGCTCTGTACTATAAGCAAGCACTACCACAGATCGATGATCAGGCATATGATCGCTTGAAGCTAGAGCTAGCTAGACTAGAATCATCACATCCCGAGCTAGATATTAATAATTCCCCATCACTTACTGTAGGTGATGATCGTCTAGAATCTTTCGAGAGCTACACACACCGTAAACCGATGCTGAGTCTCGATAATACCTACAGTAAAGACAATTTACTCGATTTTGGAAAGCGTCTGAATAAGCGATTTTTGGGAATTCAACTTAATTACTTGGTGGAACCAAAAATCGATGGTGTAGCAGTTAGCATTACTTATGAGAAAGGACGTTTTACTCGAGCATTATCGCGCGGTAATGGCACAGAAGGTGACGATATTACCCAAAATGTACAGCACATCGAAGGGCTACCTAAACAACTAAAAGATGCACCTGAATTTGTCGAGGTGCGCGGCGAAATCTATATGCGTCATGAAGAATTTGAGAGAATCAATACTGTGCGAGAAAAAGAGAATCAGTCGTTGTATGCAAACCCACGAAATCTAGCAGCAGGAACTATTAAGCTACTTGACCCTAATGAAGCACGCGAACGCAGTTTAGATATCGTTCTTTATGGAATAGGAGCCTGCGAGCCAGACAATTTCTTTAGTGATCAAGATGCTATTCAAAAGCAGATAAGAATGTGGGGATTTGCTGTCTTAGAAAAATACTGGATTGCAGACAGTATCGAAGAATCTTGGAACTGTATTGAGCAATTAAATACGCTGCGCCATCAATTTGCTTACCCTACCGATGGCGCTGTTATAGAACTTAATAATTTAATCCTTCAAGAACAAGCAGGCTTCACTTCAAAAGCTCCGCGCTGGGCAATCGCCTATAAGTTCGAAGCTGAGCGCGTGGAGACCAAGCTTATTGAAATTAGCTTACAAATTGGGCGTACCGGCGTCGTAACCCCTGTTGCAATTCTTGAGCCAATACAACTTGCAGGAACGACTGTAGCACGTGCTACCCTTCATAATGAGGATGAGATTCGTCGAAAAGACATACGACCAGGAGACACGGTAATCGTTCAAAAAGCAGGCGAGATTATTCCGCAAGTACTTGGTGTAAAACTGGATAAACGACCAAAAAATAGCTTTCCCTATGATTTTAGTGCCCACTTAAATGATCTCGGCATTGAAGCAGTGCGTGATCCTAATGGTTCAGCTTGGCGAATCATATCGAGAGAAGATCCAGTCTGCCAGCAGCGCGCACTACAACACTTCGCAAGTAGGGCTTGTATGGATATTGAAAATCTCGGCACCGCTGTAGTCGAGCAACTCGTCTATTGCGGGCTCGCCAAAGATCCTGCAGACCTTTATACTCTAAAACTGGAAGCGCTTCTTAATCTAGAAAAATTCGCGAATAAATCTGCTCAAAATCTACTTGATGCTATTGAAAATAGTAAAACTCGCGCGCTATGGCAATTACTCCACGGGTTTGGCATACCCCACGTAGGCAAGCAATCAGCTAAAGACCTTGAGTCTAATTTTGAATCTCTGGATGCTTTAGAACGTGCTAGTCAATCAGAACTCGAATCCATCAATGGTATCGGTAGAATTTTGGCAGAAAGTATACATAATTGGTTTAGACAGACCGCCCACAAGGATATGATTGAGAGATTACGTGGCTCTGGACTCAACTTTAAGGCTGCTGCACGAAGCAATAAAAATGGCTCCAATATATTAAGCGGAAAAATTATCGTTCTAACTGGTAGTTTGCCAAACATGACCCGTGATGAGGTTAGTAAGATTATCGAAAAGGCTGGGGGACGCGTTAGCTCAAGTGTTAGTAAAAAGACTGATTATGTTCTCTACGGTGAAGCAAGTGGTTCGAAATACATAAAGGCGCAGCAATTGGGAATCACCCTAATTTCAGAAGAACAATTTTTAGATATTACAAGGGGCCATTAAGTCAAAATAATGAATCCATTGAATCTAATTTCCCTTGAAGTTATCGAGTAGTTCAGAAGTGTGCGCTTGCAAGCGATTAGCATCTTCAAAATCGCCTAAGTAGCGCGTCCATGCGTGCATAAACTCATAGGAATTCTCACTCTGAAGGATATTCTCATACATCAGGGCCAAGGATCGCGCAGCATTAAAGTAAGCCGGATTGACTCTTACGATCCGCAAAGCAATCAATGCTTGTCGAGCACTAAGCATTTCTCGAATGCTTGGAATATCGCGCAATTTCCAAAGAGCGCGTATATCCTCAACTTCCCTACCCACTTCCTTTTCGAAAGCACTAAAATCAACGGCATTACGAATCCACCCCTCGGATACATGCATAGGTTCAACTCTTTCAAAAGACACCTCTGCTAATGCACCCATAGATGCGAACCACCAGCTTTCAATATCATTAGCATTTGTAGACTTCTCTAGTATAAATTCCTGTAAATGTTTTCCCACATTATTTCCAGCAATTGAATACTCGATGAGCCTAGCAATTTGCCTACTATCCATCGATTGGTCACGTAAAGTTCGCAGCAACCAGTATCCCTCACGACCTGTCGCTATTTTCGAGCTATTGATATGAGGCAATTGTAAGAGCGTCGTTAAATCAGGTACTCCGGTAGTGCGCAGTTGCTTATAATAAGTATCCGTCTGAGCAGATCGAAGACTGAGGTATGACTGGGAAGAAAGCGCGGAAATCGGCCAATACTTACAATTTTCCGGACCTGCTGATCCGTATTGATAAATTGCATAACGATAAACAAATGCTTCGGTTAAACCGAAGCATAAAGTCTCTAAATCAAGCGATTGATCCCATTTTAAATCAATCTGAACAAATCCTCCTGAATATACTTGAGTCTTATAGTTAGCCATCCATTCGACTGCAGATGGAGGGCGCAAAATAACTAATACTCTCTGCGGATAGCCATCCGGCAAATGAGTCATATATTTTTCACAGCTTGTTACAATATGCTGAGAGATCTGACTGACAATTCCAACCGATCGTCCATCTATACCAACCACTTCAAAATAAGAATCTTCCGAAGTAAGTACACTTGCACTAAGTTTTCTATCTATCGAAAAAATCAGTGCTGTAATCATTAAATAAGCAAAGACTATTCTATTAAAATAAAACATTTAGTGTGCAGCGTAGCAAATAGGACAGAATGTAGAATGCTTCACCTATTTTTATTCCGTTTCCTATCTTAACGACTCATAAAAAAGCGCTGTTCGATTGCTTGATAAGAAATACTCGTATGTGCTATCAAAACAAGAAATCCGGTAAAAAAGACCACTCCATATAAAGGTTTTGCAAAAGCAATTATACCAAGAGCAACCAATGCAGGAATGATACAACTTTTCCAATCAACAGTAGCCATTCGCCAGATTAGGGCAACATCTCGCAGGTCAGTAAAATCGCCACGCGATTGGAAGCGATACAAAGCAGCGCAAAACATTAAGGATGCAACGGCAAAGACCATAGAAAGAAGCGGATAGGCTATAGCACTAAGCCCTAATTGATTAAATCCAGCAGCTACCAGCCACCCTAATGCTATAGGCAAGAACCAGAAAGCTAACCATATTAAAGCAAAGCGCAGACCATCAAAAAATAAGCCCTGCCAATCAGCCCACTCCGGTAGAGATATTGTACTCGAACGGCGAATTGTTGCTGCAAAGCGATAAAGATAGCCAAACGCAAATAAATTAGCAATTGGTATAAATGAGAGTACGCTACCAATGACTACCGAAGTTAGTATCCTTTGCTGGCGTAGTAGGCACATAAAAATTTCTTCAAATATTGGCGTTTTCTTCATTACTAAGTTATATAATAAGTACCTAAGTGAAATCTGCAATCCAAGAAAAATTAGCATTCGAGCAAGCTCGTATTGAGTTAGCTATCGATGAGTATTTGCCTGCGAAACAGGTGAGACCGACTATCTTACACCAAGCTATGCGTTATTCAATGCAAGCTGGCGGTAAACGCATTCGACCAGTATTATTGATTTTAGGTAGTGAAATACTAAAGGTGCCTGCAGATACAGCAAAAAATACGCCTGCAAACCCGCTAGCAGCTGCTGTGGCGATCGAATGCCTCCACACCTACACGCTTATCCATGACGACCTGCCTGCAATCGACAATAGCGATTTGCGACGTGGGCGTGCAGCTTGTCATAAAAAATTTAATGAGCCGACCGCTCTGCTTGCTGGACATGCACTGCTTACACATGCTTTTCAATTACTTAGCTGCGAATACAGCTCTAATCCTAGTCTCTCCAATCAGTTAATTCATGAGTTAGCGAGAGCAGCTAGCAGTGAGCAATTAATAGGTGGCCAAATGGAAGATATTCAAAATGAGGGCAAAGCGGCTCAAGCTGATGATATTGACTTTGTATATGCAAATAAAACAGCTGCTCTTATTCGTGCTGCATTACTAATGGGTATACGATTTTGTCAGCCGACTAATGAGCAGGTACAATGCATCAGTGATGTAGGATTTCATCTAGGAATGGCCTTCCAAATCATTGATGATATATTAGACTCAAGCTCTAACTCTCAAACTATAGGTAAACCTGTTGGAATCGACGCTGCAGCTGAAAAATCAACCTACGTCGCGTTGTTAGGTATAAGTAAAGCTCGCATGGTAGCCAAGAAACATACAAACTCAGCCATAACAGCGCTTGAATCTCTTGGTGGTGATACAAACTTAATGATTCAACTCATTCGAGAGTTAGAAATTCGCAGTAGTTAATATTGCAGTAAAAGGACAGAAAACTTATGACACTATGGCGAACATTTTCGCAATGAGCAGCTCTATGTTGGTAACAAAGTGACATAAGCTACAGCATCAGTGACATTACCATCATAACTGCCTAATAAAACACATT
>JAYYDJ010000111.1:0-4409 GCA_036160955.1 Verrucomicrobiota bacterium | reverse complement strand
TTCCTATGTATGATTGTAAAAATGGCTCGGTCAACACATAGCCAATAAGCCCACCAAAGCCACGGTCGTATAATTGATCTTTAAAAATACTACTCTCGGCACTTGCGAATCCAAGAAGCTCGATCATAGCAAGCAAGCCAGAGGCGCATACTATTGATAAAGCCGACATCAATACTGTTGCAGTACGCTTTTTTGGAGCCTGTTGCAGAAGTAAACGCACACCAAACCACATCAAGTAGATGGGTAAGAGCCAAGTGGCGACCCCTATATAAAGAAAGGATACAAAAGAAAAATTAGCACCAAAGACTCCTACCAAGTTATCTCCGGGATCTGCATTTGTCGTCTTGTAGGTCGATTGACTGGTATTAAAGTCGACGATAGCTGCCAGAGCTAAAAGAGCTAGGGTAAAAAGAACGAGTGCCCATAATGGATGAGCCGGTACAACTTGCCGATTAGTGGGGTTTTTTGAGGTAGATTTTTTTGTGAAACGCTGCGCCATAAAACTATTTCCAAAATACCTCTACTACCGAGGAAAACAAGTTTTGTTTCAACGATCGCTTGCAACCACTGCTCTACCTACATAAAAAATACTGTTTTCATGCTAACAGCGTACTTGATATCTGCGAAATTATGCACACACTACCGCGCTCATTTAGAATTTGATCACTAAATTTATATGACTTATCGCTAGACAAGACATATTTACTATGAAAAAGAAAAAGGCCAACTCATCAAAAAAATCTGCTACTCAAGCACAGTCTTCACCTGCGCCTTCTACCGAGGAAGTGCATGCTGAAGAAAGTAACGAACCAAAACTCACCGAGCTAGAAAAAGCCCAACTTGAAGCCAGTGAAATGAAGTCCCGCTATCTGCGCTCTGTCGCTGATATGGAAAATTTCCGCAAACGAATAACGCGAGAAAAACAGGAGCTACTTCGAAGCGCTGCTGCAGGTGTAGTTGAATCGCTGCTTCCTATACTCGATAATATGAAGCTTGGCTTGCAAGCTGCCGAGCAACACCCAGATGCAAAAGACGTTACTATCGGATTTAAGATGGTTGAAGACCAGCTTAAAAAAAGCTTAGAAGAGCAAGGCTTAAAAGAAATTATTCCTAACGGAGAATCTTTTGACCCAAATCTACACGAATGCGTTGCACACCAACCCTCTGACACAGTTGATGAAGATAAAATCATTGAAACGGTACGTGCTGGCTATCAGCTCAATGAGCGTTTGCTGCGGGCAGCAAATGTCATCGTTTCCAGTGGAGCCCTAAGTAATACTGCTAAAGATAGCGAATAATTGACCTGTTTTATATGTCCAAATCGGATTACTATCAAACTCTAGGCGTATCACGCGAAGTTAACAGCGATGAGCTAAAAAAAGCTTACCGTAAGCAAGCGGTTAAATATCATCCGGACAAAAATCCAGGTGACTCTGTTGCAGAAGCTAAATTTAAAGAAGTCTCTGAAGCATATGACGTACTCAAAGACGAAGAAAAGCGCGCCGCTTATGACCGTTACGGGCACGAGGCATTTCAAAGTGGCGGAATGGGTCGAGCCGGAGGTGGCGGTGCCAGTCATGACCCTTTCGAGATGTTCCGTGAAGCTTTTGGTGGTGGCGGTGGTGGCATTTTTGAAGAATTTTTTGGCGGTGGACGAGGCGGACAATCGGCTGGCGGAGCACAACAAGGCTCGGACTTGCGCTATGATCTTGAAATTACCCTAGAACAAGCAGCCGAGGGCACAGAAAAAGAAATTCGCTATAAGCGTGCCGCATCTTGTAAGAAATGTGCCGGGTCAGGAGCAGAACCAGGCACAAAAAAGATCACTTGTCCTACTTGCGGAGGCACTGGGCAAGTGACCTCCAATCGTGGTTTTATTAGTTACCGACAAGTCTGCCCCACTTGCAACGGCACTGGCCAAAGCATAGAGAAACCCTGTAGTGAATGTAGAGGCGAAGGCCGCGTTATGGAAAGTAGCACAGTTAAGGTACGTATTCCTGCAGGTGTGCATACTGGATCCAAACTACGCTCTTCTGGAAAGGGTGAAGCTGGTCAACAGGGCGGCCAATCCGGCGACCTTTATATTGTTATTCATGTCAAAGAACACGAACTTTTCGAGCGCCATGAAGATGATCTCTTTTGCGAAATACCTATAAAGTTTACGCTGGCGGCACTAGGCGGGGCGATCGACGTGCCGACTCTTGGGGGTAAGGGTAGCCTAAAGATTCCAAGCGGCACCCAAAGTGGCACGACCTTTCGCCTGCGCGGACATGGGATGCCCCACCTGCGCAGTAGCAGCAAAGGTGACTTGCTAGTGCGGGTTCATGTTGAAGTACCAAAAAAACTAAATAAGTCGCAAAAGAAAAAACTTGAGGATTATGCCGACGCCTGCGGGGATCCAGCTAATCCAGTAAGTGAGTCATTTGTAAAGAAAGCTAAAAAGTTCTTCAAATAATTTAACTGACTCCCTTCATATATGTCTTATCCGATAGTTATCTTGGGGTCCGGAGGTGGCTCAAACGCTGCAGCCTTACTTCAAGCGCAAGCGGCAAACACACTTGGACAAGCAACCATCAAAGCCATCATCAGTGACGTAGAAGATGCTGGCATACTACACCTTGGACATACCTTTTCTCTACCTGCGATTTATGAAAACCCTGGAGCTATCGGCGCTCGACTCAGCCCTGCTGCAGATAGCGCATACATAGAGCGTATTAAGTCATTTAAGCCCAAGCTAGTAGTTTTAGCTGGCTTTATGCGGATTTTGAGCGAACCATTTATACATGCTTTCGAAGGTAAGATTATCAACCTTCACCCTAGCCTCCTTCCAAGCTTTAAAGGGGCACAAGGTATTCGCGATGCCTTTCAATATGGCGTAAAAGTTACGGGTTGCTCGGTACATTGGGTGACGACTGCACTGGATAATGGGCCAATTATTGACCAAAGGTCTGTTCGTATTGACCCAACCGATACGCTTGAATCGCTTGAACAAAAAATACATGCTGCCGAGCATCAACTCTTGCCGGATGTTGTCGCTAGGCTAAGCAACGCAAAATTGTAAGATTTCTAGTTGTACGCTAAAAGGGCCATGTCTTCACTAATTGAACTTAGAACAACTATATCCGCGCAATTAGCAGATCTTTTAGAAGGTTATTTCTATGAGACGCAGTCCGTTTACTGGGGAATTATACAGAAAGAACGCACCGACCCCTATGAAGTCTTTGGTTTCTTCCCAGATACTGCCACAGCAGATAGCGAATTAGGCTTACTGCAACAAGAGTTCTCCGAGTTGCATGAGGATTTCGAGCTGAACCTTATTGAAGATAGTTTCTGGCAAAACGCATACAAGGAATTTGTCACTGCCTGGAGTGATCGTCGTCTACACTGGATACCGCTTTGGGACCGCAATAGCTGCAAACCACCTGCGGGGTCGGCTATCGTTTATTTGGATGCAGGCATGGCTTTTGGTACTGGCGCGCACGAAACAACTCGCTTGTGCGCACGACGATTAATTGATTATTTGGACAGCTCCGAAAAAGCCCTTGAATCATTACGTATTATAGATGCTGGCTGTGGCTCCGGTGTGCTCGCATTATCTGCAGCTGCTCTTGGAGGCTCGAATATTATTGGTTTTGATGTAGATCCTGAAGCTATTCGTGTTTGCAGTGCAAACGCTAAAGAAAACCCACACATTCAAGCTCCCCAATTTGAAGTAGCCGATCTTACCGACGGGCTGCTCGATCGAAATGCAGACCTCTTACTTGCTAACATTCAATCCGATGTGCTTATTCCTAATTCCGAAGCATTGGTGAATGCTGTAAATTCTGGTGGTTGCATCGCGCTCAGTGGAATCTTAACAAAAGAGATTGATACGGTGGAGCGCTGCTATGCACAGCAATTTACGAAACTAAGACCCCGGGATTCCGTCACACTTGAATCTCGTAATGATGGGGAGTGGTCTGATTTATTAATAAAATTGAGATAAATTATAACTGAGCTCATCCGTCGCTCTTTCGTGCTTGCGGTTCTCTGGCTAGCGCCACAATTTATAAGTTGTTATGCAAACTATAGGGGAAAAGCTCGAAGATGCGCGCAAGCGCAAAGGTATTTCGTTGCGAGAAGCAGCCGAAGCTACCAAGATACGCAGTGATTTCCTTACCTATATAGAACAAAACAATTTTGACTTCGAACTGCCAGAAATTTACCGGTGCGGGTTTATCAAAAATTACGCCCGTTATTTGAAACTCGATCCAGAAAAAGTAATCAATGATTACAGCGCGCAAATACTGAGTAAAACGCGCAACAAAAAAGGGGGTGCGGAATGGTTTGGCAGTATGGATGCTAAAGGTGATGAATATGGCAGTAATAGTGCAGTCGATGCTGTATCTATGAATGACGCGGATTTAGGC
>JAYYDJ010000110.1:0-6090 GCA_036160955.1 Verrucomicrobiota bacterium | reverse complement strand
CTCGCAGAGAAATTGGTCGACGAAATAAAAGGCTATTATATCAATAATAACACTATGCCGTTTGCTACGATTGCTGAATTTGCTAACTCTGGAGTCTTACAAAGAGCCATTAATGCATCTAACATCAATCGAAATATAGCTAAATTCTCACCAGCATACATCTCGCAAAGCACTATACTTGAAATGCTAGCACCCTACCTAACTACACGATCGGATACATACACCGCGCATGTTTATGGCTCCGCGAATGATTCTTTAAAAGGAGAATCTAAGGTGGAGGTTTGGTGTAAAGCAACCTTGCAGCGATTCCCTGAGCGAATAGATGGAAACCTTGCTCGTTTATCCGATAACTCCCAAAAAGAGGATAACTTGTTTGGCCGACGCTTTAAAATAATAGATTTAAAGTGGAGCGAAAGCGCAGGTTTATGAAATGCATTCTAATAATAACATTTTGCTTCATTTCTAATGCATTTATCGCGGTAAGCTTATTCGCTCAAAATGAGGCGCTCATTCGCACGAAATTTAGAGTTATGCCCGTGCAGTCAGCAAAGTGGACCGGAATTTACTATAAGCCAGAAGTCAACGCTCCTATGCAAGAGCTAAAGTTTCAATCTTTGTCACGCTCCTTTAATCGTTATAGTTACTACGGGGTAAATCCGATCATCTTCTACCGCGAAAATGGTAGAAATGATGATGGCGAATTAACATATAAAGAGGTTGGTAAAACTAGTATAAGTAACAATCAAACACTAATAATATTTGTTCCTAATGCGGCAAACAATCTATCTGAATTTAATCTTATTAGCCTAGATGACAGTCCAAAGGGACTACCTAATAATCATTTGAGCTTTATAAACATCACTGGTATACAACTAGCGTGTCGTTTTATTGAAAAAAATCAGTTCCTTAAGCCCGGCTTAACGGGGCCCATTTCTTTAAAAGAAGCAATAAAAGAAAATGTTTTTATAGGCCTTGCAATACAAGATGGAGATCGCGCTCGCGTCATCTTAAAAAACAATTGGTACTTCTATACAGGAAATAGGCACCTGATACTACTGCTTCCTCCAAAAAAGCCTGGTTCCTACAAAATTCAAGCTTACCGAATTAGTGAATTTGTCGGAGAAAATAAAGAATTCTACACAAACTCGGTATCAAAGCCTTAAAAGATTAATTATGGTCCTTGTATTTAATAAATCTGTCAAAGAAAGGGCTCGAGTGTTAATTGGTTGTATAAATAAAATAGATAGACTAATCCTAATTTTAGTCGCTACACTATTCTCTATTCCATGCTCGATCGCGCAGGAGACGGTGACGACTTTGCAAGAGACCCTAGGGTCTGCGCAGGCAGCACTGGTTGCTGGGGACTACCCCACCGCGATTCAGTATTTTGAAACGATTCAGACGACCTTTGGCGAAGAGCCCGAAGTATCGGAGCCATCTTTTCAGATCGTCATTACTCCTCTACATGCCTACGCTGCACAACTCGCTGGGGACGCTGCACAGGCTATCGGTTTATTCGAAAAGTTTATTGAAGGCTTTCCTGAGGATCGTATGCGCATGCCCTTTGTTTTGTATAATCTTGCACGATCTCACCAAGAAAGCGGCGATTTAAATGCCGCGATTGAGAGCTACCGTAGCTTTGTATCTCTTGATCCAAACCGACCTGAAGCGGCACTCGCAAGTTTAGCTGCCGCTGATCTAATGTTTGAAGCAGGACTAATCGATGATGCTTTTTCTGCACTTCGTGCGCTACAAGAGCGGCAGCCACCAGGATTAATTCGTAGCAAGGCACGCCTCACAGCACTTGAAAAAGCGATTGAACTAGAGAAAGAACTGCTCGCACGCGATTTACTACTGGCGGAATCTTGGCAGATCTTAGAATTGCCAGAACTCGCAATTCTGGCAATCAATGCACTAAAGATAGGCCAAGCGCAATTAGCAGCAGGAGCCCCAGACAAGGCAATTGCTTGTTTGCGCTTGGTTCCACCTTATGAGAGTTTAGTTAAAGCACAAAAAGAGCGACTGCTAACAACCCAAGCCCGCTTTGAGTCAAAAAAATCGAGCGTGGGCTTGTATGCGGGCGGACAATTTTGGACACAGTTCTACCAAAAATTAATAGTTCGATTAAAGCAGCAGCTCAGCGCGCTGGAGCAAGCCGAAGACTATACTGCATCCATGTACCTATCGTATGGTCAGGCTTACTTACTTGCGGGCAGACCACAAGAAGCATGGGTTCTATTTGAAACACTAGCGCGCGATTCGAGCCTACCAGAGTCCATTCAATCAGAGGCGCATTACCGCTGGATATTATCCGCTATCGATATCGGTGTCTGGGAAGATGCTTTTCGCATCGCCGCAGGCTTTGGCGAGCGCTTTCCTGATTCTACGCTGGTCCCTGATGCTCTCTACCTCTTAGCCACAGCCTACCAAGAGGCGCGCCAGTACCGCGACGCCATAGAAGTATTGGATCATTTTTTAGTTGAACATAATACCCACTCACTTGCTGCGCGGGTACTATTTCTTCGCGGCTATAATTATAATCTACTGAACGAACCTGATCTAGCACGCGCAGACATGGATCAATTCATAGCCAATTTTCCGAAGCACGGCTTAGTTCTGGATGCACATTTTTGGCGAGCACTTACATTTTTTGCAGAGCAAAACTATCCATCAACATTGGAGGCTTTGGAGAAACTCACATCCCGCGTGAATGGTCACCGACTTGAACCTGAAGTCGCGTACCGAAAGGCTGCCACCCTATATGCAAAAAAAGACTATACGAGCGCACTTCTAGCCATTCAGAGTTATCTAAAGACCTACCCTGTGCACAGTAGAATCGAAGAAGGTCGCGTCTTGCTTGGCGATATTCAAATGGGTCGTGGCGAGCTAAATGAAGCTCGCAAAATCTTTGCTTCTATTAGTCCGCAAGCAGGCCACCTGTTTACTTACGCACTCTTTCAAACAGGTAAAATTTTGCGCTCGCTAGCAGGAGCAGAAGACCGCAAAGAATCACGTGCTGGCGTCCTTAAAAGTCATCGTGAACACTTCGAACGCTACATTGAACGTGAAGATATTCCACTTCGTAACAAAGGAAGGATGAGTGAAGCCTTGTATTGGATTGGCTGGACACACCTTGAAGAAGGTAGACATGAGGCTGCGAATGATGTATTTTCGCAGGCATTAACGCGCTATGGTGATGATCCAGCAGCAACTGAAGTTTTAAATATATTAGACGCACTTAGCCGCCTTCAGAAAAGCGTCGTCGCATCTAGTCGCAGTCAGCGTAAAGCAAGCCTTAAAGCATGGATAGCTGAAGAAAAATTAGCCGCGCTTGAAGCCGATCGGTTGACTTACTACGCCCGCTTAAATTTGTACCTCGAATCCTTGTCAAAAGCAGAAGACTCTAGCAGCATTCTTTTCGAGAATGTAGAGCTTGTTCCTATCGACCGGTTGGATGCCGAAAACTTGGGGCAACTAGCCGCTAAATTAGTCGAGCGCTACCCTAAGGTAGCAGAAGGGTACGTAGAGCAATTAGAAGAAAAATTTCCTGATAGTGTACAACGAAGCTACGGCTACTACGCTCGTGCCGTGCTGCTAATGGATGCACAAAACTATGAGAAAGCGCGCGCTTCATTAAACCGTTTTCGATCAGAGTTTCCTATGCATCCACTAGCGATACAGGTTGCTCTGCGTTTTGCAGAATGCGCGACACAGACTCAGCGCTTTGACGAAGCCCGTGATGCTCTCGATGCATTGCTGCGCCTCAAGAAGGCGAAAGGACGACCGCATGCCCAGGCACTGCTTGCTTTAAGTCGCAATGAACAAGCAGCAGGCAATATGGAGCGAGCGGTTCCCTACGCGCAAAGAGTATATAATGTCTATAGAGCGTACCCGCAACTAGCAGCAGATGCATACTGGATGAGTGCCTTACAATTTGAAGCGCTTGGCGATCCACGTGCTGCGTATGAAACCTTAAATGAAATGCTAACAAATCAAGAGATTGGAGTATTAGCAATTGCAAGTCAGGCCAGGGAAAAGCGCGAGAGCTTGCGAGCAATACTTCCAGTAAACGATGCGCTAGAAAATACATCCGAACTACAGCAGGAGACCTTATCGCTATGAGAATTGGCACTTACTTTTTTAAGTACATTGCAGTTATAGTGGGCCTTTCTGCGACCACTTTTTGTACTCTACATGGACAATCTATAAACTTGCGAGAAGTCAGAAGTCGCTTAGCGCAACCTGTAGTATTACTTTTAGAAAACGGTCAGCAAAGCTCAGGCGAAATCAATGCTTGGGACGGAGAAACATTAAGTCTTCGCATCAATATTGCTGGCGGCAGCGCTTCGGTGAATTATGCAGCGGATGCAATTCGTGACATCAGTTTTACTGGAAGTGAATACTTGCCTTTACTTTATAAGCTCGAGAAGAATCCAGCCCGTAGGGATGAGGCCTTCGCACTATTTGAGGCATTTTACCAGCAGCGCGGGCGCTACTTGCGGTATATGGATGTTGGAGAACTAGGTATGTTTGTGCGATATGCACGCTTCTGCCTCACTCACGAAAAACCACTTCGCGCGGTTGCAGTTATCGAAGTCATTCGCCCTTATATAAAAGACGATGCCCTACTTCGCTCGCTCGATGAAGCTACGCTCATGGGCTTCTTTCTGGGAGAGCTTTACGAGGAAGCCGAAGCGCAGGCTTGCCAATGGATCGAATCGACTGGCTATGATCGTTCCAGTGCGCTGGGGTGGCAAATACTAGCGCAGCTCCAGTTTATGCGCGCAGCCTACGAAGATGCTATGTGGACAGCTCTCAATCCTATCGCATTTGCTAATAATTTACCAATCGAGCACTTGGGCGCCTGTTACGCACTTGCTATCAGTGCGGCTGCCGAAACACGCCATGAAGCTATCTCAGAGCGCCTCACAAAAGAGATGCAAGCTAGGGGGTTTGCTTGGCCTGCTAAGCTAGCCATCCTCGCCAAATACAATCCTCTTACCAAAGATACCTCTGTCTCCAAGGAACAAGCACGACCTGTTGTAAGTTCTTTAGTAGAGCCCATCCAAACACCGTCCCCAATTGACTCTGAGATTGCATTGCCGACTCGCTTACAATCAAACACTTCTAAACCTTAAAAAAAACTACAACCGCTTATGAAAGTACACTCACTTACCACTCGCGCATTCGCGCTAATCATCTTGATGCTGTTTAGCGCCACGCAGGCCCAAGCACAGGAAACTGAATCCACATCTTTGCTAGGATTATTGCAACAAGGTGGATGGGCCATGTTCCCGCTTGGCTTAACCGCCCTATTTATGTTCTTCCTAATTTTCTACTGCTGGCGAGAGACTCGTCCTACACGATTTGCCTCGGCAGAGCTAACTAATGCATTGAGTACTTCACTTAAAAGCGGTGAAATGGGTCAAGCTAGCAACCAATGCTCCAGTACAAACGCCGTACTCGCTAGATGTTTAGGGAGCGCGTTAGCTAAGTGTCGACTCAATAAGCCGGATCTAAATCGCGAAAAAATTGAGGGGACTTTTATGGATCATGTTGAAGCTGAAGACGGCGCTATTGGACAGTGGATTAACTATTTAAATGTGGTCGCAGCAGTCGCACCAATGATTGGACTGCTTGGCACAGTAAGCGGTATGATCAGTGCCTTCCAAACGATCGGTCAAGTCGGTATGGGTGACCCTAGCGCACTGGCATCGGACATCGGCGAAGCTCTAGTAACAACCGCTACAGGTCTAGTAATTGGAATCCCTGCCATGGTTGCCTACTTCATCTTCCGCAATCGCCTCAACACTCAGATTCTAAAAACTGTAGAATCTGGTGGAGATCTCATTGATACTCTGGTTGAGGGCGATTAAATAAGACCTAAAAACAATAGATTTACAGATTAAGGTTTTTTTAAGGCATGGCTGAATCATTGACATCTCGCTACCAATCACGTGGCGAAAAGGGCGACTCCATTCGTAAGAAAGCCCTGTGGCTGTCTCTCGTACAAGCAGTCGCTGTTATTCTATTTATATTTCTCAGTGCCCGCGATGTCAACGTCCTCGTTTTAATCCTTAAAGAAGAAAA
>JAYYDJ010000109.1:0-4063 GCA_036160955.1 Verrucomicrobiota bacterium | reverse complement strand
AACATGCTAGCGGGAAAGAAAGAATTAGCACATACATCAAGTAAGCCAGGAAAGACGCAGTTGATTAACTTTTTTGAGATAAATCGCGCATGGCATTTAGTGGATCTACCAGGGTATGGTCATGCAAAAGTTTCGAAAAGCAAACAACATGATTTCAACCGATATGTCAGTGCGTATCTTACTGAGCGAACTAATTTAAAACATATATTCTTATTAATTGATTCACAAATAGATCCTCAGGGTGGGGATCTGTCATTTGCACAGTGGTTGCAAAACTGTGAATTATCTTATTCTGTTATTTTTACGAAAATAGATCGAAGTTCGAGTAGTCATGTTCTCAATCATGCACAGTGTTTTAAAAGGGCACTATCTGACTTGGATCTACGACCAACTAAAACTTTTTATTGTTCGGCAAAAACTAGAAAGGGTCGCGGTCCATTACTACAGTGGATTCATCAACAACTACCTAAAAGGTTTAAGAAAAACAAGTCTAGTGGTCTGAATTTAGATTGGATGAGTCGCTAAGTAGCTTAAATTTAATGGTTAAAACCAATTATAGCTTCTCTCATCTGCAAAGAAATTGGATCGTCTCCCAGCCATATCCTAAAGTATTGACACGTTAGTTTACTGGGTAATTGTATAATTTCTATTCCATTAATAATTAGGGTAGTTCCTTTACTTGGAGTGTATCGCAAGATGGAAGTGTCACCTTTTCTAACCAGTCGGTAGGCGTTATGGAGACTTTTAATTTGATCGCTTATAGCTGAAATATCTTGCGTGGATAAATTTTTTTCCAGCATACGATTAGAAACCTTAATAAAGTCATCTCTTTGTATGTCTCGGAGGTATTTAAATTGTAATTCAAATGGTACATTTCCAGACAAGAGTTTTTCTCTGCTGTTTGGTATAGTTGAATAAAGGGTGATATCATAAACATTTAAGAAAAAATTATAGGTGTATCTGTAAGAACCTAACTCTTTTAGATCCAATGGTTTTTCAGCGTAAATTGACCCCTCAAATCGTAACATGCTAATCGTTAAAGCTAAGACATAGACTATGCCTGAGCGGAGCATAATCTAAGCCTTCGGCTTTGGTATGATTGATGAGAGTCCACCATCGATTACAAACACTT
The DNA here is from genome assembly GCA_036160955.1 of Verrucomicrobiota bacterium. Taxonomy (GTDB): domain Bacteria; phylum Verrucomicrobiota; class Verrucomicrobiia; order Opitutales; family Coraliomargaritaceae. The sequence goes on along the minus strand of JAYYDJ010000109.1, from coordinate 2,931 downwards.
GTCCGGTAACTTGTGAAGCATCATCACTTAGTAACCATGCGGCCATACTTGCTACCTCATGTGCTGAATTAATAGAACCTAAAGGGTGCATTTTCTCAGTAAATGCACGCGCTTGTGGGTTACTTGTGATAGCTGTACTAAGTGGAGTATCAGTAAGGCTAGGAGCGATCGCGTTGATACGAATGCCACGTGGCGCATAACTAGCAGCGGCGGATCGTATCATTGCCTCTAGCCCCCCCTTTGCAGCAGCGATGGCTTCATGATTAGCGATACCAGATTGAGCGGCTACTGAGCTAAAGAATAGTAAGCGTCCACCACCTTGTTTGATCATGCCTGGAAGTACTGCCCGCAAAGCATAAAATGCACTGTTTAAATTTTGATTTTGAACATTAAGCCAGTCTGTTGCAGGCGTTAAGTGCGCGGCCTTCAAGTAGATTGAACCAATTGAGTGTACGTACGCATCAATTCTTTCATGGTTTGTGAAACAGTTTTTAAAATAATTATCAAGTTCTTCGCAATTAGTAGCGTCACAACGGGTTGTTCCGTTTCTTGAGTAGCCAACAACTGTATCGCCACGTAATTGTAAAAGTTCGCTCAGTGCGTTCCCAATGCCACCTGTGATGCCACCTATAATAACTGTATTGGATGAAATACTGGATATATTCATATATAAATATCGTTGCTGGGCACGATCCATTACATTCTTGTAATATATAGTATTCTTTCCGCAAATTATCTTCTGATTTTAAATTTATGCCAGAGTTACCTGAAGTAGAAACGACACGGCGTGGGATCGCTCCTCATGCTTTACAGCGAACAATATCATCATTCATTGTGCGCCAGTCTCAGCTTCGTTGGCCCGTACCACAATCCATTCAACAAGCAGTTGGTCAAAAAATCATTGGTGTAGAACGCAGAGCAAAATATCTACTTATACAAACATACGCAGGTACAATTGTGTTTCACTTAGGAATGTCTGGTAACCTAACGATTCAGTTAAAAAGTGCACCTATATTGAAGCACGATCATATTGATGTTGTTTTAGACGACGGTAATTGCATACGTTTTAATGACTCAAGGCGTTTTGGTGCATGCCTATGGCAGGCGAATGATGATCCGCCTTTGTCGCTATTTAATAAGTTAGGCCCTGAACCGCTGACTAACGATTTCAATGGGGCTTGGCTATATCAACTATCAAGAGACCGTACTTTAGCCGTAAAGAATTTCATTATGAATAATTCGGTAGTTGTAGGAGTTGGCAATATTTATGCGAATGAAGCATTGTTTTCTGCTGGCATTGATCCAAGAAGGGCAGCTGGAAGAATCAGCCTAGCTAGGTATAATCGATTGGCTGAAGAAATTCGTACTGTACTTTGTAAGGCAATAGAGCATGGAGGTACAACTTTGCGCGACTTCGTTGGAGCAAACGGTCAAGCAGGATATTTCCGCATTCAATTAAATGTGTATGATAAGGCAGGAAAAAATTGCTGCAAATGTGATGGTCGAATACAGAGTATTTTCATTGGGCAAAGAAATAGTTTTTTTTGCAGTGACTGTCAGCACTAACTAGGATTATCAGCGATATTTAGAATTTCACAATAATAGACTTCCATGACTAAATATTGTCGTTAAAATTAATTTGTTATGAGCGGTGTTCGATATTTATTAATTGATGCATATAATGTAATTTATGCTACCAGTGATTTACGAAAACTTATGCAAGGTAACATTGATTCGGCTCGTGATAAATTAGCAAAATTTGCACGCGAGATACACGATGCAGAAGCGGTTCGAGTCGCATTGATTTTAGATAGTAAAAGTGACAAATTACAGGTTGAATATCCTTATGAATCCAAGCGCTTTGAATTCATATATGCGCCGAGTTCATTAACTGCTGATGGTGTGATTGAACGTATTGTTCGCAGAGTAAAGCAACCTGAGCTTGTAAGTGTGGTAAGTAATGACAATATGGTTAGGGATGCTACTCGTTCTAGCGGAGCGATGGCACTACGTCCAGAGGAGTTTTTTGATTGGTCGCGCGCGAGCACAGTACAATTAAATCAATTGGCCAAGTCGCGAAGTCGATCGAATGATAAAAATTTTGAGAATCGTTTGCGATTTTGATATAGATTTTGTTTCTATATATTTTTTACTATTTCTAAGTGCACTATTTAGTTAACTCGATTGACCTTAAGAATAGGTGGTAATAAAGGACTTTATATATGTCTGGGTTTGATGAAAATATTGTGCGTGAGTACTTCGAAATGAATGGATTTTTTGTCCGTCAAGTGCCAAAATACTCTACACGGTCTCGCAAAAAGGGTCCCGATGAGGCAGTAGCCCTGATGATCAATAAACCTGAAGCTGTAAAAGAACAGTCCGTAGCTAATTTCCAATTGTTTTCTGCCGATATGGAGTCTATCCAGCAAGCTGTGGTAGTAATAAGATCTTGGTACTTATGTGAATTCTCCCCAGAGCTACTAAAAAGTAGTTCCAAGCTCTTTAATTATCTTAAAAAGAATGCATTTAATCAATCTAAGGCATATTTCATCAAGGAGTCATTTGAAGATGATAAAATATGGGAATCCGTAAGTAATTCTTATACAAATATTATAGTTTTACCAGGATTACCGAGTAACGATCCACACAGAAGCGAGAGTATAGATATACTCAAAACCAATGGTATTGATGGAATCATCACTTACAGCACTATTTTAGAAAGTTTGTTGCGCCAAGTTCAGGTTAATAATATCTACCAAAAGTCTGATTTATTGCAATTAATGCGTATTTTAAAGATCTATAATATGGTAAAAGACCCACAACTGACACTTTTCCAATAAACCAATTTGTATTCGTTATTTTTTAATTCTTTTTAAACACTGTTTTGTGTTTATTCATTAATCCAAAATATGTCCAATTTGATGCATGAAT
>JAYYDJ010000108.1:0-18580 GCA_036160955.1 Verrucomicrobiota bacterium | reverse complement strand
GCTCAGCATTTAGCCAATTGGTGGGTCTAAAAAAAGAAGAGATTGTAGGGCAAAACTGGATGGATGTCATACAATTGTATGACTCTCTAGGGGGACCTCAATTAGAGGAGCTAGGTACGTCGAATTCTCTAACGAATCTTGTAAGCTGGAATGAGCCAAAAGAGTTATATTTAAAGCTCAAGGGCAAGCAAAGCCTAAGCGTCGAGCTGACTATTGGTCAAATATCAAGCGGTGCAGAAAGTTTGCGGGAGTGGATTATTATTTTAAAAGACAAAAGCATGCAGCGACAGATAGAAAGTCAAATGCTGCGAATAGCTAGCCTTGAGTCACTTAGTTTACTTACTGGTGGGATTGCCCATGACTTCAATAATTTATTAACCGTAGTATTAGGAAATGTATCTATGGCTCGTCTAGGGTTAGAAGAGTCTTGTAAGTATAAGGAACAATTACTCTTGGCAGAAAAAGCAGCCATGCAGGCGAAAGCACTAACCGATCAATTGCTTAGTTTAGCAAAAGGTGACTTTTCTGCGGCGGATGCCGTAATCCTTGATGAGATAGTTGAGGAGGGTGCGCAGTTTATCTTGCGCGGCACGAACGTTAGATACTCGGTAGAAAAAGACGAAAAATTGTGGCCGGCTTATGTAAACAAGGGGCAGATGGCTCAGGTAGTTATTAATCTTGTAATCAATGCCCGCCAGGCAATGCCTAAAGGGGGCGTCTTACGAGTATGCTTAGAAAACAAAACTATACAAAGCGAAGCGGTTGAAGGACTTAAAGTAGGGGATTATGTTTATATCAAATTTTCCGATGATGGCATGGGAATTTCGTCTGAAGATATCGCTCGCATTTTCGATCCATATTATACTACCAAAAAAGATGGTAGTGGGTTGGGGTTAGCGTCTTCAATGTCTATTATCAAAAAGTATGGAGGCATAATTAGTGCGGAGTCAGAACTAGGTAAGGGTACAACATTTAAAATATATCTGCCTAGATCAGAGCTAGATAAGCCAGAGCAGTCACTAGATCCTATATCCAATGATACAATCCGTAAAGGTAGCGGACGTATATTGATCATGGATGACATGAAGGCGATGATGCTTGTCGCTGGTGAGATCCTAGAAGCTCTTGGCTATACAACTGTGCTAACGAGCAATGGAGAAGATGCTATTAAATCATATAAGCGAGCCAAAGAATCTGGCGAACCGTTTGATGCAGTTGTCTTTGATTTGACTGTACCAGGCGGTATGGGTGGCGAGGAAGCGTGTAAGCTATTGCGCGCTTACGACTCAGAATTAGTTGCGATTGCTACAAGTGGATACACGAATTCTGATGTTATGTCGGACTACCAGGGAGCTGGATTTAATGCAGTCATCCCGAAGCCTTACCGTATTAAAGAGATGAGTCAGGTCCTTCATCGATTATTGAATGAGTCTGGCTAGTTAAACCATTTCTTCCAGCTCTTTCGGTAATTTTCTACATTTTGCCAATCAATTACCTTTGGTGGGGTTATAGTATGAGGTAGCACGGGCAATTGATTCTTATATAATTTTTCTACCATCATGACCACACTTTGATAGCCCCATTTATAATATGGGTGAACTACAAGTGCGCTAACGTAGCCTTGATCGAGATATAAAAAAGCGGTAGGCGAGGATTGAATGGCAATGCAAGGTAGATGTCCTGCTTCCCACGGTAGTGCAGGTATACCAAGGAGAGGCCAATCATCGAGAAAAACCCAGCCGTCGATATAATCATTTACATCTTTCTTGTCGGCTTCACATATAGCTGTGATAGCAGCAGAATAATTAGGCTCACATCTTACAATTTTTTCAATTTTCTTGTAGCCCAAAGATGCGCGAACTCCATCAAGCCTTTCTAACATAGCCGCAGATGGATTGTTAGCCATAAGAATAGCTGCACGCCCTTTGACGGGTAGAAGTTTAGCCATATAGCGGCCGGCTAATACACCCGAAGTGTATTCATCGGCAATAATGGATGCAAGTGGAGTGATATCTTCAAGTGCGGTCTCAAAAAAGATAATTTGCTGACCTTGCTCTTGCGCAAAAGCAATGGCATCGCGTGCTCCCTTTACTGGGCTAATAATGAAGCCATCTGCATCTCCAATAAACAGTTGTCCAAGAGAGACTTCTTGATCACCTCCTTGATTTAAATCTGGAGTGAGTACAATTAATTCTATGTCAAGTGAGTAGCGTCGACTTAGATCACGAGCTGCTTCTTGTGCACCAAGATGAGTCGCTTGGTAAATTGCATCTTCAGAATCTTGCCCAACTATACCAATTTTATACTCGCCCAGAATTTCAATGTTTTGGGCAATAGCGCCTTGTAGAATCAGTAGCGGTATGGCTATAGAATTTACCAGTATTTTCATTAGCATGGCTGTAGTAAGTAGGGCTTATATTTAGTCTTCAATAACGTACTCCAGGTTTGTGCCATTATAATCAATGGTTAGGTGATTTTTTCCGTTCTGCTTGCATGTTACTTCAGTGCGACCGACGATTTGAGCGTTTATCCCAAAAGACTTACTTTTAGTGATGATTTGAGCTGCCCTTTTTGGTTCGCAGTAAATTTCCATGCGGTGCCCCATATTGTAGACTCGGAACATCTCTTCATCACTTGTGCCACTTGCCTTCTGGATAGCTTTGAAAATCGGTGGAATAGGCAAAAAGTTATCTTTAATAATGTGTACAGAAGTTCCAAAACGCAGACATTTAGTCTGTCCTCCACCAGAGCAGTGCACCATGCCGTGGATTGCATCACGGTCTTCTTCGAGTAGTTTTTTGACGATGGGTGCGTAGGTGCGAGTTGGGCTCATAAGGGCTTCGCCAACACTCATACTCGAGCCTGGCAGAGGATGTTCCATTTTGTAGGGGCCACAGTAAAGAAAAGAGGTATCCGTCGAGGGGTCGCATGTTTCTGGATATTTCTTTAGATAGTAAGGGCTAAGTAGGTCGTGCCGAGCACTGGTCAGCCCGTTACTGCCGATACCCGAATTCTCAAAAGTCTCATAAGTGGCTTGGCCCGCTGATGCTAGGCCCACAATTGCCAAGCCTGGTTTAATGTTAGCGTTATCCAAAACTTGCTTGCGATCCATCACCACCACGGCGCAGGAGTCAACAGTTACTGTGCCAGTTAGATCGCCAACATCCGCTGTTTCACCGCCGCCACTATGAGTGCCGACTCCGTAGCTACGCATTAGACTTAGGAAATCTTCGGTACCACGGATGAGTTCGTTGAGTGCTTCGCCCGGCACGGCACGAGCATTTCGATTGACTGTACTCGAGATGAGGATGCCGTCGATAGCACCGACACACAGTAAGTCATCTATATTCATTACCAAGCTATCTTGTGCGGTCTTACGAAAGCCGGACGGGTCGCCCGTTTCTCGATAATGAAGATAGGCAAGAGTACTTTTAGTGCCTGATCCATCCGAGTGAATAATATTACATTTATCCGGATTACCAGTCAGTTGGTCAGCGCTGATTTTACAAAACGTTCCAGGAAAGATACCGCGGTCGAGCTTATCGACTACTGAATGTACTTCAGACTTAGAAGAAGATACACCGCGCTGCGCATACCGGTCAGAGGATATTCGTTGTGAATTGCCCATGTATGAAGATATTTATTAGATGGAGTATAATTGCTTTAAACGACTATATTTTTTGGAGGCTCCAAATCTGCGATTTTTTTCATAATACGCCGCGATGCTTCTAGGTAGCGATCAGGGTGATTCTTACCCAGATCAAGTTCACATGCTTGCATTGGTTTGCCGTAAGTAACGTGAATGTCGCCTCCAATTTTTGGACGGTGCATTGTCCGTCCAAATACTTCATATGTACCAAAAATTCGTGTAGGTATTACGGTAGCTCCGGATTTGCATGCAATCATGCCAGCGCCAGGTTTAGGGGTGGCTAGTTTGCCGTCTATAGAACGCGTGCCCTCTGGGAATATAGCCACAGCGCCAGCACATTTAAGAGTCTTAAAAATTGCCTTTAGTGATTTGATATCAGCATTTTCGCGAGCGACAGGTATTGTATCTAAGGCTAATAGGCCTTTGCCGAATAGACCTTTATACAGGGTGTCACGTGCAAAATAGCTGATTTGTCGTTTTACTCGGGCTCCTAAAACGGGCGGATCATAAAAGCTGATATGATTAGCCGCAAATATAAGTCCCCCTTGATCGGGAATATGCTGCTGCCCAGAAAGAGTGTAATTATACAGGGTGCTAAAGTAGCAGTCAGCTGCGACTCGAACCATGTTATACAGCAAGGGAATCTGAGGCTGCAATTTAGTCATCTTGTTTGACGGTGATGATTGTAAGAATGCGCTCGATCACTTTCTCTAGGCTGATTTTACTGGTGTCAATGCGTATAGCACCTTTCGAGCAGATTAAAGGAGCGATTTTGCGTGTTCTATCTAGTGTGTCACGATCTGTAATGGAATCAGTTGCTCCTTGTTTCGAACGGCGCGCTTCGCGTGTACTTGCATCTGCCTCTAAGAAGAACCGAAACCTAGCATCTGGAAATATAGTAGTCCCAATATCACGACCTTCCATAATAACCCCCTTGTAGCCATATTTTGCAGCAACTAGCAATTGACCTCGTTGATAATCAAAAAGAAATTTACGAATATCGGGTAGCGCCGCAAATAATGAAACGCTAGCGTTTACTTCAGCTGAGCGAATACTTTCATTATTGGGGATTTTATTATTTATACTTAGTAATGCACTTTGACCGCACAGCTCAGTGCCAAGATTTAAGTGCTTTAAATAATTAGCAATTTCAGCTGCTTGTTCTGGAGCAGCGCCTAATTGTAGTAGAGCTGCTGTAAGGGTACGATAATGTGCGCCTGTATCAACATGCATGAAATTTAATTTTTCTGCTAGTGCGCGGGCAGTAGAGGATTTGCCTGCCGCAGCGCCGCCGTCAATTGCGATTACCTCACATCGATATGTATTATTCATGACGCAAGCTCTTTAGTACTTCAAAAAAGTTTGGGAATGTTTTGCCGCAACAAGCAGGATCTTTGACCGCAAGCCATGGTTGACCATCATGTAAAAGGTCGTAACTGCCTAATATGGCAAAACTCATAGCAAATCGATGGTCCTTATATGTCTCAATTTCAATAAGCTTACCCTGTTGACGAGCCTGCAGAGCACGTGCTTTTAGTTCGTTTGGTTTTTGTGCAATGGTAAGCGAGTCGCTATCCTCTTTAACTAATTGTCCGAGCTTGGAAAGCTCATTTGCCATACCCGCAATCCGATCTGTTTCTTGCCCGCGCGTATGCTCAATACCAGTTATACGCACTGATCCCCCTAGTAATGGAGCGATCGCTGCATACGTTAAAAAAGTATCTGAAAAATGCCTAAAATCAATTTCTCGATGACCTCGCTCAATCGCCGCAGGATCCTTATTCGTAGCAATCCATCCATCGCTAGAACAGTCTATGCGAAGCCCATGATGAGTGAGTACCTCAGAAAATAGGGCATCTCCTTGTAGTGGATTGGCAGTTAACCTAGGGAATGAAAGCTGCCCCCCTGTTGTCAAGGTGAGTGCGAGAAAATAACTAGCAGCGGATAGATCTGGTTCGATCGTATAGGGGCCGCCATCGGGAGCTCTGTAGATGGCAGGAGGAATCTCATATAAACCTGCAGCTTTTGTCAGCACAGGCGGCGCTCCAAACGCTTCGCGCATATTTAATGTAATTGCTATGTAAGCTGGACGAACGCCTTTGGTTCTTAGCTTTATGGACGCTCGAGCATTAGCTCCAGAAGCTAATAGTAAGGCAGAAAGAATCTGGCTGCTAGTACTTGCATCTACTTTAGCAGTGCCTCCATTAAAGCCGTGTGTTTTCATGATGAATGGGAAATGACCAGGCTCCCCCGCAAACTCGAAGTCCGCTGCACCTAGCTCACTAAGGGCATTTAAAAGACCAGCCATTGGTCGGGATCTCATGGCTAAGTCGCCATCAAGCGAGTAGGTTCCTCCTGGTTCAATGGCAAGAAGAGCAGTTAGGAATCTAGCAGCCGTGCCAGCATTACCAACATCAAGTGTGGCTTTTTTTTTAGGAATTCGCCCATTCATTCCATGCACGATAATCTGAAGCTGTAACGGATCTACTATACAGTTAAAGCCAAGTAATTCTAGCGCTTGGAGCATGATTTGAGTGTCACGACTCAATAGCGCTCCTTTAATTAGCGTTTGCCCATTAGTAAGTGCAGCGAGAATTAGCGCACGATTAGTGATGCTCTTTGATCCTGGTAAATCGATTTCAGAATCAATACTTTCGGTGAAAGGGACGATGGGTAGCGGATCGCTCATTTATTAAGACTGTCACGGTATTTTTTACCTAATCGAAGTAAACGTTTTGTTTTATCGTAGTCGGATTGTTGTAAAGTCGCTTTGAAAGCTTGTAGTGCAACTTCATAACCTTCTATAGCACGCAGTATTGCCTCACTGTTCTGCTGAAGAATCTGTTGCCACAAATCTGGGTCTCCAGCAGCAACTCGAGTGGTGTCTCTTAGACCTGGACCAGATAATTCGCCCAGAGCAGGGGTTTGGTTTGCTAAATAGCTACACAGTGTAGAGGCAAGTAAGTGCGGTAAATGGCTAATGTGGGCGACCACCTCGTCATGTTTATCTGGAGCCATCTCGGTAACATGCATTCCAATTGCCTGCCAAAAAGTTCGTAAACTATTGCTAGCTTGAGAAACATCTGTAGTAGTTGGCGTTAAGATGCATGCTGCATTTTCAAAAAGATCTGCCTTGGCATTATCCATACCTTTTAATTCAGATCCTGCCATCGGATGAGAGCCAACAAATGTCGCACCTTTTACGAGTATTTTTGAAGCCGCTTGGCAAATTTGATTTTTGGTGCTTCCAACATCTGTAACTAGAGTAGTGACGCCTAAATTTTTCTCGATACGCTCAAGTAGTGGTACTATAGACTCTACAGGGGTACAAACGACGACCAAATCACTATCAAGAACAGCATCTTCAGGCTTATCAAAAGTTGCATCACACCATTTTTCTTGTAAGCTTTTTGCCCTGTTTTTAGAACTGCGCGACCAAACGACTAAGCGTGATTCAGGCATTCGATCTTTTATTGCCATTGCTAACGAAGCACCCAATAACCCAGGGCCTAATATGGTGATTTGTTTATACATAATTCTACTGAGTTTTAGTAATGATTTTGCACCGAGCAATAAATCGTTTAATTTTAGATCGTTATTTGTTTAATTGCTTTTAACTTGTATGCCCTGATTTCTATAATCATTAATTTGCCACATTCAATTTATAATCTATAAAATGAGGTATATACAAAATTTTTATGAGCGCGGAAATCGCTACGACCAAGAGTGTCGTTGCAGTGGATTTTATATCCCGCTATTAGTCGCTGTATTTTCACTTCTTGTTTTGCTTTTTTTCTGGGCTCTTTCAAGCCTTGGTCCGAAGCGAGTGGATTATACATCGTTAGTGCCCGCTATTGTTGTATCTGAAGAAGTTAAGATTTTAAAAAGTAAGAGCTTAGAGATGGAAGCTCGATTTGAAGAAATTCTTGCATTGAGGGATCCTAACTTCGATGACTTACAGCTACTACAAGCTGCAATCGATTACCAAAACCAGTATCTAGATCAATTACCTAATTACAGTACTGAAACCACACAACACTTAGAGGTATTAAAGAAGAGATTCCAGGAATATTCTTCAGAAGCTTTAATAGAAGATAGCATAGATTATGAAGCGAAGAGCCAAAAGTTATTAGACGATGGTGAATTTGAGGCGGCATCCCTTGCGCTTAAGGAAGCCTTCCAACTTCAAAAAAAAATAAATGAACTATACCCATTGAGCTCGTTAGCAAATCCAAACCGAGCCACTCGATTATTACGAGAAGTTCGCTACCTAGATGCAGAACCTCTTGCGCGAGAGAGTTTAGAAGCCGAGAAATTAGCGGACTCGTTAGTGTCTCTAGAAGAATGGAAGAAAGCGGAACAAGCTCTAGTCAAAGCGATGCAAATACAAGAGCGATTAAATAGTGATTTTAGGGGAACGAAGCAGGACAGTGTGCCTCGTTATGAGCAGCTTTCTAGAAAGCTAGAGGGGATACGTTCTGGTCAGTATAAACTTAAGATTATTCGTTTATCAAATCAGGCAGATGCCTTACACGTAAAAGGGGAAACGCTCGAAGCTGCCTATATGTATGAAGAAGTCGCACGCATGCAACGTAAGCTTAATGAGCAATACCCTGAAAGCCCAGACGCTTCATCGGAATTGGTTTCCGATTTTGAACGCAAGAGCCAGACATCTCAGAGTTACGAGATAGGACTTGCTATAGAAGCAGATAATGCCCGTTTGCGAGAACTACTAGGCTCACGCCGCACTTACGAAGCAGCCGAAGTAATTGTCGACTTGAGACACTCTATTCAGCGCTTGCGTGAGGTTTTTCCTCGAAGTTCTTTAAATAATCCCGAGCTAGAATTGAAGATTCGCTACCTGAATTTAATTCAAAGTGATTTAGCCTATATTCAAGATCGAATTTATGACTTACTGCTTCCGATTCCAGAAGTTTCAGATTGGCAAATGATGCGCACAGAGACTTCGCAAGCACTTTATAGTCTGATTATGGGGACTAACCCAAGCCGCAACATAGCTGATCTCAGCCCTGTTGACTCAGTGAGTTGGAAAGATGCAAAAACTTTCTGCCAACGCTTATCATGGATTATGGGTTGTGAGGTTCGTTTACCAACAGAGGAGGAATATAGGTTGGCACTGGGGCGCCTTCGGTACCTAGTTTTGGAGGAGCATGCATGGGGAGTAGGAGACGGAAAAACAGCTCCTCGGACAGTTGCTAGTAAGAAAGCAACGGATAACGGCTTCCACGATCTACTTGGAAATGTTAGCGAATGGCTAGAGTCAGTTAATCGCTATGAGACAGAAAAAGCAGATCACATAGGGGGCCATATACAGGATCGTATGGATGTCATCTTTACTGTTCCTATGCGCTCAATGCCACGCGTAGGCCGCAACCGATTGACTGGATTCCGTGCTGTAATAAAGGTTTCTACGGATTCTAATGCATGATTCTCTGAAGATGATTTCATAAGAAAATGCAGCATAGACCACATAAAGCTGAGCAGGCAAAGCGTATAATTTTTACAATTATGCTAATAATGATGTTATTGCCGCCATTATTGCTTTGGTTGTTTGGAAGTTTAAAAATAGTGTGATCCGCTTACTATGCAAATTATATGATGTAATGTTGACGGTTCATCCTCCCCGCAGCAGCAATATACCTTTAGATTAAAAATTTTATATATTCTACACTTTATCCAGATCGTTATAAGTTATGACAAAAGTAAAAACAATAGGATCTATATATTTTGAGTTAATTACCGTCATAATTGTAATCGCATTACTGGCGGCTATGGCGGTTCCCGCCTACCAAAAAGTTAGAAATACTTCACAAAACAAGGCGATTACTAAGAATCTGCGAATGATAGCTAAAGCAGCGAACTATTATTTCCTGCACCAAGGAGTTAATTCAGTTAAGGTTGCTGACTTGGTAGGATCTGAGAAACCAATTAAATCACTAAATCTAGTTGCCGGTGAAACATATCCCATAACCGTTTATAGTTATGATAATAAGTTAATTGCTAAAGGTGGTAAGCTGGGCGATATAAAAATTGATTTTTAAGATGACTTATTCTACCAGGTAGTTGTTGTCTGTGACTACCTATTGTTAAGGAATTTTATTAAGTGCATGGCAGTTTTTGCGCCGATACCATCAACTTCACAAAGCGACTCTGGTGTAGCACTTCGTAGTTTCCCCAAAGAGCCGAAGTGTTTCATCAGGGCTTGGCGCTTTGTTGGGCCGATTCCTTTAAAATCTTCAAGAATAGATTCTCTCAGGCGCTGGCTACGCAACTCGGCATTGTAGCTGTTGGCAAAATGATGTGCTTCATCGCGAACGTGTTGGAGTAGACGTAGGGCTGGATCGTAGTGGGGTAAGTTTATAGAGTCGCGGCCATCACTAAAAATGATTGTTTCATTACGCTTTGCTAGGCCGATGATGGTTGGGGGCTCTATGTTCTGCTCGAAGAAAGCTTTAAGCGCAGCGGTGACTTGCCCTGCGCCACCATCGACTACAATCAAGTTTGGAAAATCCTTTTTTTCGAGGTGGAGCCTACGATAGCGACGACCAACAACCTCTTCCATAGCTCGAAAGTCGTCATTACCGATAAAAGATTTAATTTTGTAGCGCCGATAGTTTTTGCGGTCAGGCTTTCCGTCTTTAAACGATACCATGGAGGCGACGCAAAAGCTGCCAGAGATATGCGAAATGTCGAAACACTCCATTGAGTGGGGCCTTGATTTAAGCTCGAGCTTTTCTTGTAGCCGATCAACTGCTTCACCGTGTTGACTAAATCCTGTTAGGTTACGCTCAAATTTTCGCGTGCGCTGCGCAGTTCTCTTGAGCGCTTCAATGACGTCGCGTAAAGAAGCCGCACGTTCGTATTCTCGTGCCTCAGCGGCGGATTTCATCTGAGCATGTAAGTCGTCAAGCCACTTCTTCGCCTTACCATCTAGAAAAGCGCAAGCGGCATCCATGCGCTCGCGGTAGGCCTTTTCAGTGACTTCATTTTCTTGGGCGTATATGTCTTGTCGGGCATCGTCATACAGGCGCCAGCGACTGTTGCCTAGGTCGGTCGGTTTTGCATCGCTAAGTAGAATGCCAAATTTTCTTCGTAGTTCAGCAAGAGTTTTACGTAAATGACCGGCGTGTGCGAAAGGTCCGTAGTAGCGAGAATGGCTATCGATCCGATTACGTGTTAAGCGAAAGCGTGGTAATGCTTCGCGCAAGTTAACACGTACCATTAAGAAATGCTTATCATCAACAAAGTCTGTATTGTATCGGGGTTTGAATTTTTTAATCAACTGTCCTTCAAGCAAGAGCGCCTCAGCTTCAGATTTAACTAGTATAATGTCGAAATCATAAATTAAATCGACCATAGCCTTTATCTTAGGTTGAGCGATCACAAGCTTTCGGGAAGCCTGGAAATAAGTCGCTACACGCTTCTTTAGATCTTTAGCTTTTCCCACATAAATGGTTTTCTTTAAGCGATCTTTCATTAAGTACACGCCTGGCTTATGTGGCAAACGACGCACTTTTTCTTTTAATTTTATTTTAGCTAGCTCTGGCATTTTTAACAATCATTGTTATATATTTCTTTTTGCTTCAATAAACAATCTTGATTATGTCCAAGCATCTGTCTGTAGAGATTATTAATTTAGGTGACGAGCTTCTTGTGGGCACTCGTGAGAATACACATTTGCAGTATTTAGGTCAGCAGTTAGCCGAATACGGTCTTCCTGTAACTCGGGCACGCGTGATAGCCGATGACCTGGAAGCTATAAAAGAGACATTTGCCTCCGCTTGGTCTTCCGCGGATATTGTTTTGACTACGGGCGGTCTTGGGCCAACTGCGGACGATTTAACTCGAGAAGCGATTGCGTCAGCTTTAGAGGTAGAATTAGTTTACGATGCGTCTATTGAGTCAGTCATACGAGATCGTTTCGCGGCGCTCGGTCGTACAATGGCGGAGCATCATCGTAAGCAGTGTTACTGTTTTAAAAATGGATTAGTGCTTCCTAATGATCAAGGAACCGCCCCCGGCTTGATCTACCAGGTAAACGGTAAGATGTTGATAATGCTACCAGGCCCTACGCATGAGTTGCGACCAATGTTTGAGCGGCAAGTATTGCCACTCTTACAATTAGAAGGATATCTTTCTGATGAACCCGCTTATTTACAACTGCGCACTTGCGGTGCAGGAGAGTCAACAATTGAAGCAAAGCTTCAATCTTTGCAGGAGACATACCTTGACCTGAGCATCTCATATTGTGTGCATTATGGTATTGTTGATGTGCGTTTGAGTAGCCGCGAGGGAACACTGAAAATGTCTAAGCTAAAGAAAATTGGACATGCTGCACGCCGGCAACTAGGAGAAGATTTTGTATGTTTTGGTGACTGCCCCTTGGCCGCAGTTGTGTATCGTGAACTTCGTGCCTTAGATCGCACACTAGCAGTCGCAGAATCCTGTACTGGGGGCTTACTAGGTGATGCTTTTACTAATGTTCCTGGTGCATCCAAGGCTTTCCTGGGCGGAGTTATTTGCTACAGCAATGATGTAAAGGTAGCTTTGCTTGGTGTTCCAGACTCGCTTTTAGAGCAACATGGCGCAGTAAGTGCCGAGTGTGCTATTGCGATGGCAACAGGATCAGCCGAGCGTTTGTCGGCTGATTACGGTTTAAGTATTACTGGGTTTGCTGGTCCAGAAGGCGGTAACAAAGATAATCCACTTGGCACCATACATATTGGTTACCACTCTCCAGTTGGGGTTTGGTGTAAAACGGTGCGTTACACGGGTGGACGTCTTGATGTTAAAGCGCGTGCAGTTCATGCAGCGCTTGACTGGATGCGGCGTAAAATCAGAAAGTATAAGTTTGAAGAATTTTTAACCTACAGCGCTACGGATTAATTTATTCTGCAGGTGGAACGCTTGGGGTTGCCCAAGGAGAGGATATTTGCCTAGATTCTATGGGTATGTCTAAGAAGTTATTCACTTTTATATGCGGTGACGATGATTATTTGGTCTCTGAGAAGGGGATGCAGTGGTTCACTGAGCAGACACAGGGTTTGTCGGATGATTTTTCTAAGGAGGTGGTTGATGGGCGTGCAGGAAATTTCGCTGAGGTGGAACAAGTACTAAGCTTATTTCGTAGTGCAGTGCAAACCCTCTCTATGTTTGGGGAGCGCAAAGTGGTGTGGCTTAAGAATGTTAATTTTATGGCGGATTCAGTAACTGGGCGTGCCAAGGGAACTATCGATCTACTGGATGGTCTAAAGTCATTTCTGGAGCAAATCGATCCAGACTCAGTGAGCGTGTTAATAACGGCGCAACCAGTTGATAAGAGGCGAAGTTTTTATAAATGGATCCAGACTGCGTGTGATTTTACCATTTTGGAATCTGGAAAAGATATAGCCGATATCTGTGCACGATTGATCTTGGACACATGTGCTCAGGCAAATGTGAAAATTTCTCGTGAGGGTGTTCAGGCCCTCGTTGGTAAGGTCAATGGGAACACCCGTTTAGTTGTTGAAGAGACAATGAAACTCTGCACTTATGCGGGAACTGAAGGGGAATCTATAGATGAGCGCTTGGTTATGGAGTTAGTGCCTAATTTTGGAGATGCTGACTTTTTTGAGGCTGCGGATGCCTTTTTCTCTTTGAATTTGGAATGGACTTTAGATTCGCTGCGGCGGCACTTCTTTACAAACAATGATGCCCGGGGACTTTTAGGTAGTCTTCAAACACGGAATCGATTACTCATACAATTACGCGTATTACTTGACTCTGGAGCTATAAAGATTGGCAACCGCGGCATTAGCAAAAATGATCTAGAAAATGCTGCGCTTAGTTACTCGCAGCATTTTGGCCAAGCTTCAGGAAAAAGTAATCTAAATGTTTTCACCCAGAACCCTTATTACTTGGGGCGACTAGGCGTTACGGCAAAAAAAGTGCCGTTGAAAAAACTGGTGGATTTCCAAATTGCCTTTGCTTCAGCGTTTGAAGCTATTATCAAGCGTCCCAAACAACATGAATCTGTTTGTTGTGAGCTGGCAGTTAAGTGTTTGAGCTGAATTTCCCAGTTTTTGTATCGCATGAAGCGCGGGCAACTGTATTTTTTTATAATTCTCATTTATTAACTATAAACCATGGAAATGATACCTAATGTATTGGCTACACGTTACGCTTCTGAGAGTATGCGCGCTATTTGGAGCGCGGAAGGGCGAGTGCTACTCGAGCGCGATTATTGGATTGCCGTACTTCGAGCACAGAAAGATTTAGGCTTAGAAATTCCGCAGAGAGCAATTGACGCTTACGAGCAGGTTAAAAATACAATTGATCTTGCGTCTATTCAAGAGCGCGAAGTGGTGAATCGTCACGATGTAAAGGCGCGAATTGAAGAGTTTTGTGCTTTAGCTGGGCATGAACATATTCACAAAGGTCTAACTAGCCGTGATTTGACGGAGAACGTAGAGCAGCTTCAAATCATTCGAGGGATAGAGATGGTGCGTACTAAAGCGCTTGCAGCATTGCTTAAATTGGCAGATCGTGCAGAGCAGTGGCAGGATTTAGTGATCACTGCGCGGACACATAATGTTGCAGCACAGCCAACAACATTTGGAAAGCGTCTTGCTATGTTTGGAGAAGATTTGCTTTGTGCCGTGCGTGAGTTAGACCTAACCATTAAGAATTATCCTGTTCGTGGACTCAAAGGACCTGTTGGTACACAGATGGACTTGCTCACTTTATTTGATGGTGACAGCGATAAGGTAGACGCTTTTGAAAATCGAATTTTAAGACATCTTGGAGTGGTTTCTAAGCTCGACACTGTTGGCCAGGTCTATCCGCGCGGGCTTGATTTCGAAGTTGTTGCTGTCTTTGTACGATTAGCTTCTGGGCCCTCTAGCTTTGCAAAGACCTTACGCATTATGGCTGGTCACGAGTTAGCTAGTGAGGGATTTGCTAAAGGCCAAGTAGGATCCTCTGCGATGCCGCATAAAATGAACAGCCGTAGTTGCGAGCGGCTCAATGGATTTGCAGCTATTTTAAAAGGGCATTTAACTATGGCTGCCGAACTCTCTGGAGACCAGTGGAATGAGGGAGATGTTTCCTGCTCCGTGGTTCGACGTGTCTTTCTGCCAGATAGTTTCTATGCGATTGATGGGCTCATAGAAACATTTTTGACCATACTTAATAAGATGGAGGTTTACCCTGCTGTAATCGATCAAGAGAACCAGCGTTATGGCCCTTTTATGGCAACTACAACGGTATTGATGGAGGCGGTCAAGGCCGGCGCAGGACGTGAGGAGGCACACGAAGCGATTCAGCAACATGCGCTACAGACAGTTCGTGATCTTAGGGAGGGAGCCATAATATGCAACGATTTGGTAGAACGGTTGGCCTCTGATCCTCGCCTTGGACTTGAGCGCAAGGACCTGTCAGAAATGGTAAAGCGCGCCTCTGCATCAACAGGACAAGCAGACAAGCAGGTGCAGCGATTTTGTGCGGCTGTGCGAGAAGAAGCGGAGAGTACTCCCGAGGCTGCAACTTATCAACCAACTGAGATTCTTTAATGGTTGCCATCGATGCATGTCAAATTACACACACTTAATTGATTTTTAATTCAACCACACTATTGATATGTCAGAACTACTTGAAGGAAACTGTTTAATTGCTCAGTCTGGAGGTCCTACTTCCGTCATTAACTCGAGCCTAGCGGGCGCTGTTACCGAAGCACTCAATCACGAGTGCATCGAAGAAATTTACGGTGGCCTAAACGGGGTTCTTGGCATTCTTAACGAGCAACTCGTTGATCTTGCTGATGAATCGCAGCAAACAATTCGTGCGCTGCGTCATACTCCTGGGGCAGCTTTAGGAACCTGTCGTTTCAAGCTAAAAAGAGCGGAAGATTTTAATAGAGTTCTTGAGGTCTTTGAGGCTCATAATATCCGGTATTTCTTCTACGCTGGAGGCAATGATTCTCAAGATACTGCAGATAAAATCTCTAAATTGGCGAAGGAAAAGGGTTATGCCCTACGAGTAATTGGCATACCTAAAACAATTGATAATGATTTAGTCACAACAGACCACACTCCTGGTTACGGCTCTGTTATTAAGTATATTGCTTCTACGGTCAAAGAGATTGCTTGTGATAACGAAAGTATGGGGCAACATGACCTTGTCCAAATTATAGAAGTAATGGGACGCAGCGCTGGATGGATAGCAGCAGGCGCTGCACTTGCCAAGCGCCGCGATGACCCGCATGGCGCGCCACATCTTATTTATTTACCTGAAGTTGCTTTTTCTGCAGAAAAATATATATCTGATGTACAGCGTATATTGCAAAAAGAGAAGTATTGCGTAGTTGTTGTAGGCGAAGGACTCGTTGATGACGATGGCAATTACGTATCCACTGACAGCGCTAGCGCCGATGCTTTTGGGCACTCACAGCTCGGCGGTGCGGGTGAATATCTACGAAAACTTGCAGAAGAGAGCCTCCAGATTAAGTCTCGCTCTATCAAGCTTGGTATGGCCCAACGAAGTGCAACACATTGTTCCTCTGCTGTAGATAACGATGAGGCGTTTCTAGCTGGCCAAGCTGCTGTGCAAGCTGCAGTTAATGGCGAAACTGATAAAATGGTCATCTTGTTACGTAGCGATGGCGAAAACTATATATGCGAAACAGGTCTAGCTCCTCTCTCTGAAATAGCTAACGGGGTTAAGAAGCTACCGGAGGATTGGATTAATGAAGATGGAGTCAGTATGAGCTTTAATTTCTACAAGTATGCTTTGCCACTAATACAAGGTGAGGTTGTAGTACCCTATGAGAATGGAGTCCCAATCTTAGCAAAACTAAAATTTGAAAAAGTGGCGCGTAAGCTTGGGGCTCACAATTTTGAATAGTGCGTGAATTGTACGCTTTCTAGGTCTATCTCTAATTGTAAGGGACTGGCTTTTTAGGACTTCCTTCATTCTTTACAGCTCTATACTAAACAATCCTATCAGTCGCGATCTCACAAAGTACTTGGTTTTAGTGATTTAATTTAGTACCCGAGCAGCAATCAATCGCCTGAATTGCTTGGCTCAAGCGATTCTCATGGCTGCCAGAGATTTGCTGATAAGGCAGATCATACTTTTTAATCCTTGCAGTAAAAAGTTGGTGCAGTGAAGTACGAGCATTAGAACTCGCGCGCTGTCCAGGGTCTGCGACCCATGTAATATCCGGAGAGCAGAGTAAATAAAGGCTGTAGCCTCGCTCAGGTAGAATAGAGGTAGCCCAATCAAGCGCTTCTCCAAAATAGTAATCGGCATACACTATAGTAGAGAGAATATTCGTATCATGTAAGACTATTCCTTGTGCCTTGTTTACCGCGGCATCTTCCAGCGCTAGTTGCCCCTGAGCAATGGTTTCAATGTCCTTAGCCTGTAATTCTCGACCAAGCGAATGAACATATTCACGGGCGAACTCTCTCGACCATGGTGCGCGGTAGTACTCGCTGAGAGATTTCGCAAGAGTACTCTTGCCGGTTGATTCAGCACCAGTAAGCACGATGCGTTTAGTTTTAGGCGCTTCAGTAGTCATGAACATTGATTATGTGCTTTCATTTGGCGCCTCCACTCTAACCAGCCTCGAATCGCCAAGCTTATGAAAATAGTAAAAAGTATGGCGCTTATTAAGTATCCTTGAGCCCACCAAAGCCCGAGATAAATAATATCTGCTAGAATCCAGAATAGCCAATTCTCGACATATTTTCTGCTCAACATCCATTGCGCAGTAAAAGCGTTGCACAGTGCAAAGGCATCTAAATAAGGCATGTATGCACTGGTAAAATAATGCAAAGCCCCACCAAAGCCGATTGTTCCAAAAAAGATAAAGGCAAGTGCGGCAATTCGCCCATTTTTCGGAGTCTTTGAAATATTGATCGAGGTAATGCCTTTAGTAAAAGCTCTCGACCAGTTTAGCCATCCGTAAAACGAAATTACAATAAAAGCGGCATTCATTGCGACTGCTGCGTATAGACCAGCTTGATAGCTTAAATAAATGTAAACTGCATAGCAGACTAAAAAGAGGTACCAAGCAGAAATTTTTTCTTTTATACTAAAATAGACACCAATTATTCCGGTAAGCGTGCCGAGCCATTCGATCCAACTTGTTGTGGCTACTTGCTGCCAAGTATTTTCTAACATTTAATGAGTGGCACAGCGTTAATCGGCGTCATAAATCTGCACACGCTCCCAGAGCCCCTTGTTTTCCAAGAATGCTAGGTGAATTGGGCTTTCTTGGTAGGCGTCGTGAGCAGCCATATCTTTTAGCAGTACGGTTAAGCAAAAGTCGTAACTCTCGTCAATGACTGGACGCGTAGGAGTCGATGATGGCGAGCCCACATAAACAGCTGTGGCTGAAGGTATATCCTTAAGTGAGCCTAAGGCGGCTTTAAAGCGTTCTAGCTCGTTGGAGCTGAGGTCCTTACGTAACCAGAAGAGCACTGTGTGAATGAGCATTAGTCTTAATTGGTTTTACCGAGGATCGAGTGAAGGATAGCTAGAGGCAGGCCTCGATAATCGCACGCAGTTCATCGTGAGTGCTCGCCACAGGTAATTCAGGGCGCTCGAGTGCAAGGCGTTTAGGTGGGCAGAAGAGTGACTTGTGTTCGGCTTCATCGATCATGGATAGATCATTGTAGGAGTCTCCCGCTGCAAAGGTAGAAAAATTGAGTGCTTTAAAGGCTTCAACAGCTTTGCGCTTGTGGTCTGGGATGCGGATTTTGTAGTCCTTGATACGGTTGGTATCGTCAATAATTAACTCATGGCAAAACAAGGTAGGATTACCGAGTTTCGTCATCAATGGAACGGCAAACTGACTGAAGGTATCGGAGAGTATGACAAAGCGCGTTTTAGCGCTCACCCATTTGACGAAATCCACTGCACCTGGCA
>JAYYDJ010000107.1:0-5655 GCA_036160955.1 Verrucomicrobiota bacterium | reverse complement strand
CCTCCCGACAAACCTAGCGTGGGCCATCGTGCTGACTTAGCCGCTTTTAGAACCTCTTTGTTACTAGCTAAATACATTTCTTGTTCCTTGATTTCGGGGCGCTGCTGATAAGCTAGGTCAAGTAAACTAGATGAGACATTATCGAGCGTCTCTAACTCTGACGGCTCTATGAATTTAGCTTTCGGATGAAATCCTTTGGCATCAATATCGTGTCCAATTCCAATAGATCGCTTTAACTTAGCGAGCGCCAAGCGAAGAGAATTTTCAGCTTCAATTAACTGTGGCTTAGCATTAGCCAGAGAAACTCTAGCTTGTAATATATCGAATTTA
The DNA here is from genome assembly GCA_036160955.1 of Verrucomicrobiota bacterium. Lineage (GTDB taxonomy): Bacteria > Verrucomicrobiota > Verrucomicrobiia > Opitutales > Coraliomargaritaceae. The sequence goes on along the minus strand of JAYYDJ010000107.1, from coordinate 5,325 downwards.
GACACGACACCATTGTCGAAAAGACTCCTTACGCTGCTTAGTTGCTCTTGCAACAGAGCGATATTTTCAAGCTCCACTTCAATGTTTTCTTCTGCCTGTAAAACTGCATAGAATTCTTTTGTCACTGTTTGTATTGTGGATGCAATCTCAGTCGCGTAAGCATAGCGGAATGCCTCTACAATGAGCTCTTGTGAGCGGATTTTTGCCAGTAGCCGGCCACCTGCAAATAATGGTTGTGATAACTGCAAAGAAACCGTCCAGTCTCCTGGCAAGTATGTATTCATATCTAGTGAATCGTCTTGCTCGGCATAGCGACTTTGAATTGATAGTTTCGGCATTTGTCCTGATTTAACTTCCAGCACCAGTCCGGACTGCTCTGTAACACGCTGCTGCGCAGAATGTATTGTAAAATTTCTACGCAGAGCATACTCTAGTAATTCTTCGAGTGTGACCTCCTGATTTAAGTACAATTCCTCAACATCTTTTGCACCGGTTGCATAGCTAGGCGCCAAACTGTTAGATTGCCCTAGGCAAAATATTGGTATCTGCACATAGATGATGAGCGAAAAATAAAAGACTGATTTGAAGTAATTATTCATACTCCTATTTCTATGCATGAGTGACATCGTTGACCGCATCTGCTTTGCACTCCTTTGAGCTGCCATTATTTTGATCTGCAGCAATAAGAATATAAATTGCTGGTATAATAAACAAAGTAAATATAGTACCAATGCTCAAGCCACCTACTAGCACAAGTCCTATAGAATTGCGCGCTGCTGCTCCAGCGCCTGATACAAGAACCAAAGGAAAATGACCTAGTATTGTTGCTGCAGTCGTCATCAAAATAGGTCGCAAACGAATCGCTGAAGCTTCTTTAGCAGCATCCATTTTTGAATACCCTTGTCTTTGAAGAGCATTTGCAAACTCTACTATTAAAATGCTGTTTTTTGCAATTAATCCGACCAGAGTCACTAGTCCTACCTGAGTATAAATGTTGAAAGTTGTGGTCCAACCATCCGTAAAAAAGCTGAAATCTGGAGAAGGCATTTTTAAGAAAGTAAAAATACTCGCACCAAATACAGCTAAAGGAACGGATCCTAAAAGAATAATTAAAGGGTCTCGAAAGGAATTAAATTGCGCTGCAAGTACTAAAAAGACGACTATGATTGCTAAGGCAAAAGTAAGAAGAAACTTACTATTGCCCCCCTCTTTACGAAGTTGTCTAGACTCGCCAGTGTAATCTACAACATATCTTTTGGGTAAGATTGCTTCGGCTTTTTCTTCTAAGAAGCTCAAAGCTTTATCTACTGTGCGTGTCGTGATTCCAGAAAGTTTGATCGCATTGAGTTGTTGAAAGCGGTTGAGACTTCTCGGTTCTATGGAATCAACCAACGTGGCGATTGAATTTAAGGGAATCAGGCTACCGTTTGGTCCACTCACGTGAATTGAATTTAACTGATCCGGATTGAGACGATTCATTCGGCTGATTTGTGGAATTACTTTATAACTCCTACCATCCATACTAAATCGATTGACATAGTTACCTCCTAACGCGGCACTGAGATCTCTGCCAACTTGCTGAATATCCAAGCCTAGATCTGCGATTTTATCATTGTCCAAATTTATTTCTGACTGATTTAAATCATATTTTAGGTCAATCTTTGGAGGGAAGGCAAAGAGTCCACTCTGCATGGCTGCCACTTGTAATTTTTCTGCATATACAAGAGCATCTTCTGTCTCGTCAGTAGTGGCTATTACAAATTCAACTGGAAAGTCACCACCACCAGGCAACGCCGAGGGTGCTAACATAAAACTTTTTATTCCTGGCACAAGGTCGACTTTCTCTTGGCACTCGGCAACCACTTGATGTACTGAGCGAGTACGCTCTGAAAATGGTTTCAGCCCCATTCCACCAAATGCAGTTGTCGGACGCGTCAGTTGAAAAGTAAAATCGTATTCAGGCATTGTTTTCCAAATTTCATAAACTTGATTCGCATAGTGTGAAGTTTGCTCTAACGAGGAATTTGCCGGGGTCTCGAAAAGACCTAAAACAAAACCCTCATCTTCAACAGGCGCAAGTTCACGCGGTGACATCAAAAACATCGGTACAGCCATAATGCATAACCCCAACCAGATTACATACACCCATAATCTCGCCTCTAAAATTTGGTCTAAAACACGCTCGTATATTATCCTAAGTCGTGAAAATTGATCATTAACAAATCGAGCCAAAAAGTGATTCTTACCCTTGGGCTTCAATAGATGCGAAGACATCATCGGGGACAATGTAAGCGCAACAATGGAAGAGACAATAACCGCGCCGCTTAAGGTCAAAGCAAACTCTTTGAAATAAACACCTGTCAAGCCACCCTGTAGTGCTATTGGCGCATAGACTGCAACCAAGACAAGAGTGGTCGCTATAATCGGACCGATGAGTTGGTTCACGGCAATCCTTGCAGAATCAATCCTACTAAAGCCTAAACGAATGTGTCGCTCTACATTCTCAACGACAATAATCGCATCATCTACAACGAGTCCTACCGATAGGACAACGGCTAAAAGTGTCAGAATATTAAGACTAAAGCCTAATATCTGCATAAGAAAAAATCCACCTATCAAGGATATCGGGATTGCCACCACAGGAACAGCCACGGCCCTAAGCGATCCCATAAAAAGGAAAATTACTAAAACAACGATCGCTAAAGTCTCACTTAGGGTGGTATAAACTTCCTTAATTGAATCCTTGATATACTCACTCGAATCGTAATCCATTCCAGCCACCATTCCAGCAGGCAACGACTCTTTAATACGCTCTAACTCTGCGCGCACCTCGGTAATAACATCTATCGTGTTCGCATCCGGTAAAACCCATACACCAAGAAATACAGCTGGTTTTCCAGAAAGTCGCGCATCGGTATCATACACCTCTGAACCAAGTTCTACTTTCGCAACATCTTTCATGCGAACCAAGGCTCCTTGATGGTTTGCTAGAACAATAGATTCAAATTCTTCAACAGAATTCAGATCTGTGTTGGCCTTCATACTAATCGATACTAATTGACCCTTTGTTTGCCCGATAGCTGATAAATAATTATTTTTACGAATCGCAGCGTTTATCTGTTCAGGAGCGATTTTAAAGGCTGCCATTTTTTTCGGATCTAACCATATGCGCATGGCATAGTCTCGAGCGCCCAAAATTTCTGCTCGCTGGACACCATTAACAGAACTTAATCTTGGCTGAACAACGCGCCTTAGATAATCCGTGATTTCATTAGCCTTATGGTTTTTAGACTGAAAATTTAAATACGCTGCTGCTACTTGTGTACCAGCGGCTTGAACAGAAAGTATTGGAACTTCAGATCCATTTGGTAAATCACTACGCACTTGATCGACCTTAGTGCTAATTTCTGAAAGCGCGGATTTACCATTGAAGTTGAGCTTGAGGTGTGCCCTTATTGTTGAAACACCAGCTTGACTGTTCGACTCTATGTAATCAATACCGTCAGCAGTCGCAATAGCTCGTTCTATTGGTGTGGTAATAAATCCACGTACTAAAGCTGCATCGGATCCAATATAAGTCGTGGTAATCGTAACAACAGCATTTTCATTTTTTGGATACTGCCGTGCATTTAAAGAAAAATAAGCTTGGATTCCAACAATTACAATCGCAAGACTTACGACGATTGCTAGAACCGGTCGCTCTATAAATAGATCAGTAAACGCATTGGTCTTTTGCATACTGATGATCAGCCCTCGTTTGGCTTAGGAGCAAGCTCGGAAGTAGGAGCGCGTGCGTCTTCAAGTAACAAAGCTGCCCCTGGATAAATTTTGAAGACGCCATCAGTAATTACAGCGCTACCCTCAGTCACTCCAGATACTACTTCTACGTAATCGCCTTTACGTTCACCAAGGGTAACTGTTACTTGCTTAGCTCTGTAAGTAGATCCATCTTCATCCAGTTTAGAGAGGTAAACAGAGTTACCATACGATGAATGAACAATAGCACTTTGAGGAATTATTAATGCCTCGCGCTTCTTAGTCAGTGATAAGAGAACATTCACATACATGCCGCTTGCCAAGCGCCTCTCAGGATTTGGTATGGTCGCTTGTACTTGGATCATGCGCGAATTAATATCTACTTCATTGGCAATAGCGGAAATCTTACCCTTTATGACAGAATCTACTAATCCATCTGCACTGACTGTAACGACTAGGCCTTCTTCAATATAAGCGTAAGCACTCTGTGATAGATAGAAATTAACATAAACCGATTCAACCGCCTGCAAACTGACCACCGGTTCTCCAGCTCTTAGGTATTGCCCTTCTTGTATCTGTCGTATGCCAAGTGATCCAGAAAACGGCGCTCGGATCAACTTCTGCTCGATTCGTGACTTAATTTGCTTAACCTGAGCAATAGCTTTTTTTGTTTCGGCTTCGCTTACATCGAACTCTGCTTGTGAAATTGTATTGCTAGTGAGCAGCTTTTTTGCGCGCTCATAATTAATCTGGGCTAATTCAGAATTCGCATTAGCAGATGCTAATTCAGCTAGCTCTTGACGCCGATCAAGGCGTAATAATATTTCTCCTTCTGCTACATCTTGACCAGATTCAAAGTTTAATGATTCTACCGTTCCTGGTAATTGCGTGGAAAGCATAGTACCTTTTATAGGAACAATTGTTCCAGTTGCATGTATTTGGTCCATCCACTCAACTTTTTGAATTAATTGAGTAGCAACAGCTATCGGGGGTGGGCCATTTGATTGCCCAGACTTTGTTAATGCACGAATCTGTAAGATTTTTATGCCTGCTATGAAGACCACCAATAAAATTAAAATTGAGGCTGTAATCACTATACGATTTATTTTAATTCTTTTACTACCGATACTCATAATAAGGCTCATTAACTGTGCTTAAAGTTATGAACTAATAAGGTTAATTTGTTAGGTTTTATTTAAAATTTAAATTTTGGTTGTATAGGGCTTCGAGAAATTGAGTTTTATTTCACAAATTCAAGTTATAGTTACACTGATTGTGGGTTTAAGGCGGTGCCCCGCTCCTATAAAGCCTCAAATCTAATCAGCGGCTCTACTATATTATGCCTTACATAGGATTTTAGGACGCTTGGTGTAACTAATAAGCATAAGCTAGACCGAAATTTGAGCTTTTTACATAATTATCATCATTTTGCATAATAATGCACATTTAAGGTTGCATAAAATTGCACTAGGGTGTTTTTTTATAAAACATACCCTTATTAACCCCTATATCTGTTACCCATCTTCTGACTGCTTTTCTGTAAAGCAGTCTCAAAAATTATTCAGCTAT
>JAYYDJ010000106.1:0-5591 GCA_036160955.1 Verrucomicrobiota bacterium | reverse complement strand
AGAAGCTTCCGTAGATCAATTCGATTTAAGTGGTCACGCAGACCGCGGTGAAATTGCTAACTATGCAATAAAATCTAATGCACGAGTAATCGTGCTAAATCATGGTGAGGAATTGGCGCGGCAATGGTTTCAGGAATACTTGGAAGAAGAACTACCAAAAGCTAAAATATTGAATTTGGTTCCAGGTAAAGAATACGATATCTGACTATTTATTCTTTGTTGGTTTTTATACAATCACTATGCAATCATTACGATTGACTTCGATTACTTGTAAAGGCGTGATCGCGCGCTGATTAGTTCGATCATATACAATGAATACTAAGCAAATACGTAATATTGCCATCATAGCTCATGTGGACCATGGCAAAACCACTCTGGTTGATTGCTTATTAGATCAAGCAGGTACTTTTCGCAAGAATCAAAAAGTTCAGGAGCGTGCTATGGACTCAATGGACTTAGAGCGTGAAAAGGGAATTACAATAAAAGCTAAAAATACGGCGGTCAAATGGGTTCACCCTGATGATGGTGTCGAATATACTATTAACATAGTAGATACGCCCGGGCATGCGGATTTTGGCGCAGAGGTAGAACGTGTTATGAAGATGGTAGATGGAGTTCTTTTATTGACTGATGCTGTCGCAGGTCCACAGGCGCAGACTAGATGGGTGCTACGCAAGGCACTGGATGCTGGCTTAAAGACAATATGTGTCATTAATAAGATAGATCGTGATACTTCTAGGCCAGATTGGGTACATGATAAAGTACTCGAACTATTTTTGGACCTCGAGGCCGATGATGACCAATTTAACGCACCTTTCTTGTATGCATCTGCAAAAATGGGATTCGCTGATCTAAAAGTAGATGGCCCTCGTAAGAATATGGATGACTTGTTTAAGACTATTACTGATCGAATCCCACCACCTTTAGTTGAAGAGGGCTCCTTTCGTATGTTAGTCTCAAACATTGATTGGGATGAATATGTGGGGCGTATGGCGATTGGTAGGATTCTTTCAGGTACAGTCGATCAAGGACAAACTGTATTTGCTTTGCGTAAAGATGGTCGAAAGCAAAAAGTTAAAATTACAAAAATGAAGACCTTCTCTGGGCTGGCGACAGATGATGTTACTAGTGCAGTTGCTGGCGACATTGTTGGCCTTGCCGGATTTGACGATGTGGATATTGGTGACACGCTAACTGCTGATGATAATATAGAGCCGCTAACGTTTATCGAAATAGATCCAGCTACTGTACAAATGGAATTTTCTGTTAATAACGGGCCGCTTGCTGGTAAAGATGGAAAAAAAGTTACCTCACGTCAGATACGCGAACGGTTAATGCGTGAAACCCAGTCCAATATTTCTATATCTGTAGAAGACACAGACAAGGGTACAACTTTTTTAGTTAATGCACGTGGAGCCATGCAAATAGCAGTACTGGTTGAGACGATGCGTCGGGAAGGATTTGAGGTACTCGTCTCGCGCCCTATTGTACTGTATAAAGAAATTAATGGTAAGCGACATGAGCCATTTGAGAAAGTTTGGGTGGAAACTCCGGAAGCACATCTAGGAGGAATTATGGAGAACATAGCCAAAAGAAAAGGTAAGGTAACCCATATGGAACACCATAATTCTGGAGTAACTGTTGAAGCTGAAGTATCCACACGTGGTTTAATAGGCTTTGAAAGTGATTTAGTAACGATGACTTCTGGTCATGGCGTAATGAGTCATTCATTTCTAGAATATCGACTTTTTTGTGGTGAAATTACGACCCGATTGACTGGTACTTTAGTTAGCATGGAATATGGCAAGGCTATGCCCTATGCGCTTGATAATATACAGACGCGAGGAAAGCTATTTATTGCTCCAAGTGAAGAAGTATACGCAGGCATGATAGTCGGAGAAAATCCAAGACAAGAAGACATACCGGTTAATCCAGCAAAGGCAAAACAGTTAGACAATATGCGCGCGTCTGGGTCAGATAAAAGTATACAACTAGCTCCACCCATCACTTTTTCATTAGAGCGTGCAATTGAGTACATTGCTCCAGATGAATTGGTCGAAGCCACTCCTAGGTTTCTTCGTATGCGCAAGCGTGAACTCGACCATAATGTTAGGCGAAAACTAGCCAAAACTCGAAAATAATCGATTTATCAATATAATATTAGTAGCACTTTAACTTGTCGTTATATCGATTAATATCGTTAAATAGAATCGACTTAAGTTCTTTATATAAGCTTTATTACATTCAGTAATGAAAATAGCTATCTATCCTGGATCATTTGATCCCATAACTAACGGGCATCTTGATGTTATTAATCGAGCACTTCGTATTTTTGATAAAGTTATCATTGCTGTTGCAAAAAATTCAGGAAAATCAACCCTATTTACTGCAGAACAGCGCGTACAATTGATCAATAAAAACTTAATAAATCGTCCAAATATAACGGTTGTTTCCTTTGACGGTTTGATCGTTGATTTAGCTGTTGAACTAAATGCTGTTGCACTAATACGTGGCATGCGTGCAGTATCTGATTTTGAGCATGAGTTTCAAATGGCTCAAATGAATCGTCATTTAGATGGAAGAGTAGAGACAGTCTTTTTAATGCCTAATGAGAAGTACTTTTTTACTAGTTCCTCTCTTATCAAACAAGTACATGCATTTACTAAGCGGAAAACTGATTTAGTACCTGATAATGTTTATAATGCACTATGTGAAAAGTTTGCTACCGATAAGTAGTCAAAGTAATAGTTAGCATTAATACTGAAGCATATAATGGTGTATTATGTAATAGTACAGTTTGCTTCTTTGAATGAAACTCTGATAATCTAGTTGGTATGCGTAGGAGTAGACTATTAGATTCGCCTAATAATAAGGCTCTGGGCATTGTCTTTACGACACTGTTTCTGGATCTCGTAGGGTTTTCTATTATATTTCCACTGTTTCCAGCTATGTTGGAATACTATCTTCCAGACGGCGCAAATAGTACTAGTCTTTTAGGTCGCTGTATATCTCCGCTTTTTTATTGGGCGGAAAACAATGGTGCAGCGAACCCAAAGTTTATGACTTCTGTATTATTTGGAGGCATACTCGGCTCGCTTTACTCATTGTTACAATTCGCATGTGCTCCACTCTGGGGTTCTTATTCAGACCGGGTCGGCAGGCGCAAGGTACTCATTATTACTATTTCAGGACTAGCACTTAGTTATTTAGCTTGGGTTTTTGCTGCATCTTTTTGGATTCTAGTTCTATCGCGTTTATTAGGTGGAGCAATGGGTGGAAACTTATCAGTAGCAACGGCTGTAGTTGCAGATGTAACAAGCTCTTCGAAACGTTCCAGCGGCATGGCTCTTGTTGGTATCGCTTTTGGATTGGGGTTTATTATTGGTCCTGCAATAGGAGGAATTAGTGCAACCGTAAATTTGCTAGATTATATGCCGCAATTATCTCGATATGGAATAAATCCATTCTCCATCCCAGCTATGATTAGTCTTGGATTATCCGTTATAAATTTAGTATGGGTATCGTTAGCATTTAAAGAAACGCTTCCAGTTAACAAACGCTTAATACATTCAGGTGATAAAAAAATCTCAATTGTAGACAGATTTAAATGTCCTTGTCGGGCAACTAAGCAAGCAACTAGCACTTATCTTTTCTTCATGTTAGCTTTTAGTGGTATGGAATTTACACTAACTTTTCTAGCAGTCGAACGATTTTTATTTAGTCCAATAAATAACGGTATGTTGTTTGTTTTCATAGGCATTATTATGATCATAGTCCAGGGTGGTATAGTGCGTAAGTTGTCAGGACGGGGCTTAGAAAAAGTTTTAGTTCAAATAGGATTGGTGTGTGGCTTATTTGCATTTTTTGGTTTAGCTCATTCTGTAAGCCTTATTTACTTCTTAACATCTTTAATATGTATGTCTTTTGCAGTAGCCTTAGTTACACCAAGCTTAGGCTCACTAGTATCACTTTACGCACCAGAAAGTATTCAAGGTCAGGCGCTTGGAGTATACCGCTCAGCAGGCTCCCTAGCTCGCGCAATTGGGCCACTAGTAGCAGCTCTAGCTTATTTTAGCTTTGGCTCAAAATCAGCTTATTTGTTCGGTTCCATATTCTTAGTTATTCCTTTACTAATGGCGTACTTTTTACCAAGGCCTAATAAGTGTAACGCTTGATGAGGCTGCTTGTTTGGAATGTAATTAACTGCGCGCAACTAGCCAAAGCGATTGATAGGGCTCCAGCGAAGTATTGAATGATTGACGATTAATTAGCTGTGCAGAAATTACTTCGTAATAGCTAGAGGCCTTACCTAGTTGTTCAGACACGAATGCAGCATCAATATTTTCTGGTGAATCTGAAAAATTATAAATGCAGAGTATTACCTCATCCTTACTAACAGAGGTCCTGTTATGCACAAATAAATTAGGGCTCACATCAAATATTTTTTGAGAAGAATCTGGGTGAAAAGCTGGGTGGTTAGACCTACGTCTCAACATTTGTATGTACGAGTCAAAGACTAGTTTTGAAATAGGATCATTTAGATGTACCTCTAATTCAGATAGCTTCCATTTATGTCGATTTATTCGGCGATTAATTCCACTCTCTTTAGCCGCTTTTAAATCATTAAAACTCGCAGTTAAGCTATGAATGTAAATTCCAGGAATTCCCCGCAATGATAACATAATTGCTTGAGAACATAAAAAGCGTTGTGCGCCAAGTTGAGGATTATCTTTTATTGTTAATGCTGAGTAGTAGGTAATGTTTAGTTCATAAGGTTGTTCCGTACCATCAGGCATTGTTCGCCAACTAATTTTACCTCCAGAAGACTCAACATGCTTAATTAAAATATCAGTCTCTGACTTTGGTAATAATCCTTCTATTGGGCGTACCCCGATACCATCATGACTAGCTGTAAAATTAAAAAACGTACATCCGTTCGGTGGAGGCTTTAATTCGCGTGCCCAATTAGTTAAGAATGTAGCATTACCAGTAGCTAGACCATGCAACAGCAGCGGTGGGAGACTAAACTGATACACCATTTGCGCCTCATTTCCATAACCAAAATAACTAACATTTTCTGCATGTGGTACATTGGTTTCAGTTAGAAGAACTGTTTGTGGCGCGATGATTTCTAATATGTCGCGAAGTAGGCAAACAATCTCGTGCGTTTCTGGTTCGTGTATAGACTTGCCGCTTATGTTTTTCCATAAGAAGGCGACAGCATCAAGTCTTACGATTCGCATGACTTTTGAAATATACAGCATGAGGATATCAATAAATTCAAATAAGACTTCTGGATTTTGCCAGTTAAGGTCAATCTGATCAGCTGAAAAAGTTGTCCATACGTGAGATTCCCCAGTTCGCGTTCGAGTTTTAGTTAGCAATGGGCTCGTTCTTGGTCTAACAACTTTAGAATAATCCAATTCTGGATTAGCCTCAATGAAATAATGGCGAGCAGGTTCTATACCTGCAATATAATCGCTAAACCAAGAACTCTCAGACGAACAATGATTTAAAACTAAATCAAACATTAAATTAAAATCTCCGCCAATTTGTTCAATGTCTTCCCAGTCACCTATATCAGCATCTAC
>JAYYDJ010000105.1:0-20507 GCA_036160955.1 Verrucomicrobiota bacterium | reverse complement strand
CACTTAAAAACCTTTAACATCAAAAAGTCCGGTAACACTTTCGTTATCATATATACGGCGAATTCCTTCGCCCAAGAGCTCGGCAACGCTTAGAACTGTAATCGGAACACCCTTACGCTGCTGAACGGGAGTTGTGTTTGTGGTAATCAATTGATCTAAAATGCCAGATGATAATCGTTCATAACCACGCTCATTTAAGACACCGTGACTGACCGCCGCCATTACCCTAGCTGCTCCATTTTTCTTCAATAGCTCAGCAGCCGCACATAAAGTTCCAGCTGTTTCAGTCATATCATCTATCAGAAGAATGTCACGACCCTCGGTCTCTCCAACTAAAGAGACAGCCTCCACGGTCTCCGCCGAAGTACGACGCTTAGCAATAAAACCAATCGGTACTTTTAGTAATCCCGCATATGCCGATGCCATCTTCATGCCGCCCACATCGGGAGAAAAGAGCGTTAAATTATCAGTATCAATATTCTTTAAATACTTAAATAATACCGGTGAGGCATATAGATGATCCACTGGGATATCAAAGAAACCCTGGATTTGCTGCGCGTGTAAATCAACCGTCAGTACTCTATTTGCGCCAGAAGAGACTAATAAATTGGCAACCAGCTTAGACGTGATTGGTACTCGTGGCTGATCTTTACGATCTTGACGAGCGTAGCCATAGAAGGGAATCACTGCAGTGATACGTTTGGCAGAGGCGCGGCGCGCAGCATCGATCATGATAAATAGCTCCATTAGATGTTGATTTGCCGGATTACTAGTCGACTGAATAATAAATACATCTGCGCCACGGATATTTTCATCAATGCGCACAAAAGTTTCTCCATCAGGAAAACTTTCTACTGTAGCTGCACCGAGAGGTTCTCCTAGATAATCACATATTTCTTGGGCAAGCTTAGGATTCGCATTGCCGCAAAAGATTTTAAGTTTATTCTGGCTCATGGTGTTATCGAGATTATAATTGGTTGTAAGACTCAATGGTTTTCTCCAATTGATCAAACCTTTTGAAAAGATCTGGTAACTTTCGTTGCAAGCTGTAGATTCGGTTTGTAAGTAACGAGGCTTGAGCCGGGCAGCCCCCTACTTTGAGATTCGCTTCGATCGAACGGACCACCACAGCAGCCGCAGTAATAATAACACCATCGCCAATATTTAAGTGCCCAGCTATCCCCGCCTGACCAGCAACAACAACCCCATTACCAAGTTTTGTGCTACCTCCAACCCCCACTTGAGCGACCAACAAACAATGTCTTCCAATACTCACATTGTGCCCAATTTGTACTAAATTATCAATCTTTGTGCCGTCACCAATCTCGGTCCTTCCAAATCTGGCACGATCAACTGTTGTATTCGCTCCAACATCGACATCGGCGCCTGTCACAACAGTTCCAATCTGAGGAAGGCGCTGATGTACTCCATCAACTATGGTATAACCATAGCCGTCTGACCCTATAACGCATCCCTGAAGCAGTCGATTTCTCGAACCAATTTCGCAGTAATCACCCACTACAACTCTTGGGAATATTTGTGTCTGCTCCTCAACACGGGCTGCTCGGCCAATCGAAATATGCTCTGCCAAAGTAACATCTGGGCCAATTACAGCTTGCGGTCCAATACAGCAAAATGCTCCTACGCTCGCAGTATTGTGAACCTTTGCAGATGGATCTACAATCGCAGTTGGATGAATACCTGCAAGAGGCTTTGGTAATAAATCAATTTCTATATTTCGGCATAATAACGCCAAGGCATAGGATGGATTATCTACTTTTAAAAACAACTGATTCGCCTTAGGCTTGCCAGAGTGGTCCCTTGGCAAGAGCAAAATTGATGCATTGGAGTGCTCCACTTGATCTTTATACTGAGGATTCCCCAGGAAAGAAAGATCGCCAGCACTGGCAGATGACAAAGATGCAATTCCTGTAATAGAACCGCTGAAATCTCCCTCGCAGACGGCATTAGCACCAATGATTTCTAATATTCGATTTAGTGGGTAGGAATATGTCATATTATAGTTCAAACAAAAAACCCTGTCCTTTACGAGAACAGGGTTTTGAAAATTTTAACCACTATTTGTTATTCCGCATTGAGTACAGCAATGACCGCATCAGTAATTTCTAATGCATCACTCGCATACATTACTTGACCCGCTAAAAGATTATATTGGGTCTCGGTACCGTCCTCACCTTGTGAATTTATCTGGCGAGGAATTATGGGTAAAACCAAATCTACTGATTTGTCATTAGCTACAGTATTGACCGCCTCCCTAGCTTTAAATTCAAAAGGACTTAGCGCACGGGTACGAGCTTGCTGCATTCTCTGCTGCAACTGCTGCCCAAATGCGCTGAGTTGCTGAATCTTCGCTTCATTTTGGTTAATTAATGATTGTGCTTCTTCCATGGCCAATTTGCGCTCCTCATCTGCAATCGCTGGGTTTTGACTTTTTTGCTGCAATTCTTGCACTTTACCCTCCACCTCTGTAAGGCCAAGTTTTTCTTTAAATGCCTCGACTTCTTCTTGGGCGGTTTGTTCGGTACCTTCGACACGCTCCAGCGCAGTCTGATAAGCGACATAACCACCTAGAACTAGGTCCATGTTAACTGTAGCAACTAGGGCTGCTTTCTGTGCGAATATAGATCCAGCAGAAAGAATAGTTACAAAAATAAGAGATATTAATTTTTTCATTTTATTAGGTATTAATTTAATTGTTATAGACTATTTTGCTTAAAAGCGAGTCCCGAAAGAAAAGTTAAATTGCGAACCGCTTGCCTTGCCAGTGGGGTCAGTAATCGGGAAACCTAAATCTAGTTTAAGAGGTGATCCCATCATCATCAAGCGAGCTCCTACTCCCCAGTTATCCGCATAGTTTGATGGGCTGAAATCTATTTCTTCTGGATTTACGAATCCACAATCATAGAAAACAGCTAGCCCTAAAGGTTCCGCGATTCTAAAAATATATTCGAAAGAAAGCATTGAGTAAGTATTCCCGCCAATCGCCTCATCGGAAACAGTTTCTCTAGGGCCGATTTCGCGATAATCATAGCCTCTTAGTGATTCAGGACCTCCTAAGTAAAAGCGATCATAAAATGGAATAGTGCTTGTATCACCATAGGGGATAATAGTTCCAGCACGAGCATAGATCGCTAATGTTTGATCTAAGAAATCAAAAGTTGGAATAAAATGTGCCATACGCCCTTCAACTTTCAAGTAATTAACATCTCCACCAACCCCTGCCCACTGAGTCGATAATGTCGTACGATTGCCTTTAGTTGTGAACAGCAATGAATCGCGCGTGTCTCTTAGTAGAGTTATACCAATCTTGGAGATCATCTCTTCACCCTCAGCCTCTTCAAAAATATCTGGTATTGTATCATTAGTCTGAATTCCAGGCAGACCAGCCACATCAAAAATTTCAACAACTTCTAACTGGTAAGAGATGCGAGCCTCAACTAGTTCAAATAAACGGCGGCGTAAATACAGCTGAAAACCTGTGCGCAATTCATTGTAATCAGAACTAACATAGTCCGACTCACGGCGAAATAATTCGACGCCAAAAGCCAAGCGCTGCTCGAATAACCAAGGTTCTTCAAATGCAATGATCATCTCGTTACTTAGAGACCCAAAAGAACCTCGTATTCGCATCTTTTGACCATCACCTTGAAAACCGTTTCGCCAATTAAACAGATCGAAGTTTCCTTGCGTTAACTCAAAAAAGATCATCGCGCTTTGGACGGAACCAAATCCAGCACCAAAGCTGAAGCTACCAGTTCTTCCCTCTCGCACAGTAACTCCTAAATCTTTTCTGCCAGGCACATTCGTAACTTCTTGATTGAGGCGTACATCATCAAAAAACTGGGTATTTTTAAGTCGCATCTCGCTAGTTTCGAGACGCTTAAGATCAAATACATCACCTGGGCGCAGTGCTAATTCTCGCAATATGACTCGTGTCTTTGTCTTTGTGTTACCTTCCACATTAATAGACTCAACATAAAACTTTTCACTCTCACGAACTCTAAATACAACATCAATGCGGCGAGAATCCATATTCGGGACTCGTTCCGCACGAACGTAAGCCTCTAAATATCCACGCGAGGTGTAGTAGTCACGCAACAAACTGGAAGCAGCATCAACATTTTCTGGTGAAAATGGCGACCCACTTTTTATTGTTATACCTTGAAGGAGTTCATCTCCAGTAAAAATAGAATTATCAGTAACGGAAAGATCTCCTATATAGTAGCACTGCCCTTCATCAATAGGTATATTAATAGCAATTTTGTTGGGTGAAATTTTATCTATCACCACCTGATCAAGGTTGATTTCAACATCAAGATAACCATTATTACGATAGTATGAGCGTAAGAGATCAAGGTCCTCGTTAAACACGCTTTCGTCATATGTGCCTGCACTGGTCATCCAAGAAATCCAATTAGTCTGCCTCGTCTCAAGTTGCTTACGCAATTTTTTCGCATTAAATGCAGTCACCCCGGTAAAATTGATTTCTGCAATCTTAACTTTAAGACCGGATTCAATATCATAAGTTACGGTCGCATAACCTGTCATGTCGTCTTTACTAATACGATAATCGACTAGGGCGTACGGATAGTGTTTTTCAACAAAATATTCTTGGATTTTCTCAGCTGCTTGAGAGACAAGATACTCATCGAGTGGAATGCCCGAATCTATTTCGCCTTTTGTAGTGAGGCGTTCCGGTGAAAAGCTATTGTTTCCATTAAATTCTATTTTTCCGATCGTGTATTTGGGAGTAATAATGAAAATTACATCTACCTTTTCCCCATCAGCCTGCTCTACTTTCACTTCAATAAACTCGAATTGATTCGTCGCATACAACGAGCGAATAGATTGATCAACTAAAGTACTGTTATAATTCATCCCTGAGCGTAATTGTACATTACCACGTACATATTGATCACTCACAGGTTGAAAACCTTGGAACTGTACTTTTATCTGATTTACCACTGGATCAGCAGAGCCTTGGATTTGCGCGATCAGGTTGGGCACAGGCAGTAAGCAAGTAAGAAATGACAGCAGCAAATATATGTTTCTGTGAAGTTGCATGATTGTCGGATAAATAATTACTAAAGCTTTAGCGCTTAAAATTTTCAAATCGTGTGTAGCGCCTCATGAAAGATAAGTCAACGTCACCAATTGGTCCATTACGCTGCTTAGCTATGATTAATTTAATCTGCTCTACATCAGCGACCATGCCTGTGTCCTGCACGGCATCCTCTTCATCACGCTTTTTAGGCCGGTGAAGAATCATTACTACATCCGCATCCTGCTCAATTGAACCAGATTCACGCAGATCAGAAAGTCGCGGATCACGACTCTCACGCTCCGATTCCCGATTGAGTTGGCTAAGTACAACTACAGGCACATTTAACTCTTTGGCCATACCTTTAACGCCACGCGATATTTCAGCAATTTGCTGTTCACGTGGTGCGCGCGGATCTGATCCACGTAAAAGCTGTAAATAATCAATCACGACTAAGCCTAAGCGATGCTTAGTATCGATACGACGAGCTTTTGCACGTAAATCTAAGATAGTTGAGCTAGATGCGTCGTCGATCCATAGTGGCGCTTGTTCTAATTCCTTAACTGCTTGGGCGATCTCACGCTGGTCCTGAGAGGAAGCGACGCGGTCACGAATACGTTTCATATCTACTCTAGCACGACTGCAAATCAAACGCATAGCTAGATCTGCGGCCGTCATCTCTAAACTAAATACAAGTACCCCGGAAGGTTGACGCCCTCCATTAGGAATAATTGCATGCTCAGCGAAATTCATAGCTAACGAGGTCTTACCAACAGAAGGTCGTGCTGCTAGTACAATCATTTGTCCTGGATGGAAGCCATATGTCATGCCATCCAAATCTCTAAAGCCAGACATCACACCTTCAATTTGATCGGTATCATTGAGTAATGCATGTATATTGTTAACGGCTCGATTAAGTGATTCTTTAATAGGAACAGCTCCTTCAGTCACGCGACCACTACTAATCATGTGAATATCTTGTTCTATCTTTTCTATAAATATACTGATGTCTTCTTGTTGCACATAACAGGCTTCTATCGCCTCTCGCGAAGTACGAATCAGTCGACGCAGTAAGTATTTCTCATGCACTATTTTTGCGAAATATCGTGCATGAGCTGCTGTTTCTATTCTATCTTGAATACCATAAATAGCAGCGATCCCACCAACTTCTTCATCCTTACCCTCTTTTTTAAGGTGCTCAATCAATAAAATCTCATCTATTGGATCACCAGTCTCATAGAGTGTTAGAAGAGCGCCATACAATTCTTGATGCGAAGTTTTAAAGAAAAATTCCGGCAGAATTTTTGCCTCTACACAATCAGTCAAAACCTCACGACCGCCATCAATTAAGCAAGAGGCAAGTAGACCCTCTTCAGCCTCGATGCTGTGCGGTTGAACGCGGATCGCCTCTAATGGATCAGTTCCGCTAGATTCTTTTCGAGAGCTACCTGCGCTTTTACCGCGACCATAGGTTGATGGCGTCGTCTCAGCAGGCATAGCGGTTCTTAAAAGCGACTGACATTAAACTACTATTCTCCCTCCTCGGCAGTTGTATCATCTGCAACTACTTCAATTGGATTTTCAGAAACGACTTCAAATTTTAATTCAGATGATATTTCACTGTTTAGTTTTACTGCGACTGAATGCGTTCCTAAATCCTTAACTGGGGCAGGAAGCGATAATTGCTTTTTAACTAGCTCAATGCCCTCTTCTTTTAGACGAATAATCAAATCGTTCGCAGTCACAGCTCCATACATCTTGCCACCCTCTCCCGTCTTCACAGCCACTGCAATTGTAGTGTCTGAAATTTTCGCAGCTAACTCTCGTGCAGCATTAAGCTCTTGCACTTCACGAGCTTCACGCGCCTTTAACAATGATTCCATTTGCTTTTTGTTAGCGTGCGTAATTGGCAGTGCGATCTTGCGTGGCAATAGAAAATTTCGTGCATAGCCTGCACGAACAGTGACCGTGTCGCCTTCGGCGCCAAGACCTTTAATGGGTTGTAGGAGAAGAACCTTATTAGTGGCCATACTTAGTATTAGTTGAATCGATTAAATTGTACGAAAAAAAGAATTAAAAAGGAACATCTTCGTCAAGAGCATCCTCATTATGGGGTGCTGGAGTAGCATCTTCGGCGTTTAATTGCGCACGTTCAGGCGGTGAACTATTTTCATAGCCTTCTAGGTTGTCGTCGCGGCTACCTAAAAACTGAAAGTTTTCTAAGACGACACCTAACTTAGTGCGTTTTTGTCCTTCATTGCTTTCCCATTGGTCAAACTTTAGGCGCCCTTCAACCATTATTGGTCGCCCCTTACGCATATATTTTGCGATCACTTCTGCCTGCTTGCCGAAAGCATCAATGTCAACGAAAGCTGTCTCCTCACGGCGCTCCCCGTCTCGGGTTGAAAAAGTACGCGACACTGCAAGTCCCAGTTTGCAAATAGAATGACCATTGGGCGTGACACGCATTTCAGGATCACGCGTTAAATTACCCATGAGTATAACCTTATTAAAAGAAGCCATATGAAGTTAAGAGATGGTTTATAAGAAGTGTGAGAGATTAAGCCTCCACAAAAATACGATTCACACGCTTATCGTGCTTTAATTTTTCCTGTAAATCAATTGGGACACTTCTGGGGCCGGCAACCCACATCAGCACGTAATGGCCTTGGGCGAAACGGCGATCAGCCGCACGGGCGAACTCTCTAGTACCGAGATCCTCCACTTCAATAGTTTCCGCACCTATCGTGGTAAGCGTTTGTTTAATGTCATCGATCACTTTATTCGCATCATCTTGCGTCGAGCGTAGATCGAGGATTAAGGATATTTTGTATTTATTTACTGTTGTTGCGCTCATGCTATGTTGCTGTGCGTTGATTGATTATATTCATGGCAGCCTCAGTACCGCTATCAATAATGAGACTAATTTGTTCAAGGTATGACGGCGACAGTTCAGCTAAAAGATTTTTTTCATTTTTAGTCAAGTGACTCAAGACATAATCGGCAAGATCCATTTCTTTATGAGGTTTTGCACCAATTCCGATTCGGAAACGGGCGAAATGATCTCCTAGGTGCTCTTGTAAGTCTGCAATCCCATTGTGCCCGCCTGGACTACCATTTTGACTGAGTTTTACTCTACTAAATTCAAGTGTAATATCATCATAAAGTACCAATAAAGATTCTGGACTTAAGCGCCAATTACGCAGGATAGGACCGAGCGATCGACTACAAGCGTTTACGAAAGTGAGGGGCTTAACAAGAACTAGCTTTTTATCACGAAAATTAGCGTGTGCAATTTCGGCTTCAAACTTTGGTACTACCTTCCATTGTGTGCGCAACTGTATCGCGAGGCGATCGATAAGATCATAACCTAGATTGTGCCTAGTATTGCGGTATTTAGGACCTGGATTTCCAAGGCCAGCAATGACCGATATGGGCATTTTAGAAAGAACGGTTTGGAGCTAAGGCTCCGGTTAAGTTTAAGTTACTATTAAAATCTGGTTTCAGGTAAATTTATTCGCCTTCTTGTGAATCAGATTCATAAGAATCTTCTTCCTTAATATTGTCAGCAGGTACACTTGCTGCATCCAATGGCTCGACTTCTTCAGGCTCAGCAGCTACAATTGGAGGCTGGCAAGAAACAATGACTTGAATAGGATTACCAAGAAACTCAACGCCTTCAATATCGGGTAAGTCACTGATGTGAATGGCTTCTCCGACTTTTAGCTCGGCAACATTGACTAAAATATGATCAGGCAATTTCGAAGGCCGACAACGAATTTCTACCTCATGTGACTTGTGATCTAACATGCCACCTTCGAGCTTCACTCCTTCACAATCAGCCTCGTTAGATAAATGCGTTGGAACACTAGTTACAAAGGACTCACCACGCTGCACTTCTTGAAAATCAATATGATTGACAGAACCTTTGATTGCATGGTGCTGCACTTCGTTGATTAAGGTCAAAATACTCTCACCATTTTCATCCGTTAATTCGATTAATGATGCCTCACCGCCTAGCACTCGATTGAGGTTACGAAATTCAACCGCACTAACTGAAACAGAACGAGCTGTACCCTTACTGTAAACGTTTGCTGGAATATTTCCAGCTGCGCGAAGACGACGAACAGCTCCGCGACTGGAAGCTTCACGTGAAACAACATTGAGTTTAACTTGATTCATGACTGTAAAAATAAAGGATAAGGGTAACGCAAATGCAATGCTCTGAGTAAAAGAAAACCGCGCACAATAAAATAGAGACCCTGAAAAGCAACCTAAAGTTTGCGCAATTTTCTCCCATATCAAAGATTTAAGAATTATCTCGTCAAAAAGCCGGTTACAGGGCTCATATATGAGATCAGTTATGGTACAAGATCCAATACCAAAAATAAGTGAGCAGCGGCTATCAGCGCTGGCTGAAATACCATTTAGCCAAGTTCCATCCCCTGCCTATGTAGTGCATCTAAATCTATTGGAAGAAAATGGCCGCATATTACAATCTGTTGCAGAGAAGTCCGGTGCTAAAATTTTACTAGCGCTCAAAGGCTTTGCATGCCACAGCACTTTCCCAGTCCTTAAGCATTACTTATCTGGTACAACCTCCAGCGGCTTACATGAGAGCCTGCTGGCAAAAGAGCACTTCGGAAAGGAAATTCATGTCTACGCACCAGCATACAAGGAAAATGAATTAAAGCAAATGTGCCAGTATGTAAACAGCTTAGTGTTTAACTCTGCGGAGCAACTTGCACTTGGTTTACATGTCATAGACGGCCTCAAACTTCCGCAACTTGGAATACGCATAAACCCGGAGCAGTCCGAAGTAGAAAGCATTAGCTATGACTCTTGTTCCTATGGATCTCGTCTGGGGACGACGCGCAGTAGCTTTGACAGTCAACTGAAACATTTGCCAAGTGATCTACTCGATAAAATAGACGGTTTTCACTTTCATGCTCTCTGTGAGCAAGATGCAGATGCGCTTGAGCGTACTGCTAATGCCTTTGAGGATAAATTTGGCGATCTGCTTCGTACACTAAAGCTCAAATGGCTAAACTTTGGAGGTGGGCACCATATTACTCGCCCTGGTTACGACTTAGAGCGCCTTTACAAAATTATAAAGCACTTTCGCAAGCAATATAAAGTAGAGGTATACTTAGAGCCCGGGGAAGCTGTTGCGCTTCACACAGGCGTTCTAGTCAGTACAGTCCTAGATATTACAGACAGCGATGCGGGTCTAATAGCGATTGTTGATACATCCGCAACTTGCCACATGCCCGATGTTCTTGAGATGCCTTATCGCCCAAATATAATGGGTGCAGGAAGTCCAAACGTGAAAGCATATAATTACCATATAGGCGGGTTATCCTGCCTAGCTAGCGATAAAATCGGCGACTACTCTTTTGATGAGCCCTTACAAATTGGTCAGAAATTAGTATTTCTAGATATGGCGCATTATACTATGGTAAAAAATACTACATTTAACGGAATACCACTTCCAACTATCTGTCATTTTAGTCAGGAGCATAGCTTGCAAGTGATACGACGTTTCGGATACGAAGACTACCGTACTAGACTTTCATGAAAACCAACTATCAAAAAATGAAGAAATTAAGCAAAAAAGGTATACTTCTTGGAATTCTTTTGCTCCTGCTCGCAATTTTATCAACGTTTTTAGTCTTCGGTGTGCGAGCGAGCAAAAATAAATTAAATGCTCTTCAGCAATCCACTACTGAGGCATCCAATGTCCTTGATTAATCTATCTATATACCAGAATTTATACCCTTCGCAGACTATGCTACTACATAAAGAAATTTCTCTTAGACTCAGTGATCAAAAAATCCGAGTGAGCCGCAAACAATTCCATTTTATTAAGAACTTAATAGGCTCATTATACCTATGCTTAAACTGCAGCATACTAGCAAATTCCACACAGGCAGACGCATCCAGTCATTCGATTTCGTTAGCCCAAGACGCAATTTTTGTATGCAGTAAGCAATCAGAGCGAGGCAACGGCTCCTTGAAATCCCCATATCCATCTATAATGACAGCTATAAATAAGGCGAGCGATGGTGCTACTATTTATTTACGAGGCGGAACCTACCTTGAAGCAATAAAAGTAAATCATGAAGATAAATCCCTATCACTACGTGCGTATCCTAAAGAGCAGGTCGTAATCAAGGGAACTGTTCTGCTTCAAACCGATTGGCAGGCTCACGAAAATGGTATCTTTAAAACAATTGTTGCCCAACCTGTTTGGCAACTGTTTGCAAATAATGCATATGCATATCCTGCTCGCTGGCCGACTGCTACCTTTGAAGATGGCAAGATATGGCGCATGACCGAGGGCATGCGAAGTCTTGATGGTGGCTATCATAATCAAAAGCCAACAGGTAAAAGCAGGCTCGGAGTCGCCTATGATGATGCTTTTAAATCAAGCAGTAAGGCAGGATTCAACGAGGGCGACAGTCGCTACACTACCATTACTAAAAAACAAAGCCTCGCAGAAACTCAGGTCGACTTTACTGGTGCTGTTGCCGTACTAAATATTGGCCACTGGCGTACGTGGGCGAGGCGCATTACTGAACACGAAGCTGGCTGCGACTATTTCTCATACTCTACAAAAGGCATCACTGTTAATGAACTACGTAAACATACAGCATACTACATTTACGGCTTACCCGCTCTCGATCAAGTAAATGAATGGTGGTATGATTCTAAAACTAACTATCTATACTATAAGCCAGAGAGTAAAAGTGTGTTAGACTCTTTGATGCTTCATAGTCGTAAAAATGATCATATGATAGAATTACTGAGAGTTAAAAATATTCATTTTAAAGACTTAAACTTTTTTGCTGCAGGTTATGATATAAGATATTGCGAAAATATAATATTTGAAAATTGCCGATTTGATTACCCCAGCGCAAATAAGTACACGCTTGGACATTTCGACTGGTTTAATAATTATAATAATAACACAAATAATACACTATCGACTTTCTTTAGAGGGCGTGAAAACAAAGTAATCAACTGCATTTACTCCCGCTCAAATGCTCCGATAATATTTGATAGTGAGCAAATGAGTATTTATAATTGTCTATTTGAAGATATCGAATGGGACGTAAATACAAATGGCGCCTCTGGCTCTGTGATGATTGGAAAAGGCGGATCTATTGTTCACTCAACATTAAGACGCACAGGAAATTCAGAGGGCATACGTGCCTTTAGTGAGGGCTGCAAAATCCGCTATAATAGAGTCTACGATGCTGGGAATTTGCAACATGATGGATCAGGTATTAATGTAGGTACAAGAGTACAAAAAGGAACCTATGTGACACACAACTGGGTACATGACTCCAACCGCCAAGGTGTCCGCTTTGATTACCACGGTATGAATTTTTTCCAGAACGATGGCTCGGTCTATGGCGATGGCCAATTTGCGTTTAATGTTATGTGGAACACGCAGCCTAGCCAAGTAAAAGGCGACCGACATTTAATCAGTAATAATACAGTGATTAACTGTAATTATTATCCAGACCCCAAGCAGGAGAAATTCAATTTTAGCGTACAAGGGTTCAAGGCTATGCATGGTATCATGGGAAATGCTCAATCATTAATTATAAATAATTTAGCAAATATAAGTCACCGTAGCTGGGACTTACGTATTTTTGATAAAAGAACTGAAAACTATAAAAATGGGGCCAAGTACTTCAGGGATCTAAACTATAACGTCCTACCCGGTAAGCATGAGAATAACATAACTGAAGCAGGCGCTGCCTACAAATACTTGCGCGATCCCGTAAATTATGATTTCAGGCCACGCTTAGACAGCCCTTTGATTCATGCTGGGCGCCCAGTACTTGTTAATGAAAATCCAAACGAGTACACATCAGTAAGGGAATTATATGAAACAGGATCTAAAGAAACAATCGATATTGGAGCCTACCAAAGTGATCAGAAATATTATTGGATTCCAGGTTATAGAGCAATACATGCATCCACACCCATACCCAAAAATAATGCTACTGTTAGAGCTGAGCAAATCGATCTGATGTTTCTTGAAGCGTACCAATCATCCACACACAGTGTATATTTTGGCAAGAATCCAAACTCTCTACAATTAGTCGCTACATTAAAAGACAGTAATATCTGCCCAATCCCAAAACTAGTTTTTGGCGAAACCTATTATTGGAGAGTCGATTCAGAGCACAAAAATAAGATTTCACAGGGCCCACTATGGAGCTTCAAAGTCGGTGGTGATGCGAAAAAATTAATGCATTGATCGGATAAGTAACTGCAACAGTAGCCCAAACTATGACTTTAAATTACCTGCATGTTGGATTGCTAGAAACTCAGCTTGCGTCACAGGTGTAATAGACAGACGGTTCCCTTTCTGAAGTGCTCGCATTTCACTAAGTTTTGGATCCGATTTCATAAATTCAAGCGATACAAACTGCTTTAAGTCAGCCTTGTACTTAACATCTACAAGTATCCAACGCGGACTATGTCGGTCACTTTTACTATCATAGTATTTTGACTGTTTATCAAATGCTGTAGGATCTGGATATGGAGCGCTAGCAACCTCAGCTATACCAGCAAC
Organism: Verrucomicrobiota bacterium; assembly: GCA_036160955.1. Taxonomy (GTDB): domain Bacteria; phylum Verrucomicrobiota; class Verrucomicrobiia; order Opitutales; family Coraliomargaritaceae. Next base: position 6,852 of record JAYYDJ010000105.1, on the reverse strand, counting down.
ACCCGGTGGCTTAGTATTGGAGTGATAAAATAATATTAAATCGCCAACTTTCATGGCATCTCGCATATAATTACGTGCCTGATAGTTACGAACACCATCCCATGGCTCCGTTTGTTTTGGTCTAGCCTTTAGATCCTCAAAAGAGAAAACATCCGGCTCTGACTTCATTAACCAGTAATTCACAAATTATTATAGTGTAGAGATTAACAAACTAGAAACTTACTGAATTCCAATTTTTTCCAAAATTCTTTCCAGGTCTTCATTGCCAAAATATTCGATAGTTATCTTTCCTTTTTTAGTAGAATGTTTTATTGATACTTGCGAGTTAAGATGCTCACCAATACGCTTTTCTAAATCACGAATAGCGACTACTTCAGCTTCTGAAGTATTACCACTTGTGCGTCCATTAAAACTCCCTCCACTTTGCTTTAAGCGCCGTACTTCTACTTCCGCTTCGCGAACACTCATTGCAGACTCTATAATTCTTCGCGCTAGGAGTTTACGCTGGGCTACACTCTCTAATCCAAGTATAACTTTAGCATGACCAGTAGAAATGAGGCGGCGACCAAGAAAGCCTTGTATCTCGTCGTCCAAGGAGAGTAAGCGAAGCGAGTTAGCAATGAGGGCGCGACTCTTACCCACTCGCTTAGCGACTGCATCCTGTGTCAAATCAAAATCACGAACTAAACTTGCATACCCCATCGCTTCATCAATCGGGTTAAGATTTTCGCGCTGCAAATTCTCAACTAGCGCAAGCGTCGCACTTGAAGCATCGGTGGCTTCAATCACGCGTACTGGAATGACTTTTTTTTCTAAGGATTGGAAAGCCCGTAACCGTCGCTCGCCTGCAATTAGTTCATATCCCTTACCTTTAACACGCACTACTACTGGCTGGATCAAACCTTCCGATTGTATACTCTTAGCGAGTTCTTCGACATGCTCCAAGTTAATCTCACGCCTCGGCTGATAAGGACTAGCGGAGATCAAGTCCAATGGTAACTCTAGGGGAGCTGGATTGGCAGTGGTTTTATTAATAATACTCTTCTGCGAAGTGGGCGGGACAGCACCACTCAGGTTTTTCTTCTGTGGGATATTTTCAGAATGCTCAGAAGGCGTACTTCTTGCTGCAACTGATCCAGAGCCAGAAATAAGGCCTCCAAGGCCACGGCCGAGTCTACTTTTATTACTCATTTATTGTTGGGGTATAGGAATAAATATCGTCTGACCGATTTGTAAGTCGCGCGAAGGATTCACGATTTTATTTGCGTTTTGAATGTGCTTTGTTGAAGAGCCATGGGCCCGTGCGATGGCGCTGAGAGTATCTCCAGATTCTACAGTATACGAAACTCCGGTCTTCGGATAATCATCAGAAAATTGAGTTGGGATACTGATCTTTGGCTGCGCGTTGACAACCGAATGAATTGCATCCCGCACTTGTTTCGTAAGAACTGCCATCTGTTGATTCAGCTCGGCTATAATAGTATCTTTATTTTTTGAATCAGCTGCCTTATATTCTACACGTATTCTCTCTATTCCAGAGGAAATCTCGGTGAGTCGCTCTTGTAGTGATTGATCGGCTTCACTTGAAGTTATTCGGGCACGCAGTGCGGAATTCTGACGAGATAATTGCTCAATCTCAAGGCGTAGGGTTCTGACTTCTTGGCTAAGTAGACTAAGATCTTGCTTTAATCCTGCTACCGCAACGCGAACATCGCTTTGCGCGAAAGCGATTGCTGGTATCAAAGTGGTATGTGCAGCTAGGATCATACACAACAAACAGGAACGTAATAACATAGGTAACTACAAAGATTCAATTCGATTGAAAAAAGTCAAAGCCAGAAAATCACAAGCCTATAAATCCACACAAGTTGCGAGTTGCACCCTGCTGTTACGAGCGCAAGTATAAGAAAAATAATGAATAGTAGCCATGCATACTGGATCCATGATCTAAGCCCATTTTTAATTCGTTTTCCGGATAACCCACTTGGTTTAGATGGGATAAGATATTATGGATTGGCGTATCTGCTAGCCTTCCTTTTTGCATGGTTACTGCTACGCCTGTATAATCAAAAAAGTAGATTTGTAATAAGTAAAGAGGAGCGTTCCTCGCTCATGACCGCGGTCATACTAGGTGTGCTGCTTGGTGGACGCTTGGGATATATGGTGCTCTACGACTGGGAAGCATTTTTACAAAATCCTTTGCTTTTCTTCAGAGTCGACAAAGGCGGGATGGCTAGTCATGGAGGCATTATAGGAGTAACGATAGCACTCATATATTTTGCGCGCAAACGCTTCCGTTTCTTGGAACTTAGTGATAGCATTTGTAGTATCGCGCCTCTGGGTCTATTATTTGGGCGCATCGCAAATTTTATTAATGCAGAATTATGGGGGCGCCCTAGCTCTGCAAGTTGGGCGGTAATATTCCCACAAAGTCCAGCCTACTACAATCCTGATACCGGTATATTTGAGCCACTAGCAAGGCACCCCTCACAGCTTTACCAAGCAGCGCTAGAGGGTGGCCTACTGTTCGCCTACTTGCAATGGCGATTTTGGATCAAGCGTCCAAGCATAGGAATGATCAGTGGAGAATTTCTATGCGGTTATGGGATTTTACGCAGTATTGGAGAACTTTTTCGAGAACCTGATGCTAGCTTAATTGCTGGCATGAATCGTGGCCAATTTTACTCACTTTTTATGATAGTAATAGGCTTGTTGGTAATTACCTATGCGCACAATGGCAAAAAAAATAAGTAGCTAAGCTTTAAGAACGAAGCCGTCAGGGACAATTGTATCTTTGGTTACCACCAGTATACCATCACGAACAGCTACATCAATTCCAGGGCCGAAATTATCCGGCAGACCAGTTGGATCCATGACTACGTTGTCTCCAATACGTACATTTTTATCTAAGATAGCATTGTTAATTTGGCAATTTCTGCCGACCCCCATCGCGGGGCGCCCTTCTTTTTTATTGGTTGAAATCTGCTCAAATGTCTCAAAGTGATCGGCGCCCATCATCACCACATTTTCAAGTTCAGATTTTTCTGCTACGACTGAACGAACTCCCAGAGAGCATCGATTTAAAGTTGCATCACTGACGATACAACCATCAGCCACAACAGCACGATCTACTGTACACGAATTTAATTTTGAAGCAGGTAAAAATCGGGCACGTGTATATATTAGAGCTTCTTCATCAAAAAAATTAAAGGGTGGAATAGGGTCTGTCAGGCGTAAATTACAATCAAAGAAAGCTTTAACCGTACCGATGTCCTCCCAATAGCCATCAAACACGTAGCTACAGAGCTTTTGCTTTCCAAGCATTCCCGGTATAATCTCTTTACCAAAATCTGTCGAATCCGAGCGTAATGCTTCATTTAGTGTTTTAGCGCTAAAAATATAGATTCCCATAGAGACTAGGCAATACCGTTGATCGCTAGGATTTTTCATCTTTTTGCGGACGGAATCACCCACAGCTAAGTCTTTTATTATCTTTGGGTCTGTTGGTTTTTCAATAAATTCTGTAATTTCAAGATCTTCATTGATGCGCATAAGACCTAAGCCTCCTGCCTCATTAATGCTGACTGGCTTCGCAGCTATAGTAACCGCTGCCCCAGATGCATCGTGATCCCGCACCACATCTTGAAGATCCAATCGAAAGAGTTGGTCTCCAGAAAGGATAACATAGAGGTCGTCCTCCCCATGGCTACGAAAGTGATGCATATTTTGACGCACTGCATCTGCAGTACCTTGATACCACGCATCTCCATGATCGGTCTGTTCTGCAGATAAAATATCGACAAAACCTCCTCCATATGGGTCAAACTTATACGATTCCTGAATGTGGTGATGCAGCGAAGCAGTATTAAACTGGGTTAGAACATATATCTGGTTAAAGCCAGAATTTAGACAGTTACTAATAGGAATATCCACTAAACGATACTTACCGGCCAGGGGTACAGCAGGCTTGCAGCGCTCATTCGTAAGTGGAACAAGACGTGAACCACGTCCCCCACCCATAATAATACAGATGATATTACGTTTTTTCATATAATTGTCTTATGCAGCATATATATCAATAATCTTGATTATTATAGACTATTTACCCTCAATTGAAGCTTATATGTGTGGAATTGTTGGATATATTGGCCGCGACCGAGCGGGCAGCGTCATGCTAGATGGATTAAAGCGGCTCGAATACCGTGGTTACGACTCCTCGGGCATTGCCGTTCTTAGCGCTGCAGGCATTCAATCCACTCGAAGGACTGGTCACGTAAAAGAGCTGGAAGCTGCGCTCGGAGAAGACCTAGGAGGTTCGCTCGGCATCAGTCATACGCGCTGGGCCACTCACGGAGATGTAACGGAAGCAAATGCACATCCGCACATCAGCAGTGATGGTAAGATCTGCATCGTTCATAATGGCGTAATTGAGAACTATTTGAACATGAAAAAGTTTCTCGATGAGAAGGGATTTACTTTTGTTTCGGACACCGATACGGAAGCACTTTGTAATTTAATAGCATATCATTACAATAAAGAAGAGGATAAGGAGAATAAAAGTCGCTTTTTAGAAGCGGTTCGCAAGAGCCTCACTCACGTGGATGGTACATACGGTATAGCTGTTATATGTGCCGATTGCCCAGGAGAATTGATTGGGGCACGCATAGGTTCGCCACTAATAGTTGGAATTGGCAAAGATGAAAATCTTATCGCCTCCGATGTAAATGCTATCGCGCACTGCACGCACAATGTCGTTTATTTAAATGACAATGAAGTAGTGCATCTATCTGCAGATGATTTCTCAATTACGACCACAAATAGCGCGAATGTAGAGGCGGTTATACATACAGTCGACTGGGACACCGCAGAGACAGAACTTGGAAATTACAGTCACTTCATGGAAAAGGAGATATTTGAGCAACCCGAATCCTTGAGAAATGGCATGCGTGGGCGCTTTTCGGATGATTGTAGCACGGCGGTATTTGGCGGACTTAATTTAAGTCCACAAGATCTACGCAATGCAGACCGCATAGTTTTTCTTGCCTGCGGCACCGCGTGGCATGCCTGCTTAGTGGCAGAATATTTGATTGAGCGCTTTGCTCGTATACCAGTAGAGGTCGAGTACGCCTCGGAATTTCGTTACCGAAATGCGCCCTTGGATAAAAATACGCTTATCATTGCAATTAGCCAATCTGGTGAAACCATTGATACGCTAGCTGCCATACGTGAGGCTAAGCGTAAAGGTTACCGTACGCTATCGATCAATAATAGTGTCGGCTCATCTATTGCGCGAGAATGTGAAGGTGGTATCTACCAATATGCAGGCCCTGAAATAGGAGTCGCATCGACTAAGGCATTTACTTCACAAATCATGATTTGTGCTATGTTGGCACTTTATTTGGGGCGCTTGCGATCGCTCAGCTATGGCGATGGTATAAAAATAGTTAAAGCGATGAAGAAACTGCCCGAACTAGTCAAAAAGGTGCTCGGTCAAAGCGATGCGATTGCAGCGATCGCAAAAAAGTATGCAAAGTATGAAGACTGCTTATTTCTAGGTCGCCAAATGATGTTTCCGATCGCGCTAGAAGGAGCGCTCAAGCTCAAAGAGATTTCTTATGTTCATGCAGAAGGCTACCCTGCAGCAGAAATGAAGCATGGGCCAATTGCACTTGTAAGCGAAAACTGCCCAAGTGTATTCCTAGCCACATCTGGAGAAATTTTTCAGAAAAGCCTTGCGAATATGCAGGAAGTAAAGGCTCGTAAAGGCCCCGTGATTTGTGTCGCAGGCGACGATTGCGAGCTACCAGAAGCGGATATTGATGAAATTATACGGGTGCCAACTTGCCACGAAATTATTCAGCCAATTGTTATGAGCATTCCGATGCAATTGCTTAGCTACTATATCGCACTGGAGCGGGGTTGCGATGTTGATAAGCCTCGTAATTTAGCAAAATCGGTTACGGTGGAATAGGTTTCCATAAATACTTACTGCACCGTTATATTCTAAATATAAGGACAAGAGTAAGAACGGGTCACTTAAGTATGTTTAGAATTAACCCTAAACGAACAGAACGTTTGGATGATATTTACCGACTCCATAAAGAAGGTAAATCGACCATAGAGATTACTGATTTTATGAATCAGAAATATGGGAATACTTAATCGATTATTAAGATGTAAAACAACGAGAGATTTAACTTTCTTGAATATAGTATTAACGCTTAATTTAAATAAATGAAATAACTTTAATTCATATGATCTTTGATCAATCACCCATTGTAAAGCGATAGAATCTAGTACCGGTATTCGAGTCATCATCACCTTCAACATCTATTCGAATTTTTCCATTTTGGAAATTTGGGTGAATAACCACTTTATCTTCTGGAATACGTGACCAAGTTGGATTAGTGATACCTAAATTATCTGTTGCCTCCAAAACTATATTTAATGAAGCATTTCCTTCGTCAACTTGCATCATTTGAGATTTCAATTTCATATCCCTCACTTCTTCCATGGTTAGCTTCGCGTCTCTTTCTGCGACAACACTATCATAATCAGCTTGAGTTGGCCTTGCATCCCTTTCACTTTCCATCATATCTGCTCTGTTTTCTAGATCCGAAACATGCTCTTCTAAAGTTTTGGTTGCTACCTGTGGCTCTGTTTCAGTGTAGGATATATTAAAGCCATCCACGTGAACATTATATCCTTCAGAGATTACATCAACGTACTGTATATCATTTGCTAATGGAGTGCTTATAGTTGAAAATGCATCGCCTTCACCTCCTGGACCCACATAATCAACCATCCACTCAGCTTCAGTAGAAACATTAAAACCATCCACGTGAACCTTGT
>JAYYDJ010000104.1:0-5617 GCA_036160955.1 Verrucomicrobiota bacterium | reverse complement strand
GCTCTTCGGCGCTAGCATAATGAAACACCATATACTGGTGTAAGAGCTCAGCAGATTCGTAAGGATTCAAAATGGTGCGGGTTACATGTAGCAGCGGTAAATTAGAGAAAGTCTTGGCTGTCGCTTGGCTAGCGCCTACCTATACTCACTAATCGACAGAGAGTTCAGACTCTAGGCACTCCACCATATATGCTGCCGGCTTGTAATTCTCAATAAGCACTGTCGACTTGCCTTGTTTGTACATACGCGCTTGCTGCAACCGAATCTCAGGAGTTTTATGAGGAGCGTACAGCACATCATCATGCGATGCATTAATATGCTCTTTAAAAAGATCTGGAGTGATATTTCCTCCAAGATGATCATCCCGTCCAGTGGCTACATGTATAGTACCAAGAATCTTCTCATCTTGTATATCTCTACCAGAAAAAGGCAGCACCTGAGTACCAAAGCCTAATTCACCGATAGCCCCGATCATGGGATCATCGGCGAGTCTTGCATTATGGGCTTCTATCTCAGCATAGTCTCCATACACAAACTGTGACTTAAAAATCTTACCGTCTTTTACGTGCAATAGCCCTATCGTGCTTTCATCATATTTAAAGGGGAATACACCATCCGCACTATCAGGAACGAAGTAAACCTCGCCCGCGGGCAAATTAGCTACATCTGGCTTGCCTGGGGGGCATAGGCCGTGGCTTTTTTGTGCCTCTTGGCCATTTGTGTGCAGTGATAATGTGTAGGAAGATCCCTCCACTTCGAAATCAATTTCAAAGCGATCGGCGCAAGTTAGCCCCCGACGCAACTTTTCAGCATCCTCGCTTACATAATCATAATCTACAGACAATCCTGTATCCAAAATGATTTGGTTTAAGCCATGTAGTGTTGCTCCACGGAAACCAAACTCTTTACATTTAGCAGTAAGGGGCGCCGTTGCTGAGAATGTCGACACCACTAGGATAATGTCGTATTGCGTATAAATATCATTATCGAGGCTGAGCTGCTCACCGGTCGGATTAAAGCATGCATCTTCCATATCGAGGTTGCTTCCACCGGTTTCCTTGTACGCAAAAATTTCTCCACCCTTCCAGTTCATCTTCTCAAGGACGCCTGACTTAAAACCTTTGTAAAAGACTTCATAGCCATAATTTTGAATCGACAAAGTGGGATCACCCAAAAACCGAAAATCTTTAATGTCGAGCGGGTTTGGTAAATCAATAAGTACGCAAACTCGCTCCCCACTACCGCTGCCGAAGCAAGTCGTTAGTAAATTTGTTAAATTAAAAGGTGGAAATGTGCGTTCGCTAGCATTTAGTTGATACTTATGTGCTGTTAATGTGTCATTTTTCATAATGATCAGAAATCTCTTTTTTTGAATCGATGCAAGAACTGACTTAAATGTATAAGCTAAAGTTATTGTGATGTAGACATATGTTAATAAATAATCATAGCTTTTGCGAATTGAATGAAGCGTTTTATAGACATAATAGTATCCACTAGTCTAATTATTCTGCTAACCCCTGTTATAATAGGACTATGCGCCTTACAATTAATCACTTTTGGCAGGCCAGTATTTTTTAGCCAAAAGCGCGGAGGATACCATGGGCGACCCTTTAGAATTTTTAAGTTTCGCACAATGCATTTGGGTCACGAAGCAGACGCTGAGCGTATTACTAGGTGGGGTCATTTTTTACGGAGCAGTAGCCTAGATGAAATTCCCGAGCTATGGAATGTACTCAAGGGAGACATGAGCCTGGTGGGCCCTCGCCCTTTACCAATCCAGTATTTGGAACGCTATTCTCCAGAGCAAAAACGCCGCCATGATGTAGTTCCAGGATTAACTGGATGGGCGCAAATCAATGGCCGCAACGGCTTAACATGGGAAAAGCAGTTTGAACTAGATTGTTGGTATATCGACCATCATTCTTGCTTGCTCGACTTAAAAATTATGGCTATTACTGTATACATAGTCATCGGCCGTAAAAATATCTCTGCTCCAGGCTCTGCAACGAGAAGTGAATTTTTTGGCACTAACTCTCCCCGTAATAAATCACTTTAATATATGCCCGATCGTATCGAAATCGAAGCCCTTGTTCTAAAGTCTGTCAGTCAACTAGCCGAAGACTTTGAATTAACTGCCTTGGAGAAACCTCACTTACAAAGCCCACTCTACGGAGAAGGTGGTGCGCTCGACAGCATGGCATTGGTCAACTTGATTGCAGATATAGAAGAAGCGGTAGCCGAAAGCTACAAAGCTAATATAGTACTTGCAGATGATAAAGCTATGAGCGAACAGCAGTCTCCTTTTCGCAATGTTGATAGCCTGATTGATGCACTACAAGAACGCATCCAAAGTAAAAATTAATGAGGACTATCGTTATTACTGGCACCAGAAAGGGTATCGGCAAAGCAATTGCTGTGCACTACTTAGCTGAAGGGTTTAAAGTCATTGGTTGTAGCCGAGGAAACGCAAGTATTAAGCACGCCAACTATCAGCACTTCTCGCTCGATGTGAGCGATGAAGAAGCTGTTATAGATATGGCTAGGGCGATTCGAGAGTCCCATGGAAAAATAGACGCGCTACTAAATAATGCAGGGATTGCTTCGATGAACCATGCACTATTGACTCCAGGCGAAACAGTCAGTCGCATTCTTCAAACCAATGTAGTCGGCACGTTCCTATTTTGTCGAGAGATGACGAAGCTTATGCGCAGAAGTAGTGCGCCACGCATTGTCAATTTTACTACGGTAGCGCATCCCCTAAATCTTGAAGGTGAAGCTATATACGCTGCTAGCAAAGCTGCTGTAGAGAGCCTAACAAGGATTCTCGCGCGTGAGCTTGCGGAGCTAAAAATAACTGTCAATGCTCTCGGACCAACCCCGATTGACACAGACTTAATCCGTGGCGTACCACCAGAAAAAATGCAAGCGCTCATACACCAACAAGCGATCACACGACTTGGAGAAGTACGTGATGTCTGCAATGTTATTGACTTTTTCCTTCAAGCAGAAAGTGACTTTATCACTGGTCAAATCCTCTATCTAGGTGGGGTAAGCTAAAAGTGGACTGGATCGAAGAGAGACTAGTAAATTTTATCGATCAAACTGCTTGCATTGAGGGGCAACGTAACTGGCTTTACTATGACCTTCGGAAATACGTTGGGTACTTAGTTGAAACGCTAAGCTCTTGCGGAAGCCAATCCGTCATCGCTATCCAAGTGAGTCAAACAATCGAGGGTATAGCCGCTCTTTTAGCTATTCATAAACTCAATTTAATTGCTCTACCTTTAGGCCCTGGTTTGTCATCCAATGACTGCATCAAATCAATGAAAGTCGCCGCTGCAGACTATCATTTAACCTTTAATCGAGGGGTCGCCAAGATCGTTGAATGCGATACTTATAGGCGCCCTACTTTATATAAAAAACTATCTGGATCTGGCTTGGTTTTACTAAGCAGTGGAACTAGCGGCTCCCCAAAAGCTATGTTGCATAGTTTAAAAGCATTACTAGATCGCTATAAAAAGATTACATCGCGCACTGAGCGCAGCCTTCAACTACTTTTGCTCGACCATATTGGAGGGTTCGACGCAGCATTTCGCTCCCTTTTTGCTGGCTCCACCCTAATTATTCCAGACCAGTTAAGTCCTGAAGCAGTAGGTCGTGCAATTGAAGCCCACAAGGTCACGGTTCTACCTACTTCTCCAACTTTTTTGAATCTACTCCTTCTAAATGGGATACCACATCGATATGATTGTAGTTGTTTGAAAGTCATAGCTTATGGCGCGGAGCCTATGCCAAGTACTTTACTAAAACGATTAACACATCTATTCCCTCAGGCTAAGCTTCAGCAAAAATTTGGTACTAGCGAAACAGGCGCTATAAAAATTCGAAGTGCGAGTTCGGATAGTTTATTCTTTAGTATTCAAGATATCGATACAAAATGGAAAATCATAGATAATGAACTTTGGCTAAAGGCTCCGTCTCGTATCATTGGGTATCTAAACGCTGAGAGTTCCGCCCTGGGCGAAAACGGATGGTACCAAACTGGCGATTTAGTAAGTACAAATGATAAAGGTCAGTTACAAATTATTGGCCGTAAAAGTGCTTTAATTAATATGGCTGGACAGAAAGTACACCCAGCAGAAATTGAAGCGATCATTGAGCAGGTTCCAGAAGTCGACGCCTGCCGTGTGTACGCCAAAGCAGGTGCGATCACTGGATCCATCATAGCTTGCGAAATAACAACACAATCAGCAGATGATTTACGCACATGGAAACGGCGCATCCGTAAACATTGCAGGAAATATCTGGCTGCATGGAAGATTCCTTCTCAATTGGAACTTACTGATAGTATCTTTGTCACAAACCGCTTGAAAAGAACCTAATTAGCGTATACTTTATAAGTTGATAAAATGATCAATATAAAAGCCACAAATACTATATTGTACACCCTCGCCTTAGTTTCACTGTTTGGATTCTTCAGCGGATGCGTATCGCCCATATTGATTGATTATGAGCAGGGTGCGACCGACAAATTTCTTGAGTACAATAGCTATGTAATCGATTCACGTGAGGAGCGTTCGGCATATCAACATGTAGCACTTAGTCCTATTGTTGATCGCCGCATTACTCGGGCAATCAATTCGGTCTTGCTTAACAAGGGATACCGGAATGACGCCACTGACATTGATTTCCGTGTGACCTTTAGCACTTCGAAAAAGGAGCGTATTAATTTATTAGACCTAAACGCTGGACCACCTCCATTTCGACGTAACCCATATTTTGGCATGGGCACTTACTCAAATATGAGAATCGATACATATGATGAAGGCACCATTGTAATCGACATAATTGATGCGCGCAGCCAACAGCTGGTATGGCGCGCAGCTCATACCGAGCGCCTTGCAAGAAAAGCGCGAACTGATAGTGAGATTCACACGATCATTAATCAAATCCTCGGTAATTTTCCTCCTGACTTGCAGGCACACTCTAATTGAGATTGACTCAACCAATAATTAAATAGCTCTAAAGTTATGAACATAGTTTGTCTCGACTTAGAGGGTGTCCTTATCCCTGAGATATGGATAGCCTTTGCCGAAAAAACCGGCATTGAGGAACTTAAGCGCACCACTCGTGATGAGCCCTGCTATGACACTCTGATGCGCTATCGATTGGACATACTCGACCATCACCAATTTAAATTAGCTGACATTGAGGCAGTGATTAGCACACTAGATCCGTTGCCAGGTGCAGTGGATTTCGTCAAATGGGTGAGCGCTAAAACGCGCTTTGTCATACTCTCCGATACCTTTAGCCAGTTTGCCAGTCCATTGATGACAAAACTCGGCAATCCTACCCTGTTTTGCCATGAGTTAATTATTGACGATACCAACCGTATCGAGGACTACCAACTCCGCATTCCAGACCACAAGCGCAAAGCTGTTGAAGCCTTTAAAGCAATCAATTTTTCGACCTTTGCTGCGGGAGACTCATACAATGATTTATCCATGATCGATGTAGCCGATCACAAGTCACTCTTCTGCCCGCCTGAGCGCCTTGCACTCGAGCGCCCTGAATTACCTGTAGCTAGTACTCACGATGAACTGCGAGCGATTATCGA
>JAYYDJ010000103.1:0-8148 GCA_036160955.1 Verrucomicrobiota bacterium | reverse complement strand
ATCCGGATAGCATCATCTGCCACATAATAGCACATTTTACTTTTTTATCAGTATTCTCAGATATAAATAGTCGTATGAGAGCAAAACAAAGTGCTAGACCTAATATGATTCTAAAGTGATTTGCTTGTATTTCTAAGGTTCCACCTATGTATGCAAAAGGAACTGCAGCTAATGTAATAGGCCAAAAAAGCTTACCCGTAAAGTAGCCAGCTTTTAAATAAGCTAAAGTACCTAGAAAAGATACTATTATGTTTAGTCCTAGAGCAGTTGATCTAAACAAAGTTAAATCTACCGCTAGAAGTGCCATAACTGCCAGATAACCTGAGGCGCCACCATGTCCAACAGTCGAATAGAGAAAAGAAACCAAAAAAAAAGGTATTACAAATATCAAAACATCTAGCATTTTCTTTTCGAAAAACAATTTGCACTACATGCAGAGAGAATGCCTCTGTGAGTCATACATTAACTAGTGTAGGTTATTTTGTATTTGTTCTGCACGATTGCGGTGCGAATGCATCAGTTCGTCTAAATCCACGGAAGATATATTTCCATTACTAATACGGATATTTCCACCTACTATTAAATCACATACTTGTCTAGGATGACAAATTAGTAGAGCGTCTACAGCGTTTTCACAGCCGTTAGAGTAAAGTTCATGAACTGGAAAAAGGGCGCAGTCACCACAAAATCCTGCGGCAATTCGCCCTATATCATCTCTTCCGATTAACTCTGCTGAACGCCAAGTTCCTAATTCCAAAGCATCCATGGCACTCATAGCCTCAGCTCCGCCGTCTACACGAGCAAGATAAAGACCTTGTCGTAACTCGCCTAAAATATGACCTGAATCGTTGGATGCGCTTCCATCGACGCCAATACCCACTTTAATACCTTGCTCCAACATTTTAGGCACTGGGCAAATGCCAGAGCCGAGGCGCATGTTTGCATTTGGACAGTGGGCGATTCCAACACCATGCTTCGACAAAGCTTTCAACTCTGAATTATTAAAATGGATACCATGCGCAAGCCATGCTCGATTGTAATCCCAGCCACATTCAAGTAAATAGTCTAAAGGTCGACTACTAAAATGCTCCAGCGAAAATTCATTTTCGGCAACTGTTTCACCGCAGTGTGTGTGTAAGCCAACTCTATGTTTTTTAGCCATCTCAGCGCTAGATCGTAGCAAACTTTCTGAGCATGAGGTCGCCGCGCATGGCGCAATAATTATTTGTTGCCAACATCCCTTCTCGTCCGAGTGAAACTTTGAAATTAGCCTCTCCGTATCCTCTAAAATAGCATCTTCTGATTGAAGCGCCCAATCTGATATCAAATCCGATTTAACGTTCATTGAACCTCGACCTGCATGAAATCTTACTCCCATTTGCGATGCTGCATCAAATTGAGCATCAATCATATTTTCTGCCCCTTCAGGAAAAACATAATGATGATCAACAACTGTCGTAGCACCACTGAGCATCAATTCAGCAAGTCCCAAGCACGTGCATAAATTCAAATCGTTCTCACGAAAGTTCTTCCATAGCTTATTCATATGCCTCAGCCATGGTAAAAGAGGCAAGTTATTGCCTGGCGTGTAAGCCCGCGCCATGTTCTGGTAAAAATGATGATGGGTATTTACTAAGCCAGGGATTAATATTTTACCACTGCCACTAAGCCTATAGACATTCTCTGGTAACGCCTCTGGATACTCATTAGTTCCTAGCTCTTTTATGAAGCCATCTTCAATCCAGATCCAAGCATTACGAAGCACGCGATGCTCATGATCCATAGTGACTAAATAGCTGATGTCATAAATAAAAAGTGATGCATTTTTCATAAGTTTATGAGGGTCTTATGAATTAGAATCTAACATTAAGCGTGATATCACGAACGGCAAAGATGATAGATTGTAGCGGCTTAGTCTAAGCAGATCGGTAGACCTCTAGCGCAGCTAATGCAGCATCCTCATCTGGCAATTTTACTCCATGCATTTTGAGCACTGAAGTTAACGACGATAAGGTTCGTAAAATGGCATCTTTACGAGCGTTATATCCCATAGCCCCTATTCGCCATATTTTTCCATGAAGAGGACCAAAAGAAGTTCCTATCTCTATGCCAAAATCATGAAGCATATCATGGCGTACCGCTTCGGACTGAACCCCTTCAGGAATATAAACACCAGTCACATTTGTCATTTTAAAGTCCTGATTACCATATAGACTTAACCCAAGTGCCTTGAGTCCTGCGACCATTGCTTTGCTCGCAAGAGCATGCCTAGCTAAACAATTTTGTAATCCTTCTTCAAGTACGCACCGTGCGCATTCTCGGGCGCAGTATAGCATACTAGTTGCTTCGGTATGGTGATTGAGGCGCTCAGGACTCCAGTAAGCCATAATCATAGCTAGATCAAAATAATTGGATTTTATGCGAGATCCCGCACCGGGTTTAAATCCCTCCGGCTCTATGCCTTTCTCAACATGCCAGCGCCTTTTGATTCGATCGGCAACTTCATCTGTCATAGTGACTGGCGCAGAACCTGACGGACCGCCCAAGCACTTCTGTAAGCCAACCGTGCAAATATCAATTTGATACTCATCTACAGGTAAGGGATTACCGACAAGTGATGCAGTTGCATCCACATAAGAAATAACACCTCTCTCACGACATAGGCGACCAACATAATCGAGAGGTTGATTCATTGTTGTCGAAGTGTCCCCTTGGCAAATCGCAAGTATACTAGGCTTGTGTTGGTCAAGTGCATCCGCGAGTTCCTCTTCAGTAAAAATTTCACCCCAATCTTTGTGTAGCGGTATGACAGTAGCACCGACACGCTCTGATATTTCGGTTAACAAATGTCCAAAACGTCCAAAAACTGGTATAAGCACCTTATCACCTTTTTCAACCATCGATACAAGGGCGGCTTCAATCGCGGATCTGCTGGTGCCGTCAATTAGAAAAGTCCAATGGTTTTTAGTTACAAATATCTGCCGATAAAGCTCCATAACCTCATTCATATAATCTGTCATCGCGGGGTCATATTGACCTAAAAGATCCGCGCTCATTGCTCTTTGAACTCTTGGGTCTGCATTAACAGGACCCGGCCCCATCATTAATCGAGGTGGAGGGTTTATCTGACGAAGATTTTTATGAATTTTCATACATTAGATTATACCATTTAAGAAGGAAATACAAGTTCTGCTACTTTAGTGATTTTATATAGGCTATCATTTGAGAGACTTCATCTTCGGAGAAGGCTTCATCATATCCAGGCATTGCTGGTGCATAGCCGTGGCTAACTTTGGCATTGGACCACAAAATCGACTCCCGCAAATAGGCGTCATCAGCGATGACACTTGAACCATTTGCAAGGAGACGCTCTGTACCGTAGATTCCTACCAAAGATGGAGCAATTGAAGAAGATACGGGCTGGTGACATGCAACGCATCCTTTAGACGCATATAGCTTCTGACCTAGAATTGCTTCTTCGGTCATCTGAACTGGCAAACCCTTATCATCTTTGACAACTGGATCAGGAATAAACATTATCATTAATACAGCTCCAACACCTAAGACAAAGGTAGCAATCGACACTTCGAGCCATTCTGAAAACTCATTGTATATGTTCATCATGTGCTTAATCACGACTAAACCTGCCATAATAATAAAAACTATTGGCAAATAATAGGGGTCGCCATATATAGAAGGAAAGTGAGCGCTTAGCATTAAAAATATAACTGGAAATGTGACGTAATTATTTGTCAAAGACCGCATCTTGGCTTGATGTCCGGCATCTAAATCATGCGGTTTGCCCTCTAATAGAGCAGCCATGATTTTTTTCTGATTAGGGATGATAACAAAGCGCACATTCGCACTCATTGTCGTCGCAATCATGGCTCCAATTTGGAGCAAAACAAAGCGACCATTAAAAAATCCATCAATCCAATATGCGTAAGTAAATAAAGATACGGTTAGAAGCGTAACAGCGGCCCATGGCTTTGTTTTAAGAGGACTACGCCAAATTAAATCATAAGCGAACCAAGCAATTATTATAGAGAAAATGCTGATAGCTGTAGCCATCCATCCCGCCATGGCAGTCTTAGAAGGGTCGAGCATCAAAGTGCCAGGCCGAGTATAAAACGTCATGATCAGAAGAATCGCCCCACTGATCCATGTCATGTAAGACTGCCATTTAAAAACATGTAACCGCTCTGGAATGGCACTAGGGTCAATAACGCGCTTCTCTAAGAAATAAACCCCACCCGCATGCAGCATATTCATGTGACCTATTGCACCTTTAGGATTTTTCTTCGGGTCTTTAATAAAGTTCACTTCCATCCAAGTAAAAAGAAGAGAATTCCCAATCCACATTATAGCTGCAAGCACGTGGACAAAACGAAAAACGACGTTTGAAAACTCAATTAGATCAGGACTCATGGAATTTAATCGCCCCTAATTTATAAAGACTGTCCGACTTGAAGATGATTTGAGGCTTCTAGAGTTTTATCAAAGTTTGGATACAAATCTAGTAAGACGCGCTCAGCAGTAATCGGACAGCGAACTTCCTTACCTGCTTCATCGGTATCGCTAAATGCTTGAATGGCTTTTCGAATCGCAAAAAATGCTGCAATGCCATACATAAATGGTGGTTCCCCTACCGCTTTGCTGCCTAATGGTCCACCAGGGTTATCGACGTTTTCCAATAATTTAAGCTCCATCGTCTCTGGCATAAACTCAGCATCAGGGGCCTTATATGTAGACAGTGCACTAGATGTTAGCCTACCTTCATCTGTAAAGACGAGCTCTTCTAAGGTAACCCACCCGAGCCCCTGGGCTAAGCCTCCTTCTATTTGCCCACGATCTACAGTTGGAATGATAGTGCGTCCTAGGTCGTGCACTATACGACTAGCATCTAATTTATAAGTGCCTCTCAAGCAATCAACGGTGGTCTCAATTAAACATGTTCCATAAGTATAATAATGGAACGGCTGACCTTGCCCTTTAACTGGATCGTAATGCAGTTTAGGTGGAGAATAGAAGCCATGTGCCATTAACTGAACTCGCGAGAAGTATGTTTTTAAAACAAGATCCTCCCAAGTCATTTCTGCTGGCTCTGCGTTAACGCAAACAACGCCTTCCTTTATAGAAATTTCAGAAGGCTCGCACGATAACTCTTTGGCACCAACTTTTTTCATTCCCTCAAGAATTTCACGACAGGCTATTATTGTGGCATTTCCATTTAAATCTGTCGTCGAACTTGCGGCACTCGGTGAAATATTAGCGATACGGGTAGTGTTGGTACTGTTACATTTGATTCGATCAGACGATATGCCAAAAATTCGGGAACAAATTGCTATCATATTAGAACTAATCCCCTGCCCCATTTCAATGCCCCCGGTAGTGACACTTACAGACCCATCAGTGTAAACATGAACTAAGCTACTACCTTGGTTCAAAAATGTTTTGGTAAAACTTATGCCAAAACAGACAGGCATCATGGCAAAGCCCTTCTTCTTAAAATGGTTCTGTGAATTAAATTTTTCAATGCGAGAACGGATCGCCTCCACCTCGAAATCTTTCACAGCTTGATCCCATGTACGCTGCATATTACAAGCCTCAACTTCTTGGCCATAATGAAAAACATAGCCGTCGCTGATAAGGTTCTTTGCCTGTATAAAATCAGGATCTAAACCCATTTTCTTGCTGGCTTGTTCAATCGCCACCTCCAATGCAAACATACCTTGAGGTCCGCCAAATCCTCGAAAAGCAGTATTAGGGGGTAGGTTTGTTTGGCAACAAGCAGCGCGTATTTTAACATTGGGGATGGCATAGGCATTTGTTGAGTGCATCACAGTCCTCTCGAGTACAGCAGCCGAAAGATCCATATAGGCACCGCCATTTTGAAAGTGAGTTACCTCATAAGCTAGGATTTTACCTTCTAGGTTTAACCCAATTTTGTAGTCCTGCTTGTAAGGATGGCGTTTTCCAGTCATACGCATGTCAGCAGTGCGACTAAGGACTAACTGCACTGGCCTAGAAAAAATATGTGCTCCCACAGCGACCATGCAGGCCCATTGAGTTGCTTGATCTTCCTTGCCTCCGAATCCACCTCCAAGACGCTTCACATCCACTTCAACCTTGTGCATAGGCAGCTTCAATACTGCTGCAACGTGCTTTTGCACCGCAGATGGGCTCTGTGTAGATGAAAAAATTTGCATTTGACCATCCTCTGCAGGAATCGCTCGCGCACGATTGGTCTCCAGGTATAGGTGCTCTTGCCCAGCTAAATCGATAGCTCCCTGAACAACATGGTCACATTCATCCCAAATGGCATCTACATTACCTTTCTCAAAAACGCGGGTTTCTTGGAGCAAATCACCACGCTTAAAAGCTACTCGAGGACAAATATTAACAGGCAATTCTTCAATTTCAGCGCTACAAGATTTGACAGCTAACTCTGCAATTTCTGGAGAAGTTGCGACAACCATAGCTATGGGGTGTCCTTGAAATAAGACTTCATCGATCGCGAAGAGCGGTTCATCAGCACGAAGTGCTCCTATTAATTTACTGCCAGGAACAGTATCTGATGTGACTACACCAACAACGCCATCGATGTCTTTTGCCGCCTTAAAATCTACACCTAGCAATTTTCCGTGCGCTACTGGTGAACCAAAAATTGCACCATGTAGCATCCCATTAGGAGCAGGTAGATCGTCCACATATTTGGAGCGCCCACTTACGTGTAATTTACTGTCACAGTGCCGCATAGAGAGCCTCCTCATCTATAGATTCTGGAAAAATTTTAACAAAATTCGCAAGCAATAGCTGCCTAGCTAGTAAGCGCTTATAATGGGCACTTCCACGAACATCTCCGATAGGTTTAAACTCAGACTGTGCCACAGTAAGACAATCTAAAACTGTGTCCATTAAGACGGGTTTGTTCTTTAAGAATACACTTGCTTCCTTTAAATAAAGAGGTGTTGCTGAGACTCCACCCAATGCCATGCTTGCCCGTGCAAAGTGGTTATCTACTACTTCAAACTTACAAGCTGCATTGACAGTTGCAATGTCTAGCCAAGCGCGCTTGGACACCTTTTCCCAATTTACGTAAGTATTTTCGCTAAAAACGGGGAATGAAATCTCAGTAACTACCTCATCAGGCTCCTTATTAAGCTTCTTGTATCCAAGATAAAACTCACGAAGTGGCAACTCCCGCTTGTGCCCATCTGGTGATGTCAGAGCTAGTGAGGACTCCAATGCAATTAGCAAGCAAGTCATGTCTGCAATCGGGGAAGCATTGCAAAGATTTCCGCCAATAGTAGATCGCGTGCGTATTGGCCAACTAGCCATCAATAAGTTATAATCATAAATTTCCTTGAGGTAAGTTTTGATGAGTGAATCTGTAGCAAAAGCTTCAAAAGTCATACGGGCATCAATAATAACTCTTCCCTCATTAGCTATCGCTGGGGGAATTTCGCTCTCATTATTTAGGAGCGTAATGGATGATTCGGCAAGTTGCTCGCCACGCTGCACATAGAGGTCGGTGCCTCCTGCTACAATGGTACGTCCTCTTTGATGACTCTCCATTTGGAGACTTTCTTCAGGATTTATCGCCTTTAAGCGTTCTGATATACCAAGAAAAAACTTAGGCAGCGCCTTAGCCTCAACCAAAGCTTCAATTCGCTCTTTATCAATAAGTTTATCTCGTAATGACTCAATACCTCGAATTCCAGCATCTTTGATTGATCGATAGCCTGTGCATCGGCAAAGATTTCCTGAAATCGCATATAATACGCCCTCTTCATTAAGCGGTATTTGGGGCGCCATTAAACCCGCTGTCATGCAAACGACAAATCCAGGTGTGCAATAACCACACTGCGTTCCGCCGCAATCAACCATTGCATTTTGCACAGCAGATAGGTGTTCCATATTTAGGCCTTCTATAGTCACCAAGTGCTTTCCGTGAAGCTCTCCCATTGGCAATAAACAAGAAGTCATTGGACGATACTCAACAGTGCCCCCCTTGAGTTCCCCTATGATTACTGAACATGCGCCACAATCACCTTCTTTGCAGCCTGATTTTGTTCCCGTTAAATTTTTATGCTGTCGCAAATAATCCAATGCAAGCATGCCGGGTGGGACATGAACTTGAACCGT
>JAYYDJ010000102.1:0-5520 GCA_036160955.1 Verrucomicrobiota bacterium | reverse complement strand
ATATGAGGGATTACCGTCCGATAGATTAAAAATTCCAGACTCAACATTTATGTCTGTATACAACGCAATCATCAGAGCATTGACTGCATCTTTACAGTGAATTAAATTGAGATGATAATCTCCTTTACCGGCAATAACACTTATACCCGCCTTTAGTTGATCGAGTAAGTAGTGACGCTGTGGCCCATAAATTCCTGCTAACCTGAATATGTAGTGCTTATTAAAAAGTGAACGCTGATCTTGAATGATTCGTTCCGACTCCAGAAGTAAGAGTGCCGACTCAGAGCAGTCTTGAGTGCTCATCTGCTCAGTAACTACAACTCCTCCATCCTGTGGATAAACCGATGTACTACTGGTGTAGACAAACTTATCTAATTTTTGGGTAGTTGCCCAATCGAGAATTACTTTTTGTCCATCAACATAAGATTGGCGGTATCCCAAAAGACCGCCACCTGCAGAGCTGACGCAATTGACTGCTGATTGATAAGGAAGCTTCAAATAATTTGGCCAATTTGTATCCTGTAAATCAAACTGTAAAACTTCTTTAGCACCTAGGGTACGGAGCAATTCTGCTTGTAATTTATTACGCGTTAAAGCTCCAACACGAACACCATTTTCTATGAGTACTTTAGCTAAAGAAGTTCCAATGTAGCCACATCCAAAAATAATTACCGATTCCGGCAATTTCTTAAATCTTAAGATATTTTTAATCATGCGTAATTAATTTAGCAAAGTCTTGTACCAAAGAAACTGATGATGCAACATAAGGTTTAAATGTCCGATCCAAATCTAAACCTTGTCCGCACCTACTTGACCGAACTACAGGAACGTATTTGTTCAAGAATTAAAAAATATGAAAGTTCTAAGTGTTTTATAATTGATGACTGGGATAGAAACGATGGATCTAGTAATAGCGCAGGAAGTTCCCGAATTTTAGAAGGCGGACAAATTTTTGAAAAGATAGGTATTAATTTTTCTGATGTTCAAGGCGATCGTCTCCCCGAATCAGCTACGAAAATGCGACCAGAATTAGCAGGGGTAAGCTTCCAAGCCATGGGTGTTTCTCTAGTTATACACCCGCTTAATCCACACGTACCAACCACACACATGAATGTGCGTTTCATTAATGCATCACCTGGTAACAAGGAAGCCGTTTGGTGGTTTGGGGGAGGATTTGATTTAACGCCTTACTATGGATATGATGAGGATGCTATCCATTGGCATAAAAAAGCTAAAATTGCATGCGATAAAATCGATCCAAATTTATACCAGATATATAAAAAAGCTTGTGACGACTACTTCTACCTACCTCACCGCAAGGAAGCTAGAGGAATTGGCGGTATATTTTTTGACGATCTATCACTCGATGGATTTGATAAATCATTAGCATTAGTACAATCAGTCGGAGATCAATTTATGGATGCCTATGAACCAATCATAAAGAGGCGCAAGGACTCTCCTTTCACCGAAGCACAAAGACAGTTTCAACTTTACAGACGTGGGCGATATGTCGAATTCAACTTAGTATATGATCGTGGAACGCTTTTCGGGCTACAATCAAATGGTCGTACAGAATCTATCCTAATGTCGCTACCGCCTAAAGTACGCTGGGATTATAACTGGAGTCCTAAAGCTGGTAGCCAAGAAGCTCTCCTCTACGAGCGTTTTTTACAAGTTCAAGACTGGGCTTCAATGGAAGCTGAATAATAATCGCAATAAACAACGTTAATAAACAAACTCTTATTATTTAACTGATTCTTTATTACCGCTAAATAACAATGAATTCACGCGATCGCTTTCTTGCAGCAATTCAATGCCTGCCTGTTGACCGACCTCCAATATGGCTAATGAGGCAAGCAGGGCGTTACTTACCTGAGTATAGAGAGCTCAAAAAAAAGCATAACTTTATAACTATGGTGCAAACCCCTGAAATAGCCGCCGAAGTAACCCTACAACCAATAGAGCGGTTCTCGCTAGATGCAGCAATTATATTCTCTGACATTCTTGTTATACCAGAAGCACTCGGTCAAGGCTATCACTTTCGTGACACTGGAGGTATTGGAATGGACTATCGTCTAGATAGTCATAAAAAAATCTCTGCCTTAGATGGAAACTATATCGCTGAGAAACTTTCTTACGTCGCTAGTTCTATAAGTTTGACTCGCTCGCATATTGGAGCGGAAAAAGCCCTTATAGGATTCTCAGGATCCCCCTGGACCTTAGCATGCTACATGGTCGAAGGTGGATCATGTAAAGAATTTACTGAGATAAAGAGACTAGCTTGGAATCAGCCTGAACAGTTTGAATCTCTAATGAATACTCTCACAGAAGCTATTGTAGAATACCTTCATCTGCAGATTGATGCTGGAGCTGATGCGATACAAATTTTTGATTCATGGGCTGCATTATGTCCACTCGCGCACTACGAAAATTGGTCCTTAAGCTGGATCCGAAAGATTATTAATAGTCTTGATAATCGTGTGCCTGTTATACTTTTCGCTAAGGGAATGACAGATAAAGCAGAAAAATTATCGAGTACAGGTGCAACAGCTCTAAGTATTGATTGGACAGTCGATCTTAATGAGATTCGTAGACATATACATCGAAAGATTGCTTTACAAGGCAACTTAGACCCTGCTGTTCTAACAACTACTCCAGAGATCACTCGACTTGAATCGAGGCGTATACTAGATGAAAATTCCAATCAACCAGGTTTTATATTTAATTTAGGGCACGGCATGCTCCCGAACGCAAAAATTGATTGCGTTGAAGCCATGATAAAGGAAGTTACAAGAGAAAAATATGCCTAAAACCTGCATCATAGGCGCCGGAGTAACTGGGTTATCAACTGCTTGGCAACTTAAGAAAAATGGAGAAGACATCGTTGTGCTCGAATCACATAAAGAAGTCGGCGGAGCCGTTCAGAGCATTTATAATAATGGATATTTAGTTGAGGAAGGCCCCAATTCTATTCAGCTAAAATCTAGGCAAATCGAAGTATTCCTTAACAGTATTCCAGGACTAAGGGAGCAAATTATTGATGCTCAACCGGATGCAAAAAACCGTTTCATAGTCCGTAACAAGCGGCTCTGCCCAGTACCAAGAGGTCCTTTAGAATTATTATGCAATCCACTTTGGTCCAAACTTGGTTGCCTGCATGTACTTGCTGAATTATTCAAAGTAAAAAAATCCGATGATAATGAAGAAAGCGTAGCTGATTTCTCGAGGCGACGCCTTGGTCATGAATTTTACAACTACGCTATAAATCCACTTATCGGAGGCATTTACGCAGGAAATCCTGAAGAATTATCCATTCGGTATGCATTTCCAAAACTCTACGCCTTAGAAAATGAGCATGGCGGATTGATTCGTGGAATGATAGCTAAATTGATAGGCACACGAAAAGATAGTGCTGATAAATGCACAAAACGAATTATTAGCTTTAAAAATGGATTGTCTACATTACCAAAATTAATCGCTAAAGCACTCGGCGATAGTATATACTTAAAGAGTAAGATAAATTTAATAAAATCTATCAATGATCAATGGATCGTAAAATGGGATAATCAATGCGAACTATTTGACAGAGTAATCGTAACAGTACCTGCACACGCGTTAGGTAAATTACCGTTTGAGAATAATCTCAAAAATGAATTTACACAATTTTGTGGTATCGACCATCCACCCCTTTCGGTGCTTACTCTTGGCTTTAATCGCGAACATGTTAAACATGCTCTCGATGGCTTTGGTTTGCTAGTTCCAGAGTCTGAAAAACGCACTATATTAGGTGTACTATTTCCAACGAGTATCTTTAAAGGACGCGCACCACAAGGACAAGTTTTACTCACTGTATTTATTGGAGGCGAAAGAAATCCTAAATATGCAACTTCAAATACTGATAAGGCTCTTGCAACGGCTATACCTGAGATAAAATCACTTCTCGGAGTAATAGGAAGACCAACTTTTGTACATTTAAAGCACTGGGAAAAAGCCATTCCTCAATATAAAATTGGCTATGGACGCTACATTGAAGCGCTAAATTTGATTGAAGAAAACTATCCAGGAATTTACATACTGGGCAACTACCGAAACGGTATCTCGCTGGATGACTGCCTCAGCTCGTCAATCAACTTTGGAAGCAAAATATGCCAGTAATTACTGTAAAAATTAAAAAAACTACACTTACAATTAGTAGCATGATAGACTTACATATCTACAGTTCTTTCGCCAGCCATTCAGCGACTAAAAGTGAACTATCTGGCTTAATGAGATTCATTATTTCATCCGCGCCTTCAATTGCTTTAATAGATGCATTTTGTTCACATGAAAGCAATAATTGCTTAGCTAAGACAGCAGGCTTCGCTGCACCTTGTACAAATTCAGGATGAAGATCACGCTTTAGCAAGAGATTAGATATGCCTATAGACTCAACTCTAATTAAACTCCTACCTATCCAATAACTTAGCCAGTTTAATCGGTATATAATTGCTCCTGGTATCCCGCACAAAGCCACCGCAAGTGACATTGTGCCAGAACTCATCAAAACTGCTCTCGCAGGTTGCTGCTCTATATAGTTTTGTTTAAACTCAACAACAGATTCTAAATCAGGATACCGGGACAAAATATGCTGCAATGTTCTCAAAATTCGGGTACTTGGATATATAACAATAGCTCTTAATTGGTCTCGACTGGTCGATCTAGCTATAGCAAAGGCTTCTAATAGAAGAGGAAATATTCGATTTACTGCACCTACTCGGCTGCCGGGAAGTAATAAAACCGCACCATTTGCATCAAATTTAAATGGATGTTTATAGTCTTCGCGTGCAAATGGATGACCGACAAATTCGACCTTAAGATCTGTATCGTTATAACAATCTACTTCAAATGGAAAAATTACACCTACTTTATCTAAAGTTTGCGCCATCTTAAAACGACGCTTTGCCTTCCAAGCCCAAATTTGTGGACCGATATAATAACTTAAGCCAATCCTTCCTCCAGCCTTGCGACTCCAACAACGTTTATACAGTTCCTTCGCCAACCGCAGGTTAAAACCTGGGTAATCCACAAAACAAATATGCTTCGGCTTATAACGCTCAATCCAATCTAAAGTTTCATCAAATAATTTTTTAAAAGAATTATAGTGACTCATAACCTCCACAAAGCCAACAACGGAAACTTGGGTTAGATCATAGAGTAACTGTGCTCCAGCCTTGCGTAACTGCTCACCTCCAAGGCAAGCAGCAGTTAGCTCGGGTCTGATTCTATAAAGATCCAATAACAATTTCGCCGCATGCTCATCTCCTGAGTGCTCACCGGCAATTATAAGCAAGTCGGTAGAGCTGCTAAGCGGAGCAGGAAAACAACGAGGTTCCGGAAAACCAAAATCTGGAGAATCTGCAGCCAATTATTTTCTAATTAATGAATATTCTTTAAATAAAAAACTCGTATAGAGTAATAATATTTACTGTAGATTGCCTAATGCACTATATGATCATCCCTGCTGCAACTGTCTCATTAGTC
>JAYYDJ010000101.1:0-27416 GCA_036160955.1 Verrucomicrobiota bacterium | reverse complement strand
GACGAAATCATCCCCTACGCGTAAACCTAATAAACGGTGCACTAGTGGAGATTGCGGACTCACAATAGTTACCGTTTTAGATTCAACTCTAACTTCATGCCCACCTGCTACTCCTGCAAAGTAGAAATGTTCGGATCCTTCCCCAAAAGCACACTCAAATAGCGCCCCTAGTTCCACTCGTTCTTTACCCGCAAGCAACAATTCACGCTCGGATTGTAATTCCTCAATCGCTACTGCCCATTTTTTCGCCATCCCCGCTTGCCCTGCAGCTAAGTAGGAGGCCTCAAGACCTTGTGTATCCCATTTAGAATCAGCACGTGACTCATCATTTGTTGCATAATCAGCAGCATCTTGAGATGCCTCGATTGATAGTAGTAACTCTTTGCGCAAGGACTCTAGAAATAACTCATAAAACATCGCTTTATTCATGCTTACTTCTAACCTTACATCTACTGAGTTTATTACAACTTATTAGTCGAAATGCACTTAAGTCTTAAAAATCGTTTCCCAGCTTGAATTTGAAACAATTTGCCTCCTATTAGTATATATCATGTCAATGTTATCAAAACATCGCACTGCTAGCTATAAACCTAGGCTTTTTGTATTTTGCCTGTTTACTCTAGCATGGATAACATTACTCTTATATGCTGGTGGTTTTACCACTAGTATAAAGGCGGGTATGGCTTTTTTAGATTGGCCCTTATCAAATGGATCTATGAATCCTCAAGGGTGGTTAACTCAATCAGATAAACTAGCAGAGCACAGTCATCGTCTACTCGGCATGAAAATCGGTTTTTTATCCATCACGTTGTTGATTTGGACTAATTTACGAGAGAGCCGAAAAAGTGTACGAATTTTAGCAGGCTTGCTGGTATTAGTCGTAATTTTGCAAGGACTACTCGGTGGTGCGCGAGTACGTTTTGATTGGCTGAATACTCATGCTGAGAGTAATCTTATTGCACAGAGCTTTGCTGTAGCCCATGCTTGTGGAGCACAAATCGTATTGGGTACTTTAGTAGCGATCACTATTATGAATTCAAAGGCATGGATCAAAGGTGACGATCATTCTATTTTCAAAGTTCCGCGATCAATATGCCTCTGGGGAAAATTGGCCTGCTTGGGTTTATTTTTACAAATATTGATAGGCGCGATCATGCGTCATGCAGATGCTGGTTTAGCCATCATACAATTTCCGTTAGCACGCCCAGGTAGTCTTTTACCCGCATATTGGAATTTTGACGTTAGTATCCACTTTGCTCATCGTGTTTGGGCAATAGGAGCGACCGCTCTAATTATCATTTTTATAGGTAAAATATGGGGTTACCCGCCGGCTCGAAAATCTTTTCGTAATGCTGCTCTGCTAGTATTATTCATATTAGGCATTCAAATTTACTTAGGAGCTCTGACAATATGGACTATTAAAAATCCTTATGTTGCAACAATGCATGCTCTAATAGGTGCTTTTCTACTTGCCAGTACTTGGGGTCTGACTTTGTTCACACATAGACCAATAAAGTCACACACACTGTAATATTTGGTCGAAATTTATTATATATCGCATGAGTCATCAAACGACGAAAACTAATAGTCTTCCTAACGTCGCACATACGACCGTTTCTGTACGAGCGCGCATACATGATTTTTACGAACTTACGAAGCCACGTCTAAGTTTTTTATCAGTTGTCACTGCTGTGGTGGGATACCTCTGCGCAAATCCTGTTCGAGATCTTACTGCTCTACTCACTTTGCTCTTAGGCACTTCACTTGCGGCAGGTGGCGCAGCAGTTTTAAATCAATGGATGGAGCGAGTAGCCGACAGTAAAATGGCTCGCACTCGAGATCGACCAATTCCAGCAGGGCGAGTGCAACCATTCCATGCACTAACTTACGGTATAAGTATTTGTGGTATAGGTTGTATTGTGCTTTATTATGGAACAAATCCATTAGCGAGTCTTCTAACCCTAGCCACAGTTACTTCCTATGTATTGTTGTATACACCACTCAAACAACTAACTACTTGGAATACTCTAATTGGCGCTGTTCCCGGAGCACTGCCCCCACTAATTGGATGGGCTGCAGCAGAGGGACAAATCTCCACACTAGGATGGTTGCTGTTTGCGATACTCTTTCTATGGCAAATGCCCCACTTTTTTGCAATTGCTTGGACACATCGCAGAGACTATCAATCTGGTGGTTTTGTGATGCTTTCTAACGCAGATACAAACGGCAGGCGTGTCGCGTTACAGTCCTTCGTTTTCGCCATTGCGCTATTAATCAGTACTTTGCTCCCAGCATTGCTTGGGTTTGCAAGTGTATACTACGGACTTCTTGCACTCGTTATGGGATTATACATCCTCCGCCCAGCAATTGCTTTCTTGAATCCTGCAAACCGAGACCAAGCAGCCAGAAAACTATTCATTGCATCTATTTGCTACTTACCGGCACTGCTTGTGCCTCTAGTGCTAGATCTGTGGCTTCTGTAAATGATGAGCTTTACAGAAAACTTACCTGGATTTAACGCTGCGCTCAATGGCACGGCTACCCTCCTGCTGACTACTGGATTCGTTTTTATAAGTACTGGGCGAGAGAGTGCCCACCGCAAATGCATGCTAGCAGCATTCTGTGTTTCCGTATTATTTTTGGTCACTTATGTGCTTCATAAAATTTTAGTCAAAGGAGTGCACACCCCGTTTGGTGGTGAAGGATTTTGGGCTCTCTTTTACTATACTATGCTAATTAGCCACATTATATTAGCGATCAGTGTCGTTCCGCTAGTTCTAACAACCCTAACGCTTGCCATACGTGGTAAGCGATCTCGCCACAAAGCATGGGCTCGCTGGACATTTCCTATCTGGTATTACGTCTCAGTAACTGGAGTGCTCGTTTACTTTTTTCTTTATCAGTGGTTTTAGTCAGCTCATCAGTATCGCAACATACACTTATTCATTGAAAGCATAACTAAGTGAAAAATATCTATCACGGAATTCTAAAATTTTTTGTTACATTAAGCTCACTCAGTGTACTTCTAATAGTTACCGGATGTGACCTAAACACTCGCATGTCGACATTTAAACCGAAGGGTCCAGTCGCGCAGGAACAGTTGGATCTTTTCATGCTGACTGTATGGGTCACTTTAGGAATATTTATCGCCGTAGGTGGAACTTACTTATATGTAGTTTTACGATTTCGTGAACGACCAAATGACACTCGCCCACTCCCCAAGCAAGGCCACGGTAATCCATTGATTGAAATAGGTCTCATTGGAATCTCCATTTTACTGTTAGTAGTGATCGCCGTGCCAACTGTAAAAGGCATATGGTACACGCAAACAACGCCCAATGAACCTGCCAGCCATCTAGGTAATTGGTACACAGGAGAAGGACTATCAGAAGGAGAAGACGAAAACATATTAACTATAAATGTTTTTGGTTACCAATGGTGGTGGGCGTTTGAGTACCCTCAGCTAGGCATCACCACCGCTAATGAAATGGTCATTCCAGCAGGAAAAGCAGTACATTTAGAGCTACGCTCAGTAGATGTGATTCACTCATTTTGGTTACCGCGAATTGCCGGCAAAGTAGATTTAATTCCAGGTCGCACTAATTCAATGTGGATTCAAGCGGGTAACTCCTTCGATCGTTGGCAGAAAGAAAACCTAGATTCTATTGATTCAATAAATGCAACTACTGCATACGAAACTTACTTACGCGATGAGATTGACGGATATTACTATGGGCAATGCGCCGAATACTGTGGAGACTCTCATGCTCGTATGTTATTTAGAGCATCTGTAGTAAGTGACCAAAAATTCGCTGATTGGGTAGCGGATCACAAAGAAGGTAATCCGACTACTCCAGAAGGCAACAATTGGAATGATTGGTACGCAATTTATGACAATGATCCAGATTTGCTTGTTGGCGAGTTAAACGAGGGCATAAAACTATTTCTAGGTAAGGCACAGTGTAACTCTTGCCATGCCATCAACGGAAACCCCCGAGTTGCAGGCGTCGGAGGTCCAGATTTGACGAACCTAGCAAAACGACTTTCACTGGCTGCAGGGTGGCTCAATCACCACAATGAAGATGGTAGCATCGATGAATCCAAGCAGTTAGAAAACTTAACAAAATGGATTCATGATCCCAACAGTGTGAAACCTGGAAATTTAATGTGGATTGCACGAGATGGACGTGGTATAGGTCAGTTACCGCAAGAAGACCAACTAACAATAGAAGAGTCGCGAAAAATTTCACTTTTCTTGCAAACACTCAAGTAATACAAAACCATGAGCAGTACAGTAACAGCAACACCTGCAACTCAATCTGAGCACCCTCCAGTGCTCCAACCAGATCGTAGTAAACTAGGCCTTTTGCGACCCGATCATGGTAAGTCGGTAATTGTCGATTGGCTGACCACCGTAGATCATAAAAAAATAGGCATTATGTATGGCGCAATTGCTCTTTTTTTCCTGTTAGTTGGTGGGCTAGAAGCATTAATTATTCGTACTCAATTAGCCGTGCCGGAAAATGATCTTGTTTCCGCACAGCGCTATAATCAACTTTTTACTATGCATGGTACGACGATGATTTTTCTCGCCGTTATGCCCCTAAATGCCGCCTTTTTTAATTTCCTCGTACCATTGCAAATTGGTGCAAGGGATGTAGCTTTTCCGCGTATCAATTCTTTCAGTCTTTGGGCTTTTGTAGCGGGTGCATTAGTTATAAACTTTGGTTGGATACTTCAAGCACTTGAGGCAATGGGATTATTCAGTGCATCAGGACCAACTGAAGGGATGAATGATTTTGTGCCAGCTATGGGTTGGTTTGGCTACGCCCCAATTACTGGGATTAAGTTTACTGGCGTAGGCACTGATTTCTGGATTATGGGTCTACAAATTCTAGGTATCGCATCACTGACCGCAGCGATGAATTTTACTGTAACAATTGTCAACATGCGTGCTCCAGGAATGAAAATGATGCGTATGCCAGTATTTACGTGGATGACGTTAGTCACCTCTTTACTCATCATTTTTGCATTCCCAGCCATTACAGTAGCACTCGGTGAACTCATGTTTGACCGTTTATTTGGAACAAATTTTTTCGTCACTGCTGGAGGTGGACAACCTATCTTATGGCAACACCTATTTTGGATATTTGGTCATCCAGAAGTTTATATATTAGTTCTACCCGCTATGGGAATTGTATCAGAAGTGCTTCCAACCTTTGCTAAAAAGCCATTATTTGGGTATCCAATTGTCGTATTCTCTGGCGCTGTTATTGGATTCCTTGGCTTTGCAGTTTGGTCACACCACATGTTTACGACAGGGCTTGGTAAGGTTGCTACAGCAGCCTTCTCACTTCTCACCATGGCAATAGCGGTTCCAACTGGGGTGAAAATTTTTAATTGGGTGGGTACTCTCTGGGGAGGACGTGTTCGATTCTCACCGCCAATGATATTTGCTCTAGGTTTTGTATGGATGTTTATGATGGGGGGATTTTCTGGCATAATGCACTCTTCTGCACCTGCTGACGCACAGCAGCAAGATAGCTACTTTGTGATCGCACACTTTCACTATGTTGCAATTGGTGGCATATTTCTAGCAGTCGTATCTGGGATCTACTTTTGGCTTCCTAAAATGATTGGTAAAATGTGGAAGGGTAATCTAAGTACTTGGGTCGCTATTTTTTCGACTGTAGGATTAAATGTAACCTTCTTTCCGATGCACTTTCTTGGGTTGCTTGGCATGCCAAGACGCACACACACTTACTTAGAGGGCTTTGGCTGGGAAACTTACAATTTGGTCTGTACCATTGGCGCTTACATTCTGGCATTTGGAATATTTCTACTAGTCGTGGATATTATTCGCTGCTTTCGTAGTGGCGAGCCTGCTGGTAATGATCCATGGGATGCCCGTACGCTCGAATGGAAGACAACCTCTCCGCCGCAAGTCTACAATTTCGTTAGAACTCCTGTTATTCATGCTAGAGATGCATTATGGGAAGACAAATATGGACCTGAAAATAGAAAATGTAGCGAACAAGCAGAAGATGGGCACGGCATCCATATGCCGAGTCAATCATGGTGGCCCTTATTAGCATCTGCCGGTTTTATACCGCTTGGTCTTGGATTATCGCTAATGCAAGCAGGCGTTCCTTTTATGGGATATTTTGCTATATTTGGACTTTGCCTATGTACTGTGGGAATAGCACTTTGGGCAATTGAAGGCCCCGGTGGATACTACTTGCATCCTCAGAAAGAAGCATAAAATTAGCTATTTATAGCAACTACTTATCTTTAATCAAAATGTCCGTATCAGCTTCAGCAGAACACGACTCACATCATAATTTAGTTGTTGGTAATAAGAAATTACTTATGTGGCTTTTCTTAGGATCGGACTGTATGTTTTTTGGTACACTAATTTCCACACACTTAATATACCGAAAACTTTATCCTGATGAATACGACCCAACTCAGCTCTTTAGCCTAGAGCTGACTTCTTTCTCCACCTTTATACTCCTAATGAGCTCGTTTTTGATGGCTCTTGCTGTTTCTGCAATGCACAAGGGCGAACTAAGAAGCTTTAGACGAAACACTTTAGGTGTCATATTCTTTGGCCTAATTTTCCTAGGTTGCCAAGTTTTCGAATTCAGTGAGTTCGTACACCTTGGATTGACACTGCAGTCTGGTACCTTCGGCTCGACCTTTTACTTAATGACTGGTACACATGGATGCCACGTAGCAATTGGCGTATTTTGGTTAACCTGTCTACTTTTTTATTCATACTCGGGCAAGATGGATGCACATGAAAGCGCTATAGATGTCGAAGCTGCAGGATTATATTGGCACTTTGTCGACATAGTATGGATCATTATTTTCACTGCAGTTTATCTTATTGAATTCATTGGTAAGACCGGTGGGGCTGCACACTAGTAAGATTACAATTTAAATAATGACCAAAGCATTCGACATACCTCTGCCTGAAGTTGATAAAAGTGCAGAAAATGAGAAATACCATACATTTGTAAATTTAGCACTGATCTTAGCTGCAATTACCGGAGTTGAGTTAGTACTTGTTTATTTGCCTTTCCATACAGTATTTATATTTAGCACACTATTAGCACTCTCACTCTTTAAATTTATCGCTGTTGTTGCATGGTTTATGCACCTTATTTATGATAAATTACTCCTCACTCTTGCTTTTGGTACCGGTATGGCAATAGCTACTGGCACCTATACTGCCTTACTCATTTTATTAAGTAGTGAAGATGTCGACTATGATGTCATCATTGGTATACTCAAATATTTTTAATTTGTAGAAAATCTCTAGCCACTCATAACGGGGTCATGTAGACCCCGTTTTTTTGTATACATAAGTTTCTCTGAATCCTATCAGTATTGTAAAAAATTAAATAAATCAAAAATTCTTATTTTGTAATGCAACTCCACTGGCATACCGAGCCATTGCTGCTCATAACTCTGCTACTATTTGGCTGGCTCTATGCTATTGCCATTGGACCGCTACGCAAAGCAATAGATCCAAATGCGCAATTCTCACTGACGCGGGCTATTAGTTTTTATTTAGGGCTTATTATTACTTACATAGCTGTTGGTTCTCCGCTAGATCAGATTGGCGAGCAATTTCTTTTCTCCGCACACATGGTTCAACACATGTTACTCATTTATATCACTCCTACACTGTTTTTTGTGGGAATTCCAAATTGGCTAATTGATTGGTTGTTGCGAGCAGATACTATAACCCAAGTCTTTAATCGATTCACACATCCTGCCTGTGGTGGCCTACTTTTTACCTTCGTTTATACCGCTTGGCATATTCCTGGACTCTACGAAGCTGCACTACACGACAAAAGAATACATATTTTAGAGCACTGGACGATGTTCTGCCTCGGTTGCCTCATGCTGTGGCCATTCTTGACGACTTCCTTAAGAGTACCTAAACGGAGTTACCCATTAAGAATACTCACTATTTTTCTGTTGATGGTGGGTCAATTGCCAGTCTTTGCCTTTCTTACATTTGCAAATGAGGCGATCTATCCAACCTACGTATGGGCACCGAGAATCATCAACCTAGATCCACTTAATGACCAGATACTAGGTGGAGTCATCATGAAAGTTGTAAATATGGGATTTTCGCTGACAATTTTGGTTTCATGCTTCTATTATTGGTCACGATCAGAAGCTAACGACGACCCGATTGTAAAAAGCACTTCGTTCAAGTTATGACCTGGGAGATACTTTTTGTTTTCACTCTACTACTATTTGCAGTGGTGAGCTTTGTATGGGAGAGAATCTCTGCCGATCTAACAGCAATTACTGTATTTGCGGTCTTACTTTTTATTAGTATGCTCAGTGGCAGCGAGGATTTACCTTCTTTGCATGTGCTATTGGGAGTATTTAGTAATTCTGCTCCGCTTACTATTGCAGGTATGTTTATTGTAAGTACTGCACTTGAGCGAACAGGCGCTATTGATCAAATTACTGCATACTTGAGGCGTCTAGTTCGTCTCCCTTACCGTAGCTTCATTTTTGTCATGGTTATAGGCGTGGCAGCAGTCTCCGCCTTTATTAATAATACACCCGTGGTTATAGTGCTCATGCCAGTCATACTGACTTTATCGCGTGAGATGGGGATTGCATCGTCGAAGCTACTCATTCCGCTATCCTATGCTTCCATCTTTGGTGGCACTTGCACATTGCTTGGAACCAGTACAAATTTACTAGCTAGCGGAATTTTGCAAGATGCTGGGCAGGCGCCAATAGGAATGTTCGAACTAGCTGCAGTAGGATTACCAATTTTAGCAGTTGGGTGCACCTACCTAGTAATTTTTGGACAAAAACTTCTTCCCCAGCGAGAAACCCTAACTTCAATACTTAGTGAAGAAGAACGCAAAGAATTCATTACTGAAGCCTTTGTTCGTAATGGTTCTGAACTGATCGGCAAAACAGCTGCAGAAAGTGGTTTTCTTAACGGACGTGGCATCCGATTACTTGAAATAGTTAGACAAGGAGTTGCGGTGTCAGGAAATCCACAAAAGATTCCACTTCTAGCTAGTGATCGTCTTGTTTTATCCTGTCGTCCGTCAGGAGTTGCTGAGGCCCACTCAATCAAGGGTATCGCCATGTACGATGAACTAACCAATGGCCTCGAAACAATTGCAATGGATGAAGGAGCTATAGTAGAAGGTGTAGTGGCACCAAAAGCTTCTATTACAGGAAAATTCCTCAGTGAAATAAATTTTCGGCAGCGCTTTCGTATGGTTATTGTCGCAGTTCACCGCAAAGGAGAAAACCAGCGAGAACGTCTCGCTGAATTGCGCCTACAAGAAGGTGATACACTCCTTCTTATGGGCTCTACTGCAGCCATTGAGTCACTTTCTAATAGCGATGAAGTCGTCTTGCTAGATAGACCTCGTGTCCCCGCTAAAAGTGTACGTGCTAAGATGCCCTTAGCTATAGGCACTGCTGCTGGCATTGTGATAATAGCATCATTGAACTTAGTACCAATTGTGGCTGCAGTACTTCTAGGGGTAGTACTACTTCTGCTAACTGGTTGTATTCGAACAAAAGAAGCCTATACCTCGATCGAATGGAGCATACTACTTATTATATTTGGCATGCTTGCCTTAGGGCATGCAATGAATTCCTCAGGTGCTAGTTTAATTATTGCAGAAAGCCTGACTGATTTAGTGCGCAGTTTTACTCCTACACACCTCCAAAATATAATGATGTTACTGATAATTTACATCATTACATCAACCTTTACAGAATTCCTCTCCAACAATGCCGCAGTGGCACTCATGGTCCCGATAGCTTTGGGTATTGCCGAGACTTTAGGAGTCGATGCACGCCCTTTTGTTATTGGAAGTTGCATAGCCGCATCGGCCAGCTTTGCTACACCAATTGGATACCAAACAAATACCTATGTTTATGGCGTAGGAGGTTACAAGTTTAGAGATTTTACTAAAGTGGGCCTTCCATTAAACGTACTATGCTGTCTAGTCACGTTGGCGATCGTTCCATTATTTTGGGCATTTTAGTGATCTATTAGAAAAAACTAAATATAGTACATCCCTCCATCCTCTCTAACAATAAGGCTATCCAACGTATAAGCGCTTACCCTTTTTTCTAATTCACCACTTATCTGCCCCCATACAGCAGCGACATTAGCTCCTGAATGCCCCTGTCCCTCACAACTAGGTTCTAATAAGTCAGATTCCACTGCATTAACAATTTCATCTAATCGGATACGTTCAGGCGCTCGAGATAAAGCATAGCCACCCTGCTTACCTCGCTTGCTAACAACTAAACCAGCTGTTCGCAATTCATTAAGTATTTGAACTAAGTAATTGGCAGGTATTTGCTCAGACTCAGCTAAAGCATCAATATGCGCCATTTTCTCACACTCATAGGAGCGGCCTAGTTGCGCTAATGCACGACATGCGTATTCAAGCTTATGGGAAAGTTTCACACAACGAAACTTAGTATTTTGACCCCAGAAGTAAACTTATTTCGACAGTGATTAAAGAGTGTCTAATAAAAAATTATAAATTGCTTTAAATCAGTAATTTATGTTATATCAAAAAAAAGGCATAATCGGTGACTTTTTAGTGGCTAATTCACTTATGAATATGTATTTTTTATTACTTATGTCAGATAAAAATTTACCCAAAGATACGCCTGCCAGCAAAGCATCTCAAACGAGCAGTAATGATGTCTACGATTCCTCTAAAATTCAGAAACTTGAAGGGCTTGAAGGAGTGCGAAAGCGGCCTGACATGTACATTGGAGACACGAATGAACGTGGTCTTCACCACTGTGTTTTTGAAATTGTAGATAATTCTATCGATGAAGCGCTGGCGGGGCATTGTTCCCAAATTACAGTGGCTATACACAACGATGGATCTTGTTCCATTGAAGATGATGGACGCGGTATACCCATAGATATTCACCCTAGATACAAGATCCCAGCCTTAGAGCTAGTAATGACAAATTTGCACGCAGGTGGAAAATTTGGTAAAGGAGCCTATCAAGTCTCTGGTGGCCTTCATGGTGTTGGCGCTAAATGCGTGAATGCAGTATCTGAATGGTTCGAAGTGGAAGTTCGGCGAGATAGTAAAGTTCATAAAATGGAGTTCTCTCGTGGTATCACTACCCAAAAAATGAAAGTGATTGGGGACACTAAACGCACAGGTACTCGTATTGCTTTCTCTCCAGACCCTCAGATATTTTTGACAACTCGCGAGTTCAAATTTGAATTATTAGGAAAGCGATTGCGCGAACTAGCCTTCCTAAATCCAGGAATTAAAATCATTTTTATAGATGAGCGCGTGAACAAGACTGAAGAATTTATGTTTAAAGATGGTATCGCAGAATATGTAAAATTCTTAAATTCAAGTAAGACTATTCTACACGAAGAACCGATTACATTTCATGGGGAATCACCCACTCCAAACCCAGATCTGGATGCTAACATTGTCGTAGATGTATCCTTTCAGTACAACGATAGCTATAGTGATCAAATATATGCATATGCTAACTCTATTCATAATATTGAGGGAGGCACACATCTATCTGGATTTAGAACCGCTCTGACACGGGTAATTAATAATTACTCAAAGAAAAATAATTTAATTAAAGACAAAGACCCAAATCTATCTGGTGATGATGCCAGAGAAGGATTAACAGCAGTCGTTTCGGTAAAAGTACCAGAGCCACGCTTTGAAGGACAAACCAAGACCAAACTTTCAAATGGAGAGGTCGATGGAATTGTCCAAAAGATAACAGGAGAAGAACTCAAATACTACTTTGAAACCAATCCTCAAATAGCCAAAAAACTCATTGATAAGTGCTTAAACGCAGCTCGGGCTAGAGAAGCAGCGCGCAAGGCACGTGAAACTGTGCGCAAGGGAGCACTCTCATCAGGCGGTCTTCCCGGTAAATTAGCTGACTGTTCCTCAAAAGATCCAGCCATATCTGAACTGTATATTGTTGAGGGTGATTCTGCAGGTGGTTCAGCAAAGCAAGGGCGTGACCGTGCAACCCAAGCAATTTTGCCACTGCGTGGTAAGCTTCTAAATGTGGAGAAAGCTCGTTTGGATAAAGTACTTGGTAATAACGAAATTCGTGCGCTTATCACAGCTGTTGGTACCGGTATTGGTGATCACGAAGGTGATGGAGCATTCGACGTTAGCAAGGCGCGCTACCATAAGATTATTCTTATGACAGATGCTGATGTTGATGGCGCTCACATCCGAACATTACTACTTACATTTCTCTATCGTCAAATGAAGGGGCTAATTGAAGCAGGTTATGTTTATATAGCACAACCACCGTTATACAAAATTAAGCGTAAACGTCGCGAGCAGTATGTGGATAATGACCCTCAACTAAATAGGATCTTATTGGAGTTAGGCACAGAAGATGTTCGCCTAGAGCGCTTACGTGATGGTAAAAGTATGACTGGTGAACCTATCGATGAACTGGTTGAAGCACTGTCTAGACTCGAAATGGTTGGTCGTGGGGTTACCAGATATGGTTGTGAATTTGCAAGCTACTTGGATCAGCACGATAAAGAGACTTATGCGTTACCTCGTTACATAGTACGAATTCGCACAGGAAATGAAGAGGAGTTTCGTTTTCTTAAAAACGATGATGATCGCATCGACTTCCATAAAGAATTATCCATAGATGATGAAGATATTCAAGGTACAGTAGTACGCGAAATCCCAAATAAAGATGGAATAAACGTTCAGCAACGAATCTCCTTATATGAGATTTTTGAGTCATTAGAAATGACAAAGCTTCTTCGCGAACTTGCAGGTATTGGTATGGATGCTCAAAAATTCACAAAGAGTGAAGAATCTCGTTATCAACTCATCGAAAATAAAGGAGATTCTAAAAAGGAAAACGTAGTAGAGCTCCATTCGATTATAGAATTAGTCGACAATATTCGCGCAATTGGACGGCGCGGTCTTAGCATACAGCGCTACAAAGGATTAGGTGAAATGAATCCGAAACAATTATTCGAAACCACGATGGATCCAAAAACTCGTCGATTACTAAAAGTAGATATTGCTGATGCTGCAGTCGCTGATGGAATCTTTTCGATGCTTATGGGTGAGGATGTCCCTAGTCGACGAGCCTTCATTGAAGATAATGCACTAAATGTCTCTCATTTAGATGTTTAATCTATATTACCTTAATAAATCGAATAAACTATGCCAAGAATTACATTTCCCCTGCACCCTAGTTTAAGTTAGTTTTAATACGTTTTAACCCAAAAAATGGAAAATATTCCCCAAGATCCTAATGGCCCCAACCACATGCGTGCAGAACCTACGTCCATAACGGACATAATGCAGACCGCTTACATTGACTATTCCATGTCGGTAATTGTCAGTCGTGCCTTACCGGATGCGCGCGACGGATTTAAGCCAGTACAACGTCGTATTTTATATGCTATGTTACGAGAGGGTCTTCTGCATAATCGGCCTTTCGATAAATGCGCTGGTGTTGTGGGTGAAGTACTAAAAAATTACCATCCACATGGAGATAGTTCTGTTTATGATACACTTGTACGACTCGCTCAAAATTGGGTTATGCGCTATCCTCTCATTATCCCTCAGGGCAACTTTGGCTCCATTGATGGAGATTCCCCAGCAGCGTATCGTTATACAGAATGTAAGCTTGAACAAATCGCAGAGGACATACTCAAGGAAATAGATGAAGATACTGTCGATTTCATACCGAACTATAAAGAGAGTACGACGGAGCCATCGGTACTACCTGCGGCTCTCCCAAATCTATTGATGAATGGCTCTACAGGAATTGCCGTCGGCATGACGACAAATATTCCACCTCATAATTTGGTAGAAATTATTGATGCTACTACAGCTATCATAAATAATCCAAAAATTGATTTGGATGAAATCATTAGAATTATTCCAGGTCCAGACTTTCCGGGTGGAGGATTCATTCATGGTAAATCTGGCATTGAGAGCTACTTAAAGACTGGTAGAGGTATTGTTCGGACACGAGGAATCGCTGAAGTGGTAGAAGCAAAGGGTAAAGAAGAAATAATTATATCCGCTATTCCGTATAATGTAAATCGTTCCTCATTGGTAATGCGTATAGCTGAACTAATTAAGGACAAAGCGATTGATGGAATTTCAGATCTTCGAGATGAGTCAACGGAGACTACTCGAATAGTGATTGAGCTTAAGCGTGGAGCTATACCGCGTGTGATTATTAATCAATTATACAAAAGTACTGCTCTAGAAAGCTCTTTTGGCGTCATTTTATTAGCCCTAGATAATAGACGTCCAAAGCAAATGAACATCAAAGAAATGCTCACATGCTACATAGACCATCGTCGCGAAGTCATTTATCGGCGCACGGCATTCCGCCTGCGAAAAGCAGAATCACGTGCTCACATCCTCGAAGGATACAAGCTTGCTCTAGATAATCTCGACGATTTTGTGAAAATCATCCGCGCATCTAGTAACCGCGAAGAAGCAAAACAAGGATTGATGGTAAAATATCCACTTACTGAGGTTCAAACCAATGCAATCTTAGAACTTCGCCTCTATCAACTTACTGGCTTAGAACGCGATAAAATCGAAGAAGAGTACGCACAGCTCATGACTCTCATTACTGAGCTAAAAGATATTTTAGAAAACGAATCACGTTTACTTGAAGTAATAAAAGAAGAGTTACAGGTAATGAAAGACAAGTACGGTAACTCTCGTCGCGCTCAAATAATATCTGTCGATGGGGATATCAGCATGGAAGACCTCATCCCCAATGAAGGATGTATGATTACAGTAACGCATAACGGTTTTATTAAGCGCACCAGCCTAGATGAATATCGTTCACAAAAACGTGGTGGAAAAGGTGTCATTGGGTCCGGTCAGTATGAAGACGATTTTGTAGAGCATCTATTTACTGCATCAACACATGATTATATTATGTGCTTTATGAACACTGGAAGAGTCTATGTAGAAAAGGTCTATCACATTCCTGAAGGCAGTCGTACCGCAAAAGGCAGAGCAATTGCGAACGTACTTGAATTGCAAGAAGGTGAAAAAATAGCAGCAATGATTTGTGTGAAGGACTTCGAAGAATCAGATCAACGAATTGTACTGGCTACTAATAAGGGTGTCACTAAGAAGACTTTACTATCGGACTTCCGAAACTTCCGTAAGGGAGGTATTATTGGAATCAAAATTGATGACGGAGATGCTGTTGTTGGCGCACGACTAACAACAGGCGACGATGATATCATTCTTATCACATCTAATGCTCAATCCATTCGTTTTAGCGAGAAAGACTTACGCAATCAAGGGCGAGCCACGCGAGGCGTGCGTGGGATTAAGCTAAAAAGTCAAAATGATAAGGTAGTTAGTATAGAAATTGTTGATCCAAATGCGAAACTTCTAATTGCTGGTACAAATGGACTCGGAAAACGCAGTAGTTTCGATGAGTATCGTCGTCAATCTCGTGGTGGATCTGGAATAATTGCAATTAAATCCAAGAAAGTCTCTGGTGCACTATCAGTAACAGATGAAGATGAAATTATGATGTTTACACTTAAAGGACAAGCTGTGCGATCTCCGATAAAAGACGTCAGTGTTGTAGGTCGTGCAACCCAAGGTGTGAAACTCGTGAATTTGTCAGATGAAGATGAACTCATTGGCATCTCTAAAGTAATTGCTTCGGAAGAAGATGAGGCAGGCTTGAGCGATGAAGATAATCCAGTACAATTGAAAGAAGTAGTCGAAGAGTAAGCTCAAGTTATTTTCCCAAGAAACATAGCTGGCATGCTAGAAACAATTGTTCACTTAAAAAGAACATACAGTACGAAAAAAACCCACCGCCTAAGCAGTAGGATTAAATGGCAGGCCGATAGGGATTCGAACCCCAAATGACTGTACCAAAAACAGTAGTGTTACCATTACACCATCGGCCTCTAAGCTTGAGGACAGTAAAAACCAACTAATGGGCGTCAAGCACTCTGTGAAAGAATATTTACTAATAATAGCCTGCATCCATTGGTTGACGTCTGCATAAAAAATGAGTTTAAAACAACTTTAATGAATTCATTAGATAAAACCGCCCCACAACCAAAATACAAACGCATCGTTTTAAAACTGAGCGGTGAAGTTTTACGAAACGCTGAAGATGGTGAACCCATCGACCCTAAAACACTTAAAAACATCTGCGAGGAGATCAAAAAAGTCTACGATATTGGAGTGGAAGTTGGCTTAGTTATTGGAGGTGGAAATATTTTCCGCGGACTAAGCGGAGCAGAAATGAAGGGGGTTGATCGCACTACCGGAGACTATATGGGAATGCTCGCAACTGTAATAAACGGACTAGCCTTTCTTGATCGCCTTGAAAAACTAGGCGTTCCAGTTCGACTACAAAGTGCTATACCGATGGACAAACTTGCTGAGCCTTTCATTGTAAGGCGTGCAACTCGTCACCTAGAACGCAGAAGAGTCGTTATTTTTGCTGGAGGCACCGGCAATCCATACTTTTCAACGGATACTTGTGCAGCACTTCGTTCCAGTGAAATAGGTGCTGATGTGCTTATGAAAGCTACTAAAGTAGATGGCATTTATGACAAAGATCCATCCAAACATGCAAATGCTAAAAAATTCGACAATCTTAAATACTTTGATGCATTGCAAGATCGCCTCAACGTAATGGATTCTACCGCGTTCTCGCTTTGTATGGA
The DNA here is from genome assembly GCA_036160955.1 of Verrucomicrobiota bacterium. Taxonomy (GTDB): domain Bacteria; phylum Verrucomicrobiota; class Verrucomicrobiia; order Opitutales; family Coraliomargaritaceae. Next base: position 10,663 of record JAYYDJ010000101.1, on the reverse strand, counting down.
AAATAAGATGCCTATTCTTGTTTTTAGTATGACTGAACCAGGCTCGATTTATCAAGCAGTCATGGGTGAATCGATTGGTACTCTCGTTAAAGATTAATAAATCTAATAATAATATTAAGTAATTAATATCTCATGCAACCAAATGAAATAATAGCCATAGCCAGTGCCGATATGAAAAAGGCAATTGAATATACAACTAATCAATTTAACAACCTACATACTGGTAAAGCAAGTCCAGCAATGCTAGACAGCGTTAAAGTAGAAGCTTATGGGGCAGTTTCTAAGCTAAAAGAAGTGGCCGCTGTATCCACCCCAGATGCGCGATCCATAGTCGTGCAACCATGGGATAAGAGCATCCTTAAGGACGTTGAGAAAGCAATCATTGACGCCAATCTTGGACTTAATCCTTTAATTGATGGAGGTATCTTGCGTGTGCCTATTCCTGAACTAACCGGTGAGCGGCGCACAGAGCTAGCTAAACAAGCAGGGAGCATGGCAGAAGATGGACGCGTAAGAGTTCGTCAAGCACGTCGTGATTCACTCGATCTAATAAAATCATCAAAAGATGATGGACTAAGTGAAGATGATATTAAGCGCTTAGAAAAAGATATTCAGAAAGAACACGATACTTATATCACAAAAATTAATGACGAGCTCAGTAAAAAAGAAGCAGACTTAAAGAAGGTCTAATAGTTAGTAAATTCCATAAGCATCTCTGAATCCTATTCATTACTACTAAATTAGTATGTCATCACTCGAACAGGCAAAACGAGTTGTCATTAAACTAGGAACAGGTGTTCTCACATCAGGTATTGGTGATTTAGATACCGATCGAATTGATATTCTTTGTAAACAAGTTATCGAACTACGCTCTCGAGGCTTGCAAGTGATTCTTGTCAGCTCAGGAGCAGTCGGATTAGGTATGGGTAAACTCAATCTTAAAGAGCGGCCTGAAGACCTAGCACAGCTCCAAGCCTGTGCATCTGTAGGTCAAAGTATCTTAATAAATACTTGGCAAAATGGGTTCAATCCTCACGACGCAACGGTCGCTCAAATATTACTTACGCGAGAAGATTTACGTTCGCTTAATCGTCATAATGCAATTTTCAACACTTTTGAATGCCTACTTAAAAGTGGAGCTGTACCCATAGTAAATGAGAATGACAGCGTCAGTGCTGCAGAGATAAAATTCGGTGATAACGACACGCTATCTGCTTTGGTAGCAAGCGTTTTGAGTGCAGACATGCTTCTTATTTTATCAAACATTCCGGGTTTAATCGACAGGCGTGGCAGTGGCAAAGTTATTCATGAAGTCGAAACAATCACACCAGACATAGAAGCAATGGCAGAAGGAACTACTGAAACAACATCTGTGGGTGGTATGATAAGTAAAATCAATGCAGCGAAGATAGCATGCCGCGCCGGTTGTAACGTAATTATTGGCAGCGGTAAGGATGACTTATTCTTTAAAAAATTATTAAGCAAAGAGGCTATTGGAACGCATTTTTTGCCTAGTCGGGAGCCCATTATGCCACACAAGCGCTGGATTGCCATTCAAGATAGTACAGATGGAACTCTTATGGTCAATGATAGCACCGCTGAAGCAATTATACAATCTGGTGAAAACTTACTTATTGCAGGTATTACGAACATAGAAGGTGATTTTTCAAAGGATTCGATCGTGAGTATTTGTAAAAATAACGGTAATCTTATTGCTCAAGGGCAAGTTGAAATAAGTGCACTCGAATTAAAAGATAACACTTTAACAGCCAAGGTTGTAGTCCACCGTGATAATATTGTTCTGATGTACTAACTAGATAAATTCCTACGGTCCAAACATATAAAGGATAAATCTTAAGATCTATCCTTTTATATCATGTAATACCTCAACGACTTCTTTTTCTAGGAAGTCCTGCGGCATTATAGATACCCTTTCCCTTTTTCCGAATGCGCTTGTTCTTTATAATCCCAGATGAGGTATCCATCTGTCCCCCTTCAAGGCAATTAATCTGATCTCGGATCATGGCTGCTTTTTCAAAAGCCAATTGCCTAGCAGCCTCAAGCATCTCTTCTTCTAGTTCTGCGATAACATCAGCTACATCTCGATTTTCTGAAGCCACGCTTTCCTTAGATTCTTCATCTGAAACTTTATGACCCGAAGACTGTAAGCTGTCCTCAATGCCACGCTCGACTCCTCTTGGAGTGATTCCAAAAGCTAAATTATAAGCGAGTTGTTTCTCTCTACGCTCTTGGGTTATTTCTAAAGTACGCTTGATAGAATCGGTTCGCGTATCTGCATATAATATTACGCGACCTTTTATATGGCGAGCAGCACGACCTGCAGTCTGTATTAAACTAGTTGTACTACGCAAGAAGCCCTCTTTATCTGCATCCAAAATAGCAACCAAAGCTACTTCTGGTAAATCAAGTCCTTCTCGCAGTAAATTAACTCCAACTAGTACATCAAAATCCCCTTTGCGTAAGCGTCGCAAAATTTCAACTCTTTCAACCGCGTCAATGTCAGAATGAAGATATTCTACATTTAATCCAGAGTCACGTAAATAATCACTAAGGTCTTCGGACATACGCTTCGTTAAGGTTGTAATCAAAGTGCGCTCTCCAACATCTGCCGCGAGTCTAACTTCACTGATAACATCTTCGACCTGCCCCTTAATTGGACGTAGGTCCATAATTGGGTCTACTAAACCAGTAGGACGAATAACTTGCTCCGCAATCGTTTTAGAAACTTCTAACTCATGAGCGGCAGGGGTAGCAGAAACATAAATAGTTTGACCAGTAATTCTTTCAAATTCTTCAAATTTTTGTGGACGATTATCTAATGCAGAAGGCAAGCGAAAGCCAAAATCCACTAATTTTTCTTTGCGCGAACGGTCGCCATTATACATTGCACGTAATTGTGGGAGAGTAACATGACTTTCATCAACAAATAACAAGAAATCATCAGGAAAGAAGTCAATTAGACAGAAAGGGCGATCCCCCGCGGTACGCCCAGATAAATAACGCGAATAATTTTCAATTCCCGTACAGAACCCCATCTCTTGGAGTAACTCAATATCATAATCTGTGCGCATCTTGATTCTCTGAGCCTCAATGAGTCTATCTTGAGACTCAAACCATGCAACTTGTTGTTCTAATTCTCGACGAATTTCTATTACTGCGCTTTCAATCTTATCTTTTGGAGTTACGTACTGCGTAGCAGGATATAAATGAAACTGCACTATTTTTGCTCCTGTTTCACCACTTACTGGATCCAACTCAACAATACGATCAATCTGATCACCCCAAAATTCGACACGAATCGCACTTTCCATGTAAGCTGGATAAATATCGACGACATCACCCCTAACGCGAAATGTCCCGCACTTAAAGTCGATATCATTACGATCATAAAGTATCTCCACTAATCGCTCTAAAAAAGTATCTCTTGCTATTTCCATCTTAGGCTCCAGCGGCAACATCATTGCTTTAAAATCTTCTGGAGAACCAAGACCATAAATACAGGAGACCGAAGCGATTACAATTACATCGCGACGACTTATGAGGGAAGAAGATGCAGCAATTCGCAAACGCTCAATAGCTTCATTAATTGAAGAGTCCTTTTCGATATAGGTATCTGTTTGTGGAATATACGCTTCTGGTTGATAGTAATCATAATAACTTACAAAGTACTCGACTGCATTTTCCGGGAAAAATGCTTTAAACTCCGAATACAACTGTGCTGCTAATGTCTTGTTATGAGAAATAATAAGTGCAGGGCGCTGTAATTTTTGAATTACATTAGCCATCGAGAAAGTCTTCCCAGAACCGGTAACCCCAAGTAATGTCTGATGATTGTTACCGGATTCAATAGAATCTACAAGGGCTTGAATAGCACTAGGTTGATCACCCTGCGGCTCGTAGTCACTGGTTAATTTAAAATCCACGATTTCATATTAGTCACCGGTTACTTTTGTGCAACTGCGATTACTTGTTACAAAGAAAATAAACTATGTTTCTTAACAAATTAGAGAAAGAGCGGATTTTATGCATAAATTTAATATATGTTACTTATCGTTTTTTATGACAGTGAATGTGGACTATGTGATCGTGCTGTAGTATTTTTAAAACGTGTGGACAAAAAATCACTTTTGAACTTTGAAACTCTACGAAGTTCTTTAGCAGCAAAACATGTACCGGAAGAGATAAGGCAAGCGATGGATACCGTGGTATACTTCCGAGAAAAAAAGCCCTTGCTTCTACGTAGGATGCAGTTCTTCAAGCTCTCATAGATACAAAGTCAATATGTGAAATACCAGCTCGCTTAGCACTTTTCTTCCACGTGGCTTGCGTGACCTAATTTACAATTGTGTCGCAAAAAATAGACATAGATATTTTACAAGATTAGTCCGAAATAGAACAATAAACTAATTTTATGATGATTTACTTATGCTTAACAATTTTACGGCGTCGAATCATCGGGCGAGCTTCTTTCGGAACCCAGTCTTCCCAACCTCCCTCACCGCTCTCTATGGCTTGAAGAACATCACGCCCTGTCCTAGCCAGTAGTGTTGGATCACCAACACCTATCGGCAGGATTCGACGATTCTGCATTAAATGTTGATAAAAATGCTGCCATTTTTTTGGGGCTTTAAAATTTTCTGCAGTTACCATTTCCATACTGTTAGTATTATGCCATGGATAGACATATAACTGAACACGATTTTTAAATAATCGTCCAAATGACTCTAATATTCCGCCGGGTAAATTAATCGACCACTTTGTTTTAAATAGCTCATTTAATAAACCTATACTAAGAATTATAGCGATAGGCTCGGCAGTATAACGACTCAAGTATGTTGCAATACGATGAAATTCTGCGTTGCTAGATATTAAAACTGTCTTACCTAAAGTCTGTAAGGCATCTGCGCGATTAAGAAAATCTTCATGATCAAGTGATCCATCTCTTAAGAGATTATTTGTACTAATTTCACAAAGCTCAATCGCATCGGATTGATCAGATAACTTCAAATCCTTAGAAAATACTGTATGCGCTTGCTTGAGCATGTCCAAGTGCAGACGCATTACTGGATTGAAACTACCTCGTAGGAGCAAAATTGAACGACTGTGCAGCGCATCTGCAGGTTGTACAACTTCACCATCTTTGTTGAACATCGCAGCGCTAGTTAAACCGCTCTGCACCAACTGCAAAGCACACAAACGATTATCAACATACAGAAAGTCTTCGCCGCTAAAACGCAATACATCTACTTCCATTCTATCTGGCGCTAAATCATCTGCTAAAGATGATACAAAATGTTCTAAGTTATTCCTATGATTAAAAGCAGCATATATTAAGTTAACTCCTAATTTACCTAAAACCTCCATTTGATCTGGGTTCGACTCATCTAAGAGCCTCGCATGGACCACAATCTCAACTGGTTTATATTGTGGTTTAAGCTGAAACCGTATCCCTATCCACCCATGACATTCTTCAGTATCTTTATATCCGCGTGCGCGTACGGTATTACAAAATGAGAAGAAAGTCGAATTTTCTCCACGCTCAGATCCTAAACGCTGCTCTAAGAGGTCATATTCATATTCTAGCATAGCATGGAGGCGCTCTTGGGAAACATATCGTTTTGCTTTACCATACAACGCGTCACTCATTACCATATCATAAGCTGAAATTGTTTTAGCAACTGTGCCTGCACTACCAGAAACGCGAAAAAACCAATTTGCAGTCTCTTGACCTGCACCTATTTCTGCGAAAACTCCATATATACCAAGGTTGAGATTAATCGCCAAAGCTTTTTCGTAAGTCGTCTTAATAGGTATTTGGCTCATCAAAAAAGGAATTTAAAAGATTAATTAATATGATCTCTTTGTCGCTTAGTGTAAATAATTCTTCGAAATGATTATTAAATTATAGTTCAGGAACTATTTTACTACTAACTAGTCTATATAAGCATGAAACGCACCGTCTTTAAATGGATAGCAATTTTAATTTCTATTTTTAGCGTGCTGCAAATAAATGTAATTGCAGATCAACGAGTACCTTACTTTCAAGCAGAGGATTATTTCACTTACGATCTCTACTGGAGCTTAATAAAGGTTGGTGAAGCAAAACTACAATTTAGAAATGTTTCGTGGGATAATCAAGATGATGATCTTCTTAAAGTCGATTTTACAGTCCGCACTTGGGGGATAGCAGACACTATTTTTAAGGTGCGTGATCATGTTGAATCATGGATCGATACTACAAGTAATCGATCTGTACATTACAAAAAAAAACAACGAGAGGGTGCAACTATTCGTGATATTAAAGTCAACTTTGACCTAGAAAAAAACACCTGCAGATATATTGAAAAAAAGAAGCTTCGAGAGCCTGTGTCTATAACTTCTAGAACATTGGACCCTTTAGCACTCATAACTGCTCTATCGCGCCACAAATTCACAAATAAATCTAATTTCAGCCAATTCGCTACCGATGGAAAGAAGTTGATTCAAATTGATGCTTGGCTAAAATATAGTAAGTTAATTGATTTAAAATCTGGTACTTTCGATGCTCACTGCGTAGAGATATCCACTAAAAACCTGAGGGGTGTTTTTGAAAAAAGCCCAGATTCTAGTATTGAAATATGGTTTAGCAATCACTCCCCTTCTATTCCATTAAGAATTGAAAGTCAGGTAAAGGTAGGTAGCTTCTATGGTGAATTGCGCGAAGGAAGGTATAATGGCAAAAGTCTCGATTCAATTAATCGAGACCAAGCTTCAAGCGACCTTCCGCCGAAATCATATGAGGAGTCCACGGAGGATCCCATATAATATCTACCTGTGCTGATTCAATAGACTCTAAAGCTTCTATGCGCTGACGAGCATCTTCAGCGATTACCGGCCCCATGCCACATCCTTGGGCGGTCAAAGTCATTTTTATATTGGCCTTGTATTTACCTTCGGCATTTGGACTAGAAAGAAGCAGATCATATATCAGCCCCAAGTCTACAATGTTTACAGGTATTTCAGGATCATAACACTGCTTCATCGCATCCCAAACAGATGCCTCACTAAAAGGTGCAGAACTATCTGTTGATGCTTTATTAGTTTTGACATCAGCGTTTAGGGAATTGACTGCAGATTCTCCTAAAGCATCCCAGTCTTCAGCAGCTAAACGAAATAAGCCGCAATCAGTACGGATCGTTACTGTTCCTCCAAGAGCTTGAGAAATGACTGCGCTCGTACCAGCTTTGAGAACCCGCTCTTCGCCAGCAGGAATAATTGTAGCAGTCGTATCACGAGTTAAGATTAATTCACTATTTAAAGTCATATTAAAAAAATAAACTAAAAAAAATAGCTGTCAAACTAAGGACGCTCACTAAATTTGTACAATAATTTTTAGTTCTTTAAGGGCTCCTTATATAGACCTAAGATTATATAGTTATAACAATAATTCTTGATACCGTAACATCGCTAAGACTTATAATTAATTATGTCCAAAATAGTCATCGTCGGCGCAGGCGGTGTCGGCAACGTTACCGCACATAAATGCGCCAAGCTACCAGAAATATTTTCAGAAATAATACTTGCTTCAAGAACTTTATCTAAGTGCGAAGCTATTGCAACAGACATAGTAAAGAAACAAGGACTTAAAATAAAAATCGCAGAACTTAATGCAGACGTTGTAGAAGCGACCACTAGTTTTCTAAAAATTGAGCGACCAGCGCTGCTGATTAATGTGGCACTTCCATATCAAGATCTTGCTCTAATGGACGCATGCTTGGCTGCTAAAGTGGATTATTTAGATACTGCTAACTACGAGCCTTTAAATGAAGCCAAGTTTGAATACAAATGGCAATGGGCCTACCAAGAGCGTTTCAAAAAAGCAGGGATCACAGCACTATTGGGATCAGGATTTGATCCGGGAGTAACAAATGTTTTTTGCGCATACGCACAAAAATATCTTTTTGATACAATCGAAACTATTGATATTCTCGACGCTAATGCTGGAGATCATGGATATCCCTTTGCGACAAATTTCAATCCAGAAATTAACATTCGTGAAATTACTCAAAAAGGACGTTACTGGGATTCTGGAATATGGAAAGAAGTAGAACCAATGAGCCTACATCGAGTCTATGATTTTCCTGTCCTTGGCAAGATGGATGCTTACTTACTCTATCACGAAGAGCTCGAGTCTCTAAGTAAAAATATAAAAGGTTTAAAAAGAATCCGTTTCTGGATGACATTTTCGGAGAACTATCTAAAATACTTAAATGTGCTTAAAGATATTGGCATGACTTCTATCGATGCAGTCGATTACAAAGGACAACAAATTCAACCGATTGAATTCCTCAAAGCGGTACTGCCAGACCCAGCTAGCCTTGGAGCGAGGACCAAAGGAGAAACCTGCATAGGATGCGATATAGAAGGAACTAAAAATGGTGTAAAAAAACGTATTTTTATTTACAACAGTTGTGATCATCAGACCTGCTATGAGGAAGTCTCGAGTCAAGCAATTAGCTATACCACTGGAGTGCCAGCTATGATTGGCGCACAAATGATTTTACGTGGCTTGTGGAAGCGACCTGGTGTATGGAATATGGAGCAAAATGATCCAAAACCGTTCATGGAAGAACTCAATAAAAGAGGGCTAGAGTGGCAGATTATTGAACTGCCGGCTTCTTAGGAGGTCTCAAAAATCAAATTAAGTAGATTTCTTGACTTTTTAGGTCAAAAACCAAAGATAAAGTGCATGCTTTCAAATGTTACATCTAGCACTGCGCTAGCCAAATTAGGCAATTTAGATTCGGCTTCAGCAGTCGATCGGGTCAATTGTGCCTACCAAGCTTTTGGAGAAAAGTTAGTGCTTAGTACAAGCTTCGGCATACAGAGCGCAGTTATGCTACATTTAGTCTCGAGTCAGATTCCTAATATTCCAGTAGTTTTTATTGATACCGGCTATCTCTTTCCAGAAACTTATCGCTTTGCGCAACTACTAACTGAGCGCTTAGAGTTAAATTTAAAAACCTATAGACCACTGCAAACCGCTGCACAACAGGAGGCTATTCACGGAAAGTTATGGGAAGCAGGCCTAAAAGGCCTCGAACAATATAACAAGATTAATAAAATAGAACCCATGAATCGTGCGATTCAAGAACTTGGTGCCCGTGCATGGCTATCTGGTCTTCGCCAAAGTCAATCTTCCAGCCGTAGTGGACTTAAAGTATCTGAAAAACAACACAAAACCTATAAAATTTACCCTATTGTCGATTGGAGTGATCGTGAAATATATAATTACCTCTCGAAAAATGCTCTACCCTACCATCCTTTGTGGGACGAGGGCTATGTGTCCGTGGGCGACTGGCATAGCACAAGTAAATTAAAAGATGGAATGAATCCTGAAGATACTAGATTTGGAGGTCTCAAGCGAGAGTGCGGCTTACACGAAGCTGATGGAAGTACGGACTACCAAATCTAAGCTATAGAATAGTCTATTTTACAAGCTATTTAAGAATATTTCAAACAAAGCTCTATCCTTGCACCCTGTATAGAATAATGAGTTTATAGATGATTAGAATTATAGAATCGTCTTAACAATGATCGATCGATTTAATGAAGTCACCTACACACCAAGTTTATAAAACCAAAGCTCCTAAGCATGTTGCAATTATAATGGATGGTAATGGAAGATGGGCTCAAGCGCACAATCTACCTCGAATTGAGGGCCATCGCCAAGGAGCTGAAGCGGTTAAGCGAACATTAAAGATAGCACAGGAACTCAGCATCCCTTTTATTACACTTTATGCGTTCAGTGTTGAAAACTGGAATCGCCCTAAAGATGAGGTTGATGCACTGATGGAATTACTCGACAAATTCCTAGCTGATAATCTAAAAGAACTCATAAATAGAGAAATTCGTTTGCGTGTGATAGGACGCTACGAAGAATTACCAGCGCATATACAAAAGCGGCTAAAAAAAACTGAAAAAGCGACAGCTCATTTTTCAAAACATACACTCGGATTAGCTATCAACTACGGTTCACGTACAGAAATTATTGATGCGTTAAGAGCAGTAACAAATGCTTCTAAAAGCGGAGAATTAAACATAGATGATTTTGACTACAATGACTTACGGTCATATCTTAATACGGGAAATATGCCTGATCCAGATTTAATCATTCGTACATCGGGAGAGTCGCGTCTAAGTAATTTCTTACTATTACAATCCGCTTACGCGGAAATACATATCACGTCGGTTCTCTGGCCAGACTTTGGTGAAGCTGAATTTAAAATAGCGATCGAAGACTACGTCGAGCGCGACCGTCGCTACGGAAAAACTACTAGCCAATTTCACAATACATAAACGATAAGAACCTTTATTTAAAAGATTATGCGTCAGCGTATTTTTAGCTTCATCGCCTTATGGGCAATCACTGGTATCTCACTTCTAGTTTTTGGAGTTCATGCAGGTATTTTTCTCATAACTCTAATCTCTTTTTTCACACAGCTAGAGTTATACCAACTCTTTGAGAAAATGGGCTTACGCCCAATTAAGTCCATTGGTCTTATAGGTGGATCCGTGATCTCTTTAGGTGCGTACTACTTACCTGACTTAGAGGCTGGTAATGATCTTTTTTTACTAATCTTCTTATTACTAACCTTAATAA
>JAYYDJ010000100.1:0-9087 GCA_036160955.1 Verrucomicrobiota bacterium | reverse complement strand
AGTTTACAAGCAGCGCTTTCACTTAAGCCCAGTGATTGGTTCAAAGATAATGAGCTTGCAAAGCTAAAGGCGTTTAATGCAGCAACTGAAGAGGATGAAGGCGAAGCAATCGCTTTAATAGAACAGGGTAAAACGAAGCTTGAAAATGGGAGTCGTCGAAGTGCAGAACGTATTTTTAAGAAGGTAATTAAAAAATATCCAACCACCATTGCAGCAGGTGAGTCTCTCTACCTAAGAGGAAAAATAAAGATGGCAAATGGACAATGGATCAAGGCATTTGATCTCATGCAAATCATCATTGAAGAGCACCCTGAATACCCAAAATTCGATCAAGTTATTGCCGCACAATTTGAGTGTGCAACTGTGATTATGGAAGGAGCACGCAGTCGGCTTTTTGGAATTATTCCTACCTTCAAACAGGAAGCTGAGTCCATCCTACAGTTTGAGCGTATTTTGCGCAATGCACCATACGGAGATTATGCTCCACTGGCTCTCATGAACATTGCATTAGTCGCTCAAAAGCAAAATCAAACAGATATATCGATTGATGCATTAGATCGATTAATAAATTTTTACCCACAAAGCACATTAGCACCAGATGCATATTTTAACTTAGCGGAAACCTTTGCAGATTTGGTTGAAAGCTATGAACACGACCAAGGAGCCACTCGCAAATCCATAAGTTACTACGAAGACTTTATCGCATTATTTCCACAAAGTGATAACATTGGTGTAGTTGAAGCTCGTCTAACAGAAATGGAAAATTCTCTAGCGTTAAGTCGCTTGCATTTGGGAGACTTTTATTATCGCTATCGTAATAATAACACTGCTGCACTTGTTTTTTATAACGAAGCCATTACCATTGCACCACAATCAGATGCAGCTGCGGAAGCGACACTTCGAATTGATAGGATTGAAAAAGGTATAAGTCCTGCAAAAGGCGCTCGCCTACTACGCAAACTCTTATTTGCCAATTAATAGATAATTGTGTCTTTAACACGCACTACATTTTTTGGATATTTAGCATTAACAGTAATTAGTGTTTTAACCGGATGTACCACATACCACTTAGGAAGTGGTGCATTGTTACCATTCGAGAAAATATATGTGAACCCTGCAAGCAACGAAAGCTTTGCACCACAATCTCAGGCACTGATCACTACAAATGTTCGAGAAACCTTAATCCGTGATGGACGAGTAAAACTAGTTAGCTCTATAGAACTTGCTGATGTAGTGCTGTATATAAAGCTCAAGGATTACACTCGTACTGCTAGAGCTCTGCAAAGTACAGATACTGAAATTGCTAGAAGCTTTGACTTAAGACTCGTTGCAGAGATTAGTTTATTTAATCGTTCAACAGGCCGTTATCTGATTAAGGATAGAATAGTCGATCAGCTGTCCACTGCTCATACTAACAACCCCTATCAAAATACTACTATTGATCAATATGCGCTTGCAGAATATCAATCTATGCCCCGTCTAACACGCGGACTTTCACGTAAAATTAGTGACACAATACTGGGGGCTTGGTAAATCCACTTATTGACTGATGAAATCAAGAGTGCCATCTTTATTAATAGTACGATAGTAACATCCAGTACGTGCGACCCCTAATTCATTTTTTGTGTGGCACGCACCCTTTCCAGCAGGAATGACCCGATATAAAATTGAGTTTTGCTCGCAGTTAACTCGAATCTCTTTAATCTCGAGATAATCACCGCTCGTCTTTCCCTTAATCCACAATTCATTACGACTCGTACTCCAAAAAGTCGCCATTCCAGATTCACGTGCGATATCTAGAGCTAATTGGTTCGCATAGCCTACTATTAAAACCTCTCCAGTTTTCGCGTCTTGAGCGATCGCAAGAAGAACATCTACGTCACAACTCGCAACCTTACGCAGCTTGGTAAAATCAAGATTGAGTACTGAACCCTCTTCCAATTCAAGATCTGACATAGTATGTATCTACAATTAGCATGAAGTCCAAGTCGAGTCTGAATTCCAGATAGAAAAACATATTAATAAATTCATTAAGTACAGTAGATTATTCTTTTCCTTGCTAATAAGATCTTCACTGTACAGGGAGCTATTTTATAAAAATCTTAAAAAAATTGAGCGAGAACTGCCTAAAATATTTATGACTCAAAAAAAAGTACTTCTTAGTAATGCAGCCGCACAAGCTCGTGGTCTAGCAATTGATGCAATCCACTCCTGCAACTCTGGCCATCTTGGCCTACCTCTCGGTTGCGCAGAAATAGGGGCTGTTCTGTACGCAGATCAAGGCCTACGCCACAATCCAAATATGCCTAGCTGGTTGAATCGTGACCGATTTATTTTATCTGGGGGCCATGGATCTATGTTTTTATATAGTTGGTTACACATCTCTGGCTATGACTTGCCGATACAAGCAATTAAAAAATTCCGAGTACTAGGTTCAGAAACTCCAGGGCACCCCGAGTATGGAGATACCGTGGGAGTAGAAGCGACAACTGGACCACTTGGACAAGGCATTGGAAATGCAGTTGGCTACGCATTATCAGGCAAACGTGCTGCAGCCAAATTCAATACTAAAGAGCACATTATCTTTGATCATCATATCATTGCCATTCATGGCGATGGTTGCCTGCAAGAAGGAGTCGCAAAAGAATCAATTGCCTTTGCTGGGCACTTACAGCTAGACAACCTCATTCTAATTTATGATTCCAATGATGTCACTTTAGATGCCATGGCAGAACGAACTCAAAGCGAAGATGCTTCATCTTACTTTAACTCGCAAGGATGGGAGGCTGTAACTATTGATGGACATGATTTTGAAGCAATCACTGAGGCTCTTGCACACGCTAAAGCGAACGATAATGGCAAACCTAAGGTAATAATAGCGAAGACAGAAATCGCTCGTGGTATTCCTGAAGTAGCAGGTACTGCTGGAGGCCATGGAGAGGGTGGAGCCAAATTTGCAGAAACAGCTCGTCTAGGGTTAGGATTACCCAAGGAGCTATTTTACATATCTCCTGACGTGCGTGAGCATTTTAAAAATCTTCAAAATGCGGCTCAAAATATTTACGAAAAATGGGAGGAAACTTATTTGGCATGGCAAAAAGATAACCCGATACTAGCCGCAGAATTAAAAGCCGGTATCGATCAAGATATTCCTAAAGACTTACTAAATAAAATTCCTGAATTCTCCTTGGATACAAATGCTGCCACACGCGAAACTGGAGGCACGGTAATGCAATCAGTTGCCCGGGCGATTCCGCAATTAATAACTGGATCTGCCGATTTGTACGGATCCACTAAAAATTATATTAAAGATGCTGGTGATTGTTCAGCACAGGATTATACTGGTCGTAACATCTGGTTTGGTATTCGTGAACATGCAATGGGTGCAATCTGTAATGGCATTGCTTACGATGGTATTTTTAGTGCTAGTAGTGCTACTTTTCTAGTGTTTGCGGACTACCTAAGGCCCGCTATTCGCCTAGCTGCGCTAGCGAAACTACCAGTTACTTATATTTTTACCCATGACTCTGTAGGGGTTGGAGAAGATGGGCCGACCCACCAACCCGTCGAGACCGTAAGTGGCTTGCGCGTAATTCCAAATCTAGATGTTATACGCCCCGCCGATGCAGAAGAAGTAGCTGGTGCCTATGCAGCCGCTTTATCTCGTAGAGATGGACCCACTGCCCTTGTTTTCACACGTCAAGCGGTGCCATCTAATTCAGACTTAAGCGCGGCATCACGCCGAGAAGGAACTCTTCGTGGTGGTTATGTGGCAAAACACGAAAGAAGCTCGCTCAAGTTAATTATTATAGCAACTGGATCTGAACTACAACTTGCAATCGCTGCTGCAGATCAAATTGGTGACACAGTGCGCGTGGTGTCTATGCCCTGCTTCGAACGATTCGAACGACAAAGTACTGACTACATAGAGAGTATTATACCGATTGATTGTAGGGCAAGAGTTGCTGTTGAAGCTGGTGTTTCAAACTGTTGGGGAGGTTATGTAGGTCTCGAAGGAAGAACCGTTTGCATTGATCGCTTCGGTTTATCTGCCCCAGGAGATCAAGCAATGGATGTGTTAGGCATGAATATAGAAAACGTAGTACAGGTAGCTCGCGAATTACTTCCATGAAATAAGCGCATCTGTAGCTACCCATAATAGCAGTAGTCCTTCACAATCTCTTAGTAAAAACGCATAAGAACTAACGTGCCTTGACTTCATTTGCTAGCGGCATGAATTTTAGTAATTTATTAATTACACTAACATGAGTATAAACACACTCAACTACGAACCACTCGTCTATAAACCTAAAGTAGGGAAAGACGTACCGCTAACACCTATTCAACAAGAAGTGTTACGCTTAAAGTCAGAGCGTAATGCGATTATATTAGCGCACAATTACCAAGTCGATGCCATTCAACGCATTGCGGACTATGTGGGAGACTCACTTGGACTTGCTTACAAAGCAGAGGCAGCAGATGAAGCGGTTATTGTTTTTTGTGGGGTTCATTTTATGGCAGAAACAGCAAAAATTGTAAATCCATCAAAAACAGTTGTCTTGCCAGATATGGAAGCTGGATGCTCGCTGGCAGATTCATGTCCAGCTGGGCAACTCGCTGAATATAAAAAGAAGAACCCTAACACTTACGTGGTTGCTTATATTAATTGTTCAGCGGCAGTCAAAGCACTCTGTGATGTAATTTGCACAAGTGGTAATGCAAAAAGAATCATTGAACAAGTTCCAACTGACAAAGAGATACTTTTTGTACCCGACCAAAATTTAGGCCAATGGGTCGCAAAACAAACAGGTCGGTCGATGAAGTTATGGCCAGGTTCATGTTATGCTCATGTGCTTTTTACTCAGCAGGCAATTGAAAAGATCAAAATTCAGTTTCCACAAGCAGTCGTCGTAGCCCATCCTGAATGCGTAGAAACTGTGCGTGATAACGCAGATGAAGTCTGCAGCACAGAAAAGATGATTGGCTTTTGCCAGAAAAGTGCTGCAAAAGAATTTATTGTAGTTACTGAGCCAGGTATGATCCATCGACTGCAACGCGAAGTGCCGAATAAAACATTCATTGCAGGGCCAACAGACAGTTGCGCTTGTAATGAATGCCGCTTTATGAAGATGAATACAATTGAGAAACTTCGAGATTGCTTAAATGAATTAAGCCCACAGATATCTATGCAAGAAGAGATTCGCAAGCAGGCATATATACCCATTAAACGTATGCTAGAATGGAGTAAGTAAGTCTGATATTAAAATGTCAGCGGGCAGGAAAAATACTTCTACGCTCTAGAGTACTAATTCTTCATTATCTATCTGTCATAAAAAAGAAATTTATGGCTAAAGATTTAGCAGCTGATATTACCTATAGGCGCGATAAAATTCGCGCGCCATTCATGGGTATTCTTGAGGCCGGATGGCAGGCATTTCCTCTTCTAATTGCGATTCGATATTACAATGCTCCAGAATCTATTAAAGCATTTATAGCTGGTGCGGGACCAATCGGATTTTTACTTACCCCACTAACGCTTTATATAATAACGCGCATTGGCATGGCTCCCGCAAAAGCATGCGCTCTAATCTTTGTGTGTACTGCGTTACTCATTGCAGGGGCTAGTATAGGATATGATTTAATAACATTCACCATCTGCATTATTGGTAGTCAGATGGCATCCGTTCAGCACGGTCCTTTGATGCTTCAAGTATATGCAAATAACTACTCCGAAAATGAAAGAGGACAGCGCGTTACAACACCCCTAGTGTTAATCGCATTTAGTACGATCATCTTTGCTTGGCTTGGAGGTGAATGTCTTGATAAAAATATTCAGTATTTTCGTTATATTTTCGTAATAATGTTCTTTGCTGCTGTTGTATGTGCCTGGGCACTAAAGCCAATACCATGTCCATCACTATCGAAAGAAAACACAGGTAATCCATGGAGCAATCTCAGACTTATATGGACAGATAAGCTATTCGGCTATTTGCTAGGAAGTTGGATGCTCTTAGGAATGGGTAATTTAATTACCCTTCCCATCCGTGTCGAATACCTCGCATCCAGCCAATTCGATATTCATGCTAGTAACAAAACAATAGCAGTCTTAATGATCATGATCCCTGCGATAGCTCGCCTATTAAGTACGCACATCTGGGGGCACTTTTTCGATAAACTTCACTTCGTAACCACACGTAACCTGCTAAATATATTCTTTTTGCTAAGTGTAGGATTATTTTTCTTTAGTAAAAATATTGTCGTACTTGGAGTAGCCATGGCATTCCAAGGCGTAGCAATGGGTGGAGGGAAGATCTTCTGGGGACTCTGGGTGACTAAAATAGCGCCTCGAGAATCCGCTTCTGCATATATGAGTATTCACATGGCTCTTACAGGACTACGCGGGACTTTAGCTCCTTTTATCGGCTATTGGATATTAGCACTATCAACACCTAAAATTGTGGCAATTGTAGGAATGGGACTAATTGCCACCGCAATCATATTATTTGAATGCGCTCGCAATAATCAACGTCTCAGAAAACAGAGAATCAACTATTGAGACTCCAAGAGCATCTGTTCAAAGTACTCAATTGTGGGTTTTAGCCCCTCTTCTAGATTTAGGGTCGGTTCCCAATTTAACTTTTCACGCGCTAGTTGTATGTCCGGTTGACGCTGCTTCGGATCATCTTGTGGCAAAGGCCTATGTATAATTTTTGAAGAGCTTCCCGTTTGAGAAATGACTTTTTTAGCAAGATCCAAAATGGTAAATTCCTTAGGATTACCCATATTAACAGGACCCATTATCTCTTCCTGATTCATTAGTTTTATAAATCCACTGATTAAATCATCACAGTAACAAAATGAGCGTGTTTGCTGTCCCTCTCCATAGACAGTAATTGCATCGCCACGCAGAGCTTGCACGATAAAATTAGAGACTACCCGACCATCATCAGGACACATTCGAGGGCCATAAGTATTAAAAATTCTAGCAATTCGTATATCGACATCATTCTGCCGATGATAATCCATAAATAAAGTTTCTGCACATCGCTTTCCCTCATCATAACAAGATCTTATACCAATAGGGTTAACGTTTCCCCAGTATTCCTCTGGTTGCGGATGAACAGAAGGATCTCCATAGCACTCGGAAGTAGATGCCTGAAAAACACGTGCATTGGTGCGCTTTGCTAATCCGAGGCAATTAATTGCGCCCATCACGGAGGTCTTAATGGTCTTTATTGCATTGATCTGGTAATGTATCGGTGATGCTGGACAGGCTAAATTATAGATCTGGTCAACTTCTATCTTAAATGGATCAATTACATCATGGCGCATGAGCTCAAAATCAGGATGTTCTAAAATATGACGAATATTACGCTTATTGCCGGTGAAAAAGTTATCCATGCAAACTATTTCGTGACCTTGCGCCAATAAACGATCTGACAAGTGACTGCCTAAAAAACCTGCCCCTCCTGTTATTAAAATTCTCATACTAATGCTACTTATAGGTTGCTGAAAAATACAATAACATACCTTATATGAAAAGCGATGAAAACAATAATTATCAGTTTCATACTCACATAAAAGGATAGCAAAAATAACCAAATAAAATGCAAATTGATCCTGTTGAGCGTAGTGTACAACTAAATGTGGGTGAGTTAGCCAGTTTTAGAAATAATTTAATTACAGATCGTTTCAGCAGCGGTCATTGGCGTGCAGCTATTGGGCGCGATTGGCACCAGACAATGGAGCAGCGAACTAGAAATGCTCATCCCAATGCTCGTTTCGAAATTCCTCTCAGCGCACAGTGGCGGCACTCAGATTGGCTTTTCAAGATTAAAGGCCGTATGGACCAATTAATTCCTACCACTAATGGCTATTTAATTAGAGAGATAAAAACGATTCGTCATACCTTACCATCAACCGAAGAAGATTTAGTTAAATTCTATCCCGATTACTTCGCGCAAATTGCTATCTATTTACGGCTGGCAAGTACACAGAAAAAATACACCAGGAATGTTTTAAGTGCTTCATTAATGCTTATTGATATCGATACGGGCACAGTGCAAACAGTACAGATTGATTCGCCTAAAGAAGATATGTTTGAACGTCAATTGAACGCTATGATTCCTTTTTTGGAGGAGCGTCGAAATTCACTGAATGCTATTAAAGAATGCCAAATTAAACCAGCGTATAAGAAACTACGTGGTGGTCAGGCGCAGTTACAAAAAATTTTAAAAAAGTCTGCCTTACAGGCAAAAACAGTGCTACTGGAAGCACCCACAGGATTTGGAAAAACTGGAATTGTTCTAGAACACGCACTTCGTCATATGCAATTTGGTGTATATAGCCGCTGCATTTATTTAAGTAGTAAATCAACTGGGCAATTAGAAACGATCAAAAAATTACGTGCCATGTCAGCAGAAGCCATACGCTACTTGCAAATGCGTAATCGAAAAGAACACAGCATAGACACGCCTACGCATACATGCTCTATAGATAAGCAATGTGAGCGCACAAGCACACAAATAAGGCATGATACAGATATTCATCCAGGTAAACTCTTCAAAAAGGGAACTTTTGAGCTTGAGGATGCTAAAGATATCGGTGCAAAAAATGGGCTATGCCCCTACGCTTTGACAAAGTCTTGCCTCCCATATGCAGATATATGGATCGGAGACACGAACTACGTTTTTTCTCCGCAATCTAGAGGCGTATTCTCTGATACCATCGGTTTTGATCCATCACAAACCCTATTGATAGTCGATGAAGCGCATAATTTGCCGCAGCGCGCGGCTGAGGCACTAAGTATAGAACTATCTGCTACAGAACTACTATTCGCATACGAAGAATTAAGTGTATCGGGTGCACCAAGAAGCTTTTTAAGACCACTAAAAGAATTAAGTTCACGGATTAATGCGCTGAGAGCAAATCAGACCATAAGTAGCAGCACCCACTACACCCTGCTAGACCTATGTGAGGACATCGAACAACAAATTGCTCAAATCCAGATACATTGGAATTCAGTGCCGCCCTTCGTTGCTGAATTAGTTTGGCGCGTTCCACCTCTAGCTAAATACCTTGGATCAA
>JAYYDJ010000099.1:0-34433 GCA_036160955.1 Verrucomicrobiota bacterium | reverse complement strand
ATACCAGAGGCTTAAACATTGAAAACACCTGAATTAATCGATATATTGCCAGGCATAGAATTGCCGGTACGCGAGGTTACCGACCACTTAGCTGCCATGTGGGAGACGGTTGCCACCGATGTTCCGACAGATTTTCGTGCTTCACAGATGAATGTAGTGCTTCACTTCGGAACTAGCGTAGAGCCAGACGATGCAAAGGAGCGGTTCGATTCATTAATTCGTTTTGCCCAGCGCTATCCAAGTCGCATTATCGTTTTGTGTCCAGGTTACGCTAAGGATGGTGGCTCTATGAGTGCTAAACTTTTCAGTCAGTGTTATATTGGCGACTCACATCGTGAGATGTGTTGTTGCGAAGCACTTTTGCTACGCTACGAACCAGAGGATTTCGGTTATTTGTCCAATCAAGTTTCGGTTTGGCTGGAGGCGGATTTACCAACATACCATTGGTTTAGCGAAGTGCCAGTGCATCGAATGCAGACCTACTTTCATACATTACTAAAAGGCGTCCGACGCTGTGTCTACGATAGCAGTCTAGGCTTAGAGGCTTTAGAGTCTCTTAATTGGCCGGAGCCAGATCGAGTTTACGATCTGGCGAAAGCTCGCCTTCTCCCTATTCGGCAATCGATTGGCCAGTTTTTGAGCGGCTATTCTGCGGAGCAATTATCGACAGGGCTAGAGTCGATTCGTGTCGTCTACAGTACTAAAATGTGGGGTGAAGGCTTTCGGCTTATGCAGTGGGCGCAAGATTGTTTTAGTGATTATGTGCGACTACTGGGTGATGAGAGCGCTATCAAAACTGACTTGATTACTAGGCCAGACAGCCAATCTGGCTGTTTATTAAGCTTAGAATTTGAATATAACGATGCGCGCTTTTTTAAATGGCAATTACTCGCCGATAATGCACGTGGAGTCATTGATTCTAATCTTGGACAACAGGTAGAGCACGTGCCGACACAGATTCAATCCCTAACTGCAGAGCAAGCGCTTGCCGAAGCTTTATTTTTTTAGTGCCTGCTGTGTTTTGATAATTTTTATAAGGCACTCGTCCTTCCTTGGTTGCCTAGTTATGCACATCTAAGACAGATAAAGATTGTACAGTTACTTTTTTACAATGCCAGACAAAGATTCAACTGCGATTTTTCAAATTGCCAAGGAGAAGCAAATAGAACTGCTCCGCTCCTTGTGGCGCAGCCGACTTGGAGATTTACGCGAACAAAGCCTCATTCGTCAGGGCAAAGGATGGTTTCATATTTCTGGGATGGGCCATGAGGCACTTGCCGCAGTTGCACTAGAACTCGTGCCCGATGATTATGTTTTTCCATATTACCGCGATCGTGCTTTTTGCGTGCAACGAGGAATTAGTGACTATGATCTCGCATTGGCCTTCTACGCGAAGCGAAATGCTTCCAGTGGAGGGCGCCAATTAACGGGGCATTTTAGCGACAGGGCTTTAAATATCTGGAGTCATCCTTCGCCAGTTGGAGTCCACCTTTTGCCTGCTTGCGGTGCTGCATGGGCTATGCAACTGGATGAAAAGCCGAACGTTGTATATGCGTCTCTTGGAGAAGCATCGGCTCGGCAAGGAGATTTCTTTGAGTCCGTTTGCTTTGCAAAGGAGCGTAAGCTGCCGATAGTTTTTATTGTTGAGGACAATGGTATTGCAATAAGTACGCTAACAGAACAAACTAATCCACTAGCTCTCGGAGTTTTAAATGAGAGCGAATGGCTACGTGTTGATGGCAGTGATGTAGAGGCGGTTGCCATGGCAGGTCGTGCGGGCGTTGAGCAGGCTCGCACGGGCAAAGGGCCAGCATTTATTTGGTGTGACGTAGAGCGCTTTTCTAGTCATTCGAGCGCGGATGACCAGCGTATGTACCGCCCTTCAGATGAGCTTGAGGCGATGCAGGAACGCGACCCAGTGCTCCTTTATCAGCAGCGATTGATTGAAGCTGGTGTTTTAACTAATGACGAGGCTAGCCAACTAGAGTCATCTACACGAGAGGCAGTTCGTGAGGCTTATCGCGAGGCCAGTAATGCTGACGATCCACTAGCTAATGAAAGCATGTTACATCTATTCGGTGAAGCAGATAACACGTCACCTCCACCTTTTAAGTTAGAGCCTTCTTGCCGAATGCTGGATGCGGTTAATCGAACGTTTCACAGCGCGATGGATACAATGCCTGATGTTGTTTTCTTTGGTGAGGATATAGAGGATCCTAAAGGTGGAGTCTTTAATTTAACGAAGGGTTTGTCCACAAAGGATGCTACCCGAGCAGTTAATGCACCACTAGCCGAGTCTACAATCATGGGAGTTGCTGTTGGGCTTGCCTCTTATGGAAAGCGACCCTGCTTTGAAATTCAGTTTGTTGACTTTATTTACCCTGGTTGGAATCAACTAGTTTCGAATATGGCGACTCTGCGGTGGCGAAGCTTTGGACAATGGCAGTGCCCCTTAGTTATTTATGCCCCTTGTGGGGGATATCTGCCCGGAGGCGCTTTATGGCATAGTCAAGCTGGCGAGGCTTCTTTCGCGCGGATTCCTGGCATTTGTGTCGTTGTCCCGTCGACACCCAATGATGTTGCAGGACTTTTTTGGACAGCAATGCAAGGCGTAGATCCAACTATCATCTTATTGCCTAAGCACTTGATGTGGGCCGAGCAATCGACCTTAGCACCTGTTGAGGCAGTACCGCTAGGTCAAGCTCGACTTGTCCGTGAGGGTGATTTACTCACTTTAGTCACGTGGGGTAACTGCGTGGAATTAGTCGAAGAGGCCATCACTTCGATGGATACAAAACTATCCATCGAGTGCATCGATTTACGCTCCATAGCTCCTTGGGATAGAGTGACAATATCTGCTTCAGTAAAAAAGACTGGCCGGCTATTAGTTGTTCAAGAAGATAATATTTCTGCTAGCATAGGACAGATGATTGTAGCTGAATTGTGCGGTGAGCAAAGTCTATTAGCTACACTTAGAAGCCCCCCCGTAATTGTTTCAAAGAAGGATGTACATGTAGGATTTAATCCAGTGTATGAGTATGCAGTATTGCCTGATAAGCCACGTATTTTAGCTGCTATCGAACACTTGCTAGCCACTACTTTAAAGACTTCACTTGAGTTGCAGGATAAAGCAGTACATTTAAATACCTGTACACGTAATTCTGAGCAGTCGCATCTTATAAAGCCACTAAAAATGCAGGAAAGCGAAAAAGTAATCACAGTGCCCATCCTGGGTGAAGGGATACGTGTTGCACGTGTTGTATCTATTCTTAAACACAAAGGTGATAGTATAAAAGCGGATGATGCGCTTTGTGAAGTGGAGACAGATAAAGCAGTTTTTCCAATTGAAAGTGATGTAGATGGCATTTTGAAGGAATGGAAAATTACTGAAGACGAAGAAGTAAAAGTGGGTCAGGAACTTCTTGTTTTAAACATCACTAGCACTTCCTCTCCTGAATCTATGCCCGAGGTGACGTCTGATAAAGAGGTTTCTACGACTTTAAAAAATCCTGTAGGACTTTCAACGGAGGCAATACATCAGCTTCAAGCGATTATCCCAGCTACAATAGATATGACTTGCCGTTGGGAAGCAGTTCGTGATGCGCGCTTGCGTAGTAAAGAATTAGGCGAGGGAACTGTATCAACTTTGACTATGGCTGCATGGGAAGTGCTTAAGGCGATGCAAAAGCATGAACGCTTTGCTTCATATGTGCGCGCGGGAAAGTTAATTCACGACCCAGAAAGAGTCGATCTAGGAGTTGCTGTAGCATTGCCAGGAGATGTTCTAGAGACCGCCGTGGTTCAAGAAGCAAACACTCTTCAGTGGGATAAATTTGGTGAATCAATAAATAAGGCTTTAAAGCGCGCCCGCAAAGGTGAAGTGGATTCTAAGAGCAAAGTCGCATTAACTATCTCTAGTATGGGAACTTATAATGTTCGCTCAGCAATTCCGGTAGTGGTTCCTCCAGCGGTAGCTACTTTGTTTATTGGAGCTCCATACACATTACCAGATTCTAGTTCTGCAGATAGTAGTACAATGGAAGTAGTTTCACTTGTACTCACCTTTGATCATCGTTGGGTAAATGGTGTTGGCGCAGCAGCTTTTCTTACGGATGTGCGCAAAGGCATAGAGCGCTTTGATTTAATTTAAGCTAAATTTTATAAAAGCAACGCAATGCTTATTGCCACGAGAAGGTCAATTAAACTGAATTGCAAACATTGCGGGGTTAGCTTTTCAAGGGCTGCAAGCGATAATAGTTTTTGCTGCGTAGGTTGCGAACAAGTTTACGAACTAATTCATAGTAAGGGCTTAGAAACGTTTTATGACTTACAAAATGGCCCAGGTAAACCGGTTGCAATTGATAACTCTAGTAAGCATCAATCAGATTTTGCTTGGGTGAATGTGCTGCAAAACGAGAGCGAAGCCAGTAAAAGTCCGAGAGAGCTACGAGTGCAATTAAGTGGGTTAACTTGCCTAGGTTGTAGCTGGCTTGTGGAGCATTTATTTATGCGTAGATCTGGCGCGGTACGAGCAAAAGTTAGTTTAGAGGAGAATAGCTTGTGGGTGCGCTGGGAGCCAAAAGTCCTTAATTTACTGGAATTTTTAGAAGAACTTCGGTCATTCGGGTACCTTGCATCTCCAATAAGCAAAAGTATGAATATTCGTTGGACAGCGCTTACATGGCAATGGGTTTTATGCATGCTTTTTGCCTTTAATGGGGTATTTCTTTCTTTTGCGCAAATATTCACTTCAATCGATATAAAGTACCAAGGACTATTTCATCTATTAGAATTATGTTTTAGTTTGATTAGTATTTTTGTCGGCGGAAGTTATTTCTTTGTGCCTGTATGGCGTTCTTTGCAGGCGCGCTTCATTCACTACGATCTTTTAATCACGCTGGGCTTACTATTGTATAGTGTAAGGAAGTTTTTTTTCTTTTTCACCTCTTCTCACGAAAATGCTAATTTGTGGCATATTTCTTTGTTAATTAGTCTACTATTATTTGGTCGCTGGTGGCATGCAAGGATCGTACATGGAGAGTTTGTTGTACCTAATGAGGGTATTGCTATTCGGCGCATTCAGTTCTTAATAACCTATTATACATTTGGAATATTGTGTTCCCTGCTCTTCTTGGTCAGCTTTAACTACTACTGGCAGCGACCTCAAATAATTGAATCAACCACTGCCGCATTACTTGCAGGAGCACTTTATCCAATCGCGCGCATTGCACAGAATCGCGCACCTGCATGGATCGTAGCGGTAGGCTTTTTTTTAGTATCCGCTGGTATTTACTTGGGAGCAACAAATTTACTGACCCCACTTTTAGCTTGTGCTTGGGCTAGCGTAGTTGGAGTTATTTGGCTACAGGCACTAAAATCTTCCGCACGAGCGTAAGTCTGAGTTTTCAAGCGATTCAAGTTACTGAGCAGATTCTTTAAAAGAATCATTTTCACTTACATCGTCTACAGTTTCTTTTATGTTTATTGCTTTATCAATTAATTCAATTTGAGCTAATTGAATCGCTGCAATAATCGCATCAAACTGCTTTTGGTCATCGTCATTAGTGCCTTCACTCTCTCTGGCTTGCTTTAATCGATTTATAACATTTTCACATCCGCGCGCTTGGAGAACAAATGCCAAAGTATTGTTAAGTGTCTCTTTTGCATTAGTAGACAGGTGCCAAATCTCACGAAGCATAGATCCGCTAGCAATTAGATTATCTATTTGATCAATTGGCACAACAGGCACCTGTGTATTTTCATTTTTTTCGTTCTGAATTGAGATGCGAATTTGCGTAAGGCTATGCAATTGCTGAGATATTGCATAGGCGCGCATGTTGGTGGCGCCATAGCGCGCGCCAGTTTCAAAGATTGCGATTGCACCAAAAACAATGGCAATTGGTAGGAGAAGGGCTTTAAGTTTATTCATACTATTCGAAATACATTATTCTATTGTGCGAATTTGCGTGCTGTCGATCAGCTTTTCACCTGCGTAAAGTTTAGTGACGACGACTATAGGATCGCCAGTTTTGGTCCAGTCGCGATTTTTAAGTAGAGTGAATGCATCCTGAATTGTTGCTTCGTGGTCATGGTCAAATTTCATATAGAATGGTTCAATGCCGCGCATAATTAGCATCTGCTTAAAGAGTACAGGGTTGTCGGTAAAGGCATAGATTGGAACTAATGGGCGCAATGAGGAAAGTTTTTGTGAGAAAATTCCGCGACGGGTGAAAACTAAGATAGCTGTTGCCTGCATGTCGGCTGCAAGCTGAGCCGCAGCGCGGAGCATCATTGAGCGAGGTAATCGAAGCTCTAAATCTTGTCGTAAGACCTCTTTTTGTTCACGTTCGGCGCGGTGTGCAATACGGTTAATAGCCTCCACGCATTCTACTGGGTACTTCCCTATGGTCGTTTCCCCCGAAAGCATGACACAGTCTGCTTGCTCTCGGATAGCATTTGCAATGTCAGTGACTTCTGCCCGCGTTGGAATCGGTGATTCAATCATAGATTCTAACATATGTGTAGCAACAATAACAGGCTTCGTGTTTTGTATGCACATACGAACCGCGCGGCTCTGAATTAAGGGCAAATCTTCGAAGGGGCATTCAATGCCAAGATCTCCTCTTGCAACCATCAATCCATCGGATGCTTTTATAATTCCTTCTAAATTATTAATGGCTTGCTGATCTTCAATTTTAGCAATGATTTTTGCGTTGCACCCACGCTCTTCAAGAAACTCGTGAAATATATAAAGGTCTTCTGGCTCCCTTACAAAAGAGAGTGCAAAAAAGTCAATTTTTTCTTCGATGCCTACAACAACATCCGCTTGATCTTTTTTAGTAAGAGCAGGTAGATTGACACGCACGCCAGGTAGATTGATGTGGCGCCTATTGCCTATTGGGCCAGGAATTATAACCTCAGTTCGCACTCTCGCTTTTTCAATCTCCAAAACCTTTAGGCGAATCAAGCCGCTGTCTACCAATATGGTATCTCCTACATGGATATCTTTCATAAGGCCAGGGT
This sequence comes from Verrucomicrobiota bacterium, assembly GCA_036160955.1. GTDB lineage: Bacteria > Verrucomicrobiota > Verrucomicrobiia > Opitutales > Coraliomargaritaceae. The sequence continues at coordinate 27,410 of JAYYDJ010000099.1, read as the reverse complement.
AGTTTACATCAATCCTGCGTACGCCATCATTGCCCGTGCTGCCCATTCCAACACCGTAAGTAAAGTCGAGAGTCTCCCCCGCTGAAAGAGTAAAGGTCTCGGGGACATCACCTGTGCGAATTTCTGGTCCTTTTACATCCATTAAAATAGCGATTTGGCGGCCAGCTTTCTTACTTGCACGGTGTACTCGTCGAATGATTTCGCGCGTCCATTTATGATCCGCATGTGCCATATTAATACGACAAATATCGACGCCCTTTTCAATGAGACTCGCGAGCATGTCTTCTTCCATTGTCGCTGGCCCGACTGTGAAAATTATTTTCGTTTTGCGGTATCCTACATTCATAAGTTATTTATTTTTAGTTTTACAAAACGTCACATGCTGGATGCTGGGTCGATAATATTAATAGTTAAATTATCTGCATCATGAAGCGATAAGAACGTTCGTTTGACCCTATCTACGGTATTACAATCTGGACTTAGATGGGCTAAGTAAACTTCGCGTAACGCAGAGCGTCCATTAAGGCTGTTGATTACTTTTAAGACAGCATCGTTGGAGAGGTGACCATGACGACCACGGATACGCTGCTTAGTTGCCCAGGGGCGTCTCGTGTCTTTTTCCAATAGAGCTTCATCGTAATTTGCCTCGATCACAAGAGTCTCTACTTCGCGTATGTGTTCCTGCACATGCGATGGAATGTACCCTAGGTCAGTTACCCAAGCCAAGCTTTGTCTTGGATCGAGCAAGTCATCTTCCTCACCCCACCGAAAGGTGTAACCTACTGGATCGTACGCATCGTGAGGTAATGAAAATGAGCGGATCTCAATATCTCGAAAACTAAATGCCTTACCTGTTTCGAAGATGTGCCAATTCGGTCGTTTTGTTAGTTTGGATTGAACTGCATAAGCGGTGTCACGGTTAGCAAATATAGGTAGCTCAGCAAAGCGGGACAATCCGCGGATGCCTCGAGAGTGGTCGCTATGCTCATGGGTTAAGAAAACAGCATCTATTCTTTCAATTTTTTTGCTATGAACTTCTAGCATTGCTGCAATTCGTTTTGCCGAGAAGCCAGCATCAATTAGTATTAGAGTTTGGCCAGTTTGCAAAAAGGCACAGTTACCACTGCTACTGGAGCCTAAAATTTTAAAATCTGCTAACATAAATAGTCATACTGAGTTGATAAGCGACTTGCCGCAAAGCAATTTTAGACGCTTGCAAACATATTAAATATGATTTTCTTCCAACGCATTATTATTTGTAGCAGGTGCTTGCAGTTGTTTTTATTTTTAGCCATATATATTCCATAATTATTATTAATTTTTTTAATGAAAAACGAGCAGGACAGTGGTGCACATGCTGCAGATGCGAAGCTAAAAGCTGATGAGCTCGATATGTTATCTATGCCAACCAAAGATTATGACGACGATTTTGTTGTAACTGAAGCCTATCGTGAAAGCTTGCCGGATATGCAAAATGCAGATGCGCGAGATATCTTTGGAGCGAATGTTCCCATTATTAAGGTAGGCATTTCAAACTTCCGTCTACCGCTTCGATACATTACGCCTAGTTCTGATACGCACACTTTAGAGACTTCAGTTACAGGTACCGTATCGCTAGAGGCCGATCAGAAAGGGATTAATATGTCTCGAATAATGCGTGTATTTTACGACTTTAAAGACCGAATATTTACCCCTGACCTATTGCATTCTATTCTCTTAGCTTACAAAAAATCGATTCGTGCACATCAGGCGCAACTTAAATTAGAGTTTGAATATCCGATTCTGAAATCAAGCCTGCGTAGCGAGCTGAATGGTTGGCAGTATTACAGATGTGCTTTCGAGGGAAAAGTCGATGAACTGAACAAGTTTCATAAGTATATACACTTTGATTTTATTTATTCATCTGCTTGTCCATGTTCTTCAGAGTTATCAGAGCATGCTAGGGTAAGTCGCAACACTTACGGCATTCCTCATTCACAGCGAAGTACCGCACGCGTAAGCGTAGAAGTAGCAGATGGCGAGCACATCAGTATCGAAGAAATGCAGCAGATTTGTATAGTGGCACTTAAAACAGAAACGCAAGTGATGGTTAAGCGTGAGGATGAGCAAGCTTTTGCAGAACTTAACGGTGCTTTCACTAAATTTGTCGAAGATGCTGCACGTTTACTCTATGAAGAGCTTGTCAAAGAACCAAAAATTGTTGATTTTCAGGTTGTTTGCTCGCATTTAGAGTCGCTCCACTCTCATGATGCAGTTGCTGTTATACATAAGGGCGTAACGGGCGGATTCACTGGGCAGTTCGATGACTTTAAGGCTCTGGTTCGTTAATTTACAGCAGGCGAATACGTCTTAGCATATCCATCTGTCCGCATGGCAGCTTCTATATAATTGTCTTTATAATGTCTTTAGGGAAAGAAATATTGGATGTTGTTGATGCCAATGACATTATTAGTTGCTCAGAGCCTCGCAGTGTTGTTCATCGTGACGGACTTTTACACCGCGCTGTTCACATATTCGTTTTCAATGCTGAAGGACAGCTGTTTTTACAGCGACGATCTATGCTAAAAGATTCCGCGCCAGGCAAATGGGCAAGCTCTTGTTCTGGTCATGTAGATAGTGGAGAGACGTATATTCGCGCTGCAATGCGTGAGCTTCATGAAGAAATCGGCTTAGTCCCTTCAAAAAGCTTAATGGAGGTTTTTAGGGTAAAGGCTTGTGAACAAACGGATCAGGAGTTTGTTGCGGTTTACCGATGTATTGCAGAGGGGCCATTTACTCTAGACTCAGATGAAATAAGCGAAGGATGCTGGATTGACCAAGATAAATTAAATGAGTGGATGTCTAGCACACCTGACGACTTCGCTAAGTCTTTTATTTATATATGGAATCAATATTGTGCGCTGTAGGCTTGTTATTGTTTGCCGTACTTGTTTTCCTATTTATACAGCTTAACAATTTTGGGCATTATGTATACTATCTTAACTAGTTTTGTTTTCAATGTTTACGCTTTAATTTTCTAATACCTATATGAAAGACATCCAGCCTACTGTGTTAGTTATCGATGATGACGATGATTTACGCTACTCTCTCAAACGAATTCTATCTGCGCGTAATTATTTAGTTATTGAGGCCGCCAGTGGCGAAGAGGGGTTGACGGCAGCGGAGAAGCATAGCCCGCAAGTTATTCTATTGGATAATCGCATGGGAGGAATGAGTGGTATAGAGACCCTGCAGCACCTTCGTGGAATTGATACTAACGCAATGATTATTTTAATGACGGCTTACGGTACTACGCAGACTACTATCGAAGCGATGAAGTTTGGGGCATTTGATTATATAATGAAGCCCTTTGATTTAAAGAAGATACTCGCTCTCACAGAGGCGGCACTGAATGCATCAAAGGATCTGGATAAAGCGAATATAGATATTAGTACGACAAGCGCAACGGTTAGTGAGGAAGATATTAGAGGGGGGCTGATAGGAAGTTCTTCTGCTATGCAGGAAGTATTTAAAACTATTGGACAAGTTGCTGCTAGCGATGTGACTGTTATGGTCACTGGCGAAAGCGGCACAGGTAAAGAACTGATTGCGCGAGCTATATTTAAAAACAGTTTGCGTGTTAACAAGCCATTTATAGCCGTTAATTGTGCTGCGATACCCGAAAATTTAATCGAGAGTGAGCTCTTTGGTCACGAGAAAGGCGCATTTACTGGGGCAGCTGATCGGCGTATTGGTAAATTTGAGCAGTGTGATGGTGGTACAATATTTTTAGACGAGATTGGTGATATGGCTCTGCCTACGCAGACTAAAATTCTACGCGCATTACAGGAGGGAGAAATTCAGCGCGTCGGCAGCAGCGGCACAATTAAAGTCAATGCGCGCATGCTTGCAGCTACTAACAAGCCCATTGAATCTATGGTTGCTGAGAAGACTTTTCGAGAAGATTTGTATTATCGGCTAAATGTAGTGCGGATCCAAATACCACCATTGCGCGAGCGCATGGAGGATGTGCCTCAATTAATTGATTTTGTTTTAAAACGGCTTGCTAATGACAGCAAGGCTAATACCCAATCTATTTCTCCCGAAGCACTCGAGATTCTTTGCCACTATAAGTGGCCTGGAAATGTTCGTGAATTAGAAAATATCATATATCGCAGTGCAGTTATGGCTCAGGGTGACAGTATTTTAATAAAAGACTTGCCTCAGGAAGTTATTGATTCGGCCGGCGACATGTCAGCACTAACTCCAGCAGAAAACGCTAATACGAATGAAAGTATTTCAGCAAAAGAGGCCGTTTTAGGCACTCCTGTATTGTCACCACTAGAGGGTTTGTACCAAAAATTGCGTGAAGAGCAGGGCAATAATATTCTTGAGCATGCAGAGCGTGCTATCATAGCAAGGGCATTAACTGAAACGGATGGTAAGTTAGCGCCAGCAGCTGAAATTTTAGGGATGACTCGTGCTACACTGCGCAAGCGAACCGATCAATACGGTTTAACATAATAAAGATTAAATCTTTATTAGCTAGGGCTGTACAAAAACATGAATGCGTACATCCGAGCGAATACCGTTTGGTCCGCTAGCGAATACTACTATGGTATCTCTGAAGGGTATATCGTAGCGCTTAGGCGACACATGTAAAATAGTTTTAGCTGTAGATTCGCTAAGACTTACTTTTTTAATGTTTAGATGAACCGAGTTATAGTCGATGTTAGCTATTTGATTTACGTAGCGGGTATCGAGGAGTAGTTCTATTTGTTGTTCTTTTTGTAGGCTATCGGATTTCCAGTATAGGATGCGCGGAGAAGCTTCTATTAAAACTGGAATTTGTGCAACAAGGTCTAGGACTGCTGCAGGATCATCACGTCCCTCTAGAAAAACTTTAATTGTACTGTGATTTTTTCCTTGCCGCTTTCCCTTATTAAATATCCCTGTGACCTTAGCAGTATCGCCAGGATGTAAAATTCTTCTGTTGATTGTAGAAAGGGTAGAACCACAACTACTTTCAAGTTTATCAATACGCAACGGCGTATCACTGTTGTTCGTGACCTTATAACTGGCTCTAACTTCTGACTCATGCGGGAGTAACTCAATCCTTGCTTCGGTACGATCCCAACTCAGATTTGATGCCAGAGATGATAGAATAGGCCAAAGTAATAAAGCGATGTTAACATTACTGCGTAGCATAACAGTACTTTTAGGCAGTCGGCGGAAACAGGCAAGTCTGGATGTTTTAGCGCTACGCGCCTAATAACCTGTATTGAGTTTTTAAATTCCACCTTGAATGGGCAACAACGCAATTTACTAAAAGTAGTAATACTTTCTGCAAAATAGCGACGGATGAAAGCACCGGCCTCTCAATTATAAGGTCAAAGCAACCACTGTCGGCGGTTCTTCCACTTGCCAAAATACCTATTTATAATCCTAAAAAAAACTGTTATCAAGCTACTCAAGAGTACTGCGCAAAAACGCTTTATATATCCGACCAGAGGCCCTACTGGACAGTTAATCACCCAACTTTTATGCTTTTTATTATAGTCATTTCTGTAGTGCAAACCTTACCACATCACGTCTAGAATCACTGCCTCTTCTGTAGGAAGTACTCCTTGAAGTACGTGAAGTTTTGAACATGATCTAGATTTAGAGCGTAGTAGTTGTGCACTCGTTACTAAAACTAGCGCAACTGGAATAATAAATTTTTTAATTACTTAATATCGAGCTTTGATTATTGTATAACGATTGATCAACTGGAGGGGTCGAATAATCTCGATAGGGTAATTAGTTACAGATACTTATTATAAATAATTTATTTTTATGAAAGTTTACACGCAACGCCTTATTGTAAGTGCTTCGGGTAAATCCACTCAGGAGTTTACTGATTTGATTGTTACTGGATTGAATCAATCAGGACTTAGGGAGGGCACCGTGACAATCTTCTGCTGCCATACTAGTTGTAGCTTAGTTATAATGGAAAATGCTGACCCATCTGCTCGTCGTGATTTAGAGCGTTTCATCGATCGTCTTGTGCCAGAGAATGACCCAAATTTTACGCATATATATGAGGGTTTGGATGACATGCCCAGTCATATTAAGATGGCCCTTACTCGTACTGCTGAGGTGATTCCGTTTGTTGATGGGCGACTTTGCTTAGGTGCTTGGCAGGGTGTTTTCTTATGGGAGCATCGTAGGCTTAGTCAGCCGCGACGAGTTGTTTTGAGCTATCAAGGCAACTGACCGATTAGGCAATTAAAGAATTCCAGCTCCTGGAAGTGTCTACTTGGCATAATAGGCATGTAACTAATCTTGATAGTCCGATTTTGCCAGCTGGATATTTAATTGCATTGGAAATGGCTACTTCGCCCACAAAAGAATGATTGCTATGGCTATTTTTGTGATAGGAGTAATTTAATTTTTTTGTAAGTATCTTACCAAAATGTTTCCTAGCTTGATTGATGCGATAATCTTTCATTGGTTCAAAATGACTAACAAGCCAGCTTTAAAGGATGGCTCAGACATAGCGATATTGGTGTCGTGCTTTCTGCACAGGCGCAGAGCCTTCTGTAAGCAGCGATTACGAGTACGGCCCTAACATGCGATTTTTTTATCAAGGACGATCCAAACTTGATAATTTGCTACCATTTCTTTACGCCGTGAAATTGCTTTCTAAGCTAAGCAGAGAGGATCTCTGCTTGTGCCTTGCTGTACACTAACACCTATACGGGCATATTGTAGACTCAATGCCTTGAAATAGTTTAGTTAACCCCCTCCTTGGGTCACAATGTACATAGCTTCATTTTATTGAATGTGTATTAGCGCATAATTTTGATCGAAACAAGTTATCCATCGTTCTCTTCAATTGCTCGCATAAGTCGCCTGTCTGCAATGAACGGTCCAAAAGGCAGTAAACTGGCAATGATTAAAACAATGGCCGTCTGCATAGACCATTGTTTTAGTACAAGACCAGCAATCGCTAAAAATACATACAGGATCCACAGAAGGCCATGCGCCATCCCCACAACTTGGACTCCTATGGGTTGGCCAAGGAAATATTTTAATGGCATCGCGAGCCCGAGCAAAAGAAGGTAAGAGATGGCTTCATAAGTACCGATCACTCGCTGTACTCTAAAAGATACTTTCATACTTAGCTTCCTGGTTTAGTAGGTTTCGTTAGTGCCAGATTATGTGGAAGTTGATCTGAAGGGTATGTGGGGAAACTTAGTTCGGCAAGGCTGTGGTGAGGGATCTCAAAAGTTGTTTTTCCTTGGCTGCGATCTACAATCACACCAATGCCAACTGGTTCGGCTCCATGTTCACGGCACTTTTTTATGGCTTCGAGCACGCGGCCACCACGAGTAATGACATCTTCTATAATAAGGACTTTTTCGCCAGGCGAGAATTTGAAATTTCTTCGTAGTTCCAACTGATCGTCTACTTTTTCCAAAAAAAGAAAACGTAGACCCATTTGGCGTGCTATCTCTTGTCCAATAACCAATCCTCCCATAGCAGGACTTACAACAGTAGTGGCATCATAATGGTCTAGGTGCTTACGTAGTAGTTCTGCAAGTTTAGTAACTTTATCAATATACTGACAAACTTGCGCGCACTGAAAAAAATGTGCACTGTGCAAGCCAGAACGTAGTATAAAATGGCCTTCAAGGAGTGCACCACTATCGCGAAAAATTTTTATCACTTCGTCAGGTTTTTTTTCCATAAAATTACTATGTAGGTAGAACGAAGAAGTGTGAAGAGTGAAAATCAGGTTGTTATGCGAAGGATCTAACTACTTACTGTCTGCTAATAGTATTGCTCATGCTTAATTTAATCCATCTTCACATTCTTCGAGAGATCGCTCTATCTGCATTTCTGGCAATGATGTTATTTGTTTTTGTGCTATTAATGGGCAATGCACTCAAGGACATTGTTGAACTAGTTGTAGCAGGCCAGTTGAGGTGGGTGCTTTTTTTAAAGTTAATAGCTCTGCTGATCCCATACGTTTTTGCTTATGCACTACCGTTAGGCATGTTGACCGGTACGCTTTTGGCGCTCGGTCGGCTATCATCAAATAATGAAATTACTGCAATGAAAGCCTCAGGATTGGGACTTTATCAGATCGTGGCACCAATATTTCTGGTGGCAACCATAGGAGTCGTCGCAGCGGTTGTTGTTAATTTACACTATGCTCCAAAAGCTCGTAATGCTTATAAAGAATTAATGGCTTCAGCTGTGACGGAGAACCCAGTAAGCTTTATTGAGGCTAAGCGCTTTATTAATGAATTTCCTGGTGCGGTCATTTATACTGGGAGTCGTGATGGCACTAACCTTGAGGATATTTGGTTTTGGAAACTAGATGATAAAAAGCGTGTCGAATTATTTATACGTGGGAACAAAGGTCGAGTTGAGTTCCGCGAAGCAGATAATACCCTTGTTCTTACCCTAATAGACGGTACAACGGAAAAGCGTAATCCGTTAAGCCCAGAGCAATTTAGTAGCATGAGCTTTGATATGCTTGATTTTGGAGAATTGCCCTTCGAGTGGTCGCTGGACGAAATTTTTAGCAGGCAATCTGCATCAGGAACAAAGACCAAATATATGACTTTTTCGCAATTACTGAAGTTGCGTGAGTCATTATTAGTAGCGGAACGCGGGGAGGGGCTTTCTATAGATCGCTTGCAAGCGCAGTTTTATTTACAAAAGAACTTCGCCTTGTCCTTCTCTGTTTTTTCACTCGCAATTTTTGGTGTACCGTTAGCATTACGTACTGGCCGTAAAGAGAGCCACGCGAATCTTGGTATCGCCTTGGTCATTGCGATAGGTTTTTATTTCACTTTCATTGCAATTACTTGGTTAGAGCGGAGCGTATCACTTCGGCCAGATCTGCTGATTTGGTTGCCGAATATAGCTTTTCAACTCATTGGCTTGTATTGGTTGCATCGAGCTAGCCAGAATTGATTTATAACTTATTCATGCAGGTTGAAGAAATACAGAATCCGCCGTCTATAGAAGCATTGCTAGAATGCTTTGGCCGTCGTAAGCAGCCCTTTTTATTAGACAGCGCGTTGTCCAATGATGGCTTAGGCGAATGGAGTTTTTTAGGAGCCGATCCATTTGAAATAATCACTGGAAAATCTGGTTATTATGATGGATTTGGTGCTAGAGAGGATGGTCTTTCGCTCTTACGCGAGCGGATAGGCTTGCACCAGAGCGTAAGTCATCCAGAAATTCCATTTATTGGCGGTAGTGTAGGATTTTTAGCATATGATTATGGTAAGCAGATTGAATCAATTGAACAATCCGCACTAGATGATCGTGATATTCCAGATTTGCATTTTGGCTTATATGATGGGATAGCAGCTCTAAACCATAAAACAGGTGTGCTTTATTTGGTGGCACTTGGCTTTCGCGCAAGCGAAGAAATTGTTTTGAAACAGTTACGCTCGATTATTAAAGAGGCGCCTAAGCTGGAGGGTCTGCAGAAGCCGCGTTGCGGTCAATGGGATTGGAATTATAGCCGCGAAGAATTTATTGAAGGCGTTGATAATATTAAAGCATCGATTGGAATTGGAGAGGTGTATCAAGTTAATCTTTCAAGGCGGGCACGTTGTCAATATGAAGGGGACCCATTGCAACTTTATACCGCATTAAGGCTCGGTAATCCTGCTCCTTTTGGTGCGTACTTTGATACCGGTGCACTGCAATTATTTTCAACTTCGCCAGAGCAATTTTTACGCAAGCGAGGACGAAGTTTAATGACTCGTCCAATAAAAGGCACGCGCCCGCGAAGTGGTGATCCGCGCAAAGATCAACTTAATGCAATAGCTCTATCGGAATCAGAAAAAGAGCGAGCCGAATTACTAATGATCGTAGATCTTGAACGTAACGATCTCGGCCGAGTTGCTGAGTTTGGATCAGTAAAAGTTGAGCAATTGTATTATCTAGAAAACTACGCAAGGGTAATGCACCAAACAGCACAAGTGAGCGCAACTTTAGCTCAGGGCAAAGACGTCTTCGATTGTATACATGCAATTTTTCCAGGAGGCTCAATAACTGGAGCGCCCAAAGTTAGTGCGATGCAAATTATTGAACGACTCGAACCTACAAGGCGTGGTTTCTATTGTGGCTCTATAGGTTACATTGGATTCAATGGAGACGCGGAGTTAAATATCGCTATTCGTAGCTTGCATTTAAAAGATGGATATTTGGATTATCAAGTTGGAGGTGGTATTGTATGGGATTCTGTTGCCGAATCTGAATACCAAGAAACTCTAGATAAAGGATGTGCTATTCGTGAAACTATTGATGCTTTATGCCTGAGATCATAATTATTAATTCTGGTCAAAAAGCTGAATTACTTCCTGCGGATTCAAGTTTCTGTCACGGGTACGCCCTTTTTGAGACAATGCGCGTTGATTCCAAGCGACTTTTATGCTGGAAGGCGCACTGGGATCGACTCAAGCTTTCAGCACAACAACTAGGCATCCAATGTGACTATGATGAGTCCGCAGTGATCACTGCAATTCGAGAGCTTGTTCAATCTGATAACATCAATGATGGTATCCTCAAACTCTCACTCTGCAGTGAACAGTTATTTGTATATGCGCGTACAACTCTGCCGTTGCCTTTGGGGCCAGTACGTTTGAAATTAGATACGTCTAGTCCGCTCAATGAGCATTCTCCAATTGCTGGACACAAGATGCATAATTACGCGGAAAATTGGCATCTCCTCAATGCTGCTCGTGCGGATAGTTATCACGATGTGTTACGGATTAATACTGCAGGCTTTCTTACAGAGACTGCCGCAGCTAATTTCTTTTTTATCCATAATAATAGTCTTCACTCTCCATCACTTTGTACCGGTGCTCTGCCCGGCGTGACGCGTCAGATTGTTCTGCAAAGCGCTCGCCAAGCAGAAATTAATACGCAAGAAGGAAGCTATTTAATCGATACACTTAGAAACATAGATGCAGCTTTCATTACAAATGCATCCTTTGGAATTATTCCAGTAGATTCGATTGAAGGCGAAGCTTTGGAAATTCACAAATCCAGCCAAACACACCCAGTAGTTTCAAGATTAATCGAACTTGTTGCCTCAGCTCAGGATAGAGATTTACTGCTCTTATAATGAGTGATGTGCGCACATTTTTCACCAATCGTCGTTCTCTACCTTTAGGGCGAAAGAGTCATATTGTCGGAATACTCAATCTCACGCCAGATTCCTTCTCGGATGGGGGTGAGTACGTCGATATAGAGGCTGCTTCTTTGCACGCACATCAAATGGTTAAATCAGGAGCATCTATAATTGACATAGGTGGAGAATCAACGCGTCCCGGGCACGATCCAGTTACAGTCGAAGAAGAAATACATCGAGTTGTCCCATTTATAAAAAAGATTCGCCCATATACACAGGTTTTATTATCGATTGATACATCGAAGAGCGCTGTTGCAGATGCTGCGCTCAAGGCTGGCGCAGATATTGTTAATGATGTATGGGGCGCGCAGCGAGATCCTAGCATGGCTGCTGTTATAGCGAGTCATAATGCCGCGTGTATTCTTATGCACAACCGACCAACTGAGCAGGCTGGTTGTGGGAAAGTAATGCAGGCGGTGCGATCATTTCTGATAACTTCTACGGAAATAGTTAGACAAGCAGGAGTGCGTGAGGATTCCATTTTGCTGGATCCAGGTCTTGGTTTTGGCAAGACTTATGAAGAAAACTGGCTAATCATGCGACAACTATGCGATCTTAACAATTTGGGCTATCCTATACTTTTAGGAGCTTCGCGCAAATCTATGCTAGGTAAATTATTAAATAGAGAGTCTCCAAAGAGTCGTCTGAGTGGAACTCTTGCAACAACTGCGCTCGCCATACAGTCAGGTGTTGATTTTATTCGAGTGCATGATGTTCTTGAAAATGCAGACTGTGCAGCTGTGATTGATCACTGTTTACGTTATGAATAAGACAACGATAGAATTAAATGGTTTAGTTTTTTACGCCTATCATGGCGCACTTGAAGCAGAGTCAGAATTAGGGCAGCGTTTCAAAGTCGATGTTTCTTTACGCCTAGCAGACGGTCTCGACTTTAAGGAAGACAACATGGAAGTCTCCGTAGATTATAGTCGAGTCTATTGTACAGTGGAGTCTATTTTTACGGAGTCTCGCTTTCAGCTAATTGAGCGCGCAGCAGAGGCGATTGCATCCGAATTACTTTCAAGGTTTAAAAAGATAGTAGAAGTGCGTGTGAGAGTCGATAAGCCATCAGCCCCGGTCCCTTGTGCTTGCGACTCATTTGCCGTGGAGGTCGTCCAATGCCGCTAAAAAAAGCGTATCTGGGATTAGGTAGCAATTTAGGAGACCGGCTTGGGCAGATGCGTGCTGCATTGGAATTACTAGAATTGCAGTACCCAATACATACGGTCTGCGTTAGTCCAATTTATGAAAATCGTGCAGTCGGGATGCAAGGAGATGATTTTCTAAATGCAGTAGCCGAGATTGCCACCGACTTAGAGCCACAGGACTTGCTTGATGCTTGCCTATTTATTGAATCTAGGATGGGTCGAAAGCGATTCGCAGAATGGACCTCGCGAACAATAGACTTAGACATACTCCTATACGAAAACATTTACTTAAAGACTAAGAGTTTAACCGTACCTCATCTGCAGCTAACGAAGCGTGACTTCGTGATTAAACCCTTACTTGATATTGCACCAGAGCTATTAGTTCATGGAAAGTTATTGTGTGACTGGCTTAAAGAGCTGCCCGAAATAGGGTTGCGAGAATATCCGATATCTTTTACCGAGGACTTAAACTAACAGAGTGTTGTCCCGTTAATTTAATGAAACCTACAGTTGAAATTGAGTATTGCACAGGTTGCCGCTGGTTACTTAGGGCAAGTTGGACTGCACAAGAATTATTAACAACATTCGAGGAGGAATTAGGTGGAGTTAACTTACGTCCCTCTACTAAAAGCGGTTGTTTCGATATTAGTGTGGGCAGCAACTTGGTGTGGAGCCGAGAGAATGAGAGCAGGTTCCCTGAAATGAAGGAATTGAAACAAAAAATTCGCGATCATGTGGCGCCGGAGCGCGACTTAGGTCACAGTGATATAAAGTTGCAAGACCGTGAGGCTTAATAAGCAGAGCTCTGCCCTTGTCGAAGCGGCTAGAGAGCTAACGGATGCGGTTACTGAATTGTATTTTTCTGAACCTACTGCAGTAGTCTATAACCCTCTTGACTATGCTTGTTTACCTCATGAATACTATTTAAAGAAATATGGAGATAGCCCCAAGAAGATCCTTTTCATGGGCATGAATCCTGGTCCTTTTGGTATGGCTCAGACTGGTATTCCTTTTGGTGAGGTTGCGCACGTAAGAGATTGGCTTGGAATCTACGGTAAGGTTTTTGCTCCCAACATTGAGCATCCTAAACGACGAATTGAAGGCTTCAGTTGTGCCCGTAGCGAAGTTAGTGGACGACGATTCTGGGGAGCGATGAAGGAGCGCTTTGGACAAGCAGAGGCTTTTTTTATCGATCATTTTGTTATAAACTATTGTCCATTAGTTTTTATGGAAGAGAGTGGTAGAAATAGAACGCCAGATAAATTGCCGAATAAAGAAGTTGCCGCATTATATGAATGTTGTGACATGCATTTGCGCTCTGTAATACATTCTCTTCAACCAGATTGGGTTATCGGCGTCGGTGCTTTCGCAGAAGCTCGAGCGCGTGTTGCCTTAAGTCAGGACAGTATCCAATTCGGCCGAATCTTGCACCCTAGTCCGGCAAGTCCTGCTGCTAATCGTGGATGGGCAACTCAAATGACCCAACAAATGGAGGTTCTTGGATTGTGGTAGTGTCTAAGTTTGTGTGTTTTCAAATTGTCAAATGCCATAAAACGCTTCAGACAGACTTTTTTAATTTATAAATTTGGAAATATTAGATGCATGCAAATTACGTTACTTAAGTCGAAATTACTTCGTGCTCAGATTACAGACCGCGCACTTCACTATGAGGGAAGTTTAGCTATCGATGCTACTTTAATGAAACAGGTAGGATTGCTTCCATATGAGAAAATACTTGTTGGTAATATTGCAAACGGTGAACGCTTCGAAACTTATGCCATCAAGGCGCCTGAAGGTACCAATACTATTTCTCTCAATGGAGCAGCTGCCCATAAGGGAAAGCTTGGCGATTTGTTAGTTATTATGTCTTTCGCGCAGTTTGATTTGGCTGCTGCTAAAAAGTGGAAGCCAAAAGTACTAGTTTTGGCGGATTCGAATCGTTCGGTTGTACGTGCAGATAATATTCAAGTTGGAGTCGATTCTTCTGTATCATCAAAGTTGGAAGACTAGGATTTCATTTGTATTAAGCTAAAGCAGGTCAATAAAATACGCTTGTCCTTATAGGACGCACATGGATGAATGACACTTGATGGTCCAGACTCGGCAACGTGAAGCGATTTTTAGTGTTCTGCAGGAAGCAGGGCGACCACTGTGCCGTGAGGAAATCTTGCGCTTGGGGCGGTCAAAAGTTCCTCGATTGGGTCCTGCTACGGTGAATCGAGCAATTCGTGAACTAAGTCAAAAATTAGATATTATAGGTGTTGAATTTCCTGGGCAACCGCGGCGCTATGAGCTACCGGCTGGTGGTGAGCATCCTCATTTTATTTGCTGCGTGTGTAATAAAGTTTTTGATTTACCTCTTGTGTCCGAATTACCGCCCGCTCAGGCACCAAGCGGTTTTGTGGTCAAAGGAGTTGAGATTATTTATTCGGGTGAATGCAGAGATTGTTCAAGCACTTACGATGTTTAAAAGCCCTACCTTTTGGCTTGCTGGATTTGTAGCGATTTTTCTTTCATGTAATCGTGAGCCGCCTATTGATGAATACCGGACTAAGGCCAATGTCGTAACTAACTTACGAGTTATTTCGCTCGCGCCTAGTCTAACTCAAGCAGTATTCTCATTGGGTGCTGAGCATCAATTAGTCGGGCGTACCGACTATTGCGACTATCCTCCTTTTGTGCAGGGGTTACCTTCTGTTGGCCGACTCGACTTGCCTAGCTACGAAGCAATTTTGAATTTGGAGCCAGATTGGGTAATCGTTTCTTCACTTACTCCGCCAGCAGTTGTGGAACGCATGCGGAGCCTTGGTTTATGTGTGGATCGCTTCACAAAAACTGGACTTGAAGGAATTATTGAAGTTTTACAAGTACTGGGTCATAGGCTTGGGCGAATTGAGGCAGCTGAGAAATGCATTGATGAATTTAAGAGTACCCTTGAATATTATAGGAGCCAAACGGCCGAGTTACCTGTACATGATCTACCTCGAGTCGCCCTCATTTATGACCTAGGGGCGCTGTATAGTGCAGGCGCTGGCACCTTTCCGAATGATTTAATACAAATAGCTGGCGGCTATAATATAGCAAGCGAAGCAGCTTCATCGTGGCCGCAGCTTAATTTAGAAGGATTACTCCATGCCAACCCAGAGGTAATTTTTGTTACTTTTAATGGTAGTGACATGCAGGGGGTGCAATTAAGAAGGCGTATTTCTTCTCTACAGAAAGATCCCATCTGGAGTCAAATAAACGCTATACGAACTGGCCGCATCCATCTAATTTATGAAGATTATTTATCTGTTCCAAGCATTCGATCCCTTGAGGCTTTACAGACTCTCAGTACAGCAATTAATCTATTATAACTATTTCTGCTTCCCTATTGTGGTACTATCTTTAAGTTGACAGACCTAAATGTTGTGTGGCCTTAAGTAAAACTTATTCAAGCCCTGTACTTCGATTTTAGTCTGTCTGTGAATACCATTAGTAAATAAAGAGTACTAAAACTCTCTAAGCTACTTCGTGAATATTTCCTGGCGGGATAGACGGGACTCGAACCCGCGGCCTCCGGCGTGACAGGCCGGCGCTCTAACCAACTGAGCTACTACCCCTTCCGAGGAGAAGAGGCCGAAACTAGTTTTGAGGGTTTTTAAGTCAAGCGATGTTTTCTAAATTTTTGATGTAACGATCTAGTTATGATCTACATCTTTAAGTAAGCTAAGTCAAAAACTGATTCAAAGATTGGCATTTTATACAACAAGTATACAACAGCACAACGGATGAAATAAGTATCGTTGCGAATTTCATTACGCTGTAGCACCTGTCTTGTCATATATCTAGATAGTAAAAAGTGAAAGGAGAGATACATATTATTACTGGAGTGACTGCGGTCGGAAAAACTAGTTATGCCCTAGAGTATGCAGATGCGCATAATGCCGAGATTATCTCTTGCGATGCTTCCTTAGTTTATAGGGGCATGGATATAGGCACGGCTAAGCCGAGCCAGCAGGAGCTTGCACAGGTACCGCATCATCTAATTGATTTATTAGAAGTCCAAGAGCCATGCGATATTGTTAAATATAATCAGTATGCGAACAAGGCAGTAGATACAATTAATGCTCGCGGGAAATTGATTGTTGTAACCGGTGGAAGTGGATTTTACCTGAAGAGCTTTCTTTCACCTGTAGTTGATTTAGTCGTTGTACCTGAGTCCGTTCGATCCGCTGTCTCCAAGCTATATGATGAGTCTGGCTTGGAAGGATTGTTAGAGCATTTGAACCAAATAAGCAAAGAGGGGCTTGGTAAGCTAGACTGCCGTAACCCTCGTCGCGTGCAAAGAGCGTTAGAACGATGCATGAGTTCGGGGAAATCTTTGCCACAATTACAATCTGAATTTGAAGCGCGTCCAAATCCCTATGCGTCCTACAGAAAGCGGCTTATTCTATTAGAGCGAGATGCAGATGAAATACGCTCACGAGTTGAGTCACGTGCAGCGAAGATGCTGCGCCAAGGCCTAATAAATGAGGTACAAACATTAATAGATGCTGGAATAGAAAATAATCCGAGCGCAGCATCGGCAATAGGTTATCGAGAGACAATTAATTTTATAAACGGTCTTTTAAGTGCGGACGAACTACTACCACTAATCGTTAAAAATACCATGAAATTAGTCAAGAAACAGCGTAAGTGGTTTCGTACTCAGATTCAAAAACCAGATCAAAGCATCCAACTAACCGATTAATAATAGGTTGATCGAGGCTAATGTTGACAGAAGGCTTAGCCTAATTACTAAGATAAAGTCTGAATGAGCACGGTTCTTAAATATCGCGTATTAGTCCTCAACCGCCTTTGGCAAGCAGTTAACATTGTAGGCGTGCCACGTGCTTTTAGCTTATTGTTACAGGATCATGCTCAAGTCATCAATACAGTTGACGGTAGTTTTCAAATGATGGACTCAAATCAGTGGCTGGAGCTTAATGAATCAAATAGACCAAACGAAGATGAGGCATTTGTTCAAACAGTTCGTCTACGTATACGTGTTCCGAAAGTACTTTTGCTCCGTAATTATGATCAATTGCCGGCACAAGAAGTTAAATTTTCGCGTGAAAATCTTTTCGAGCGAGATAGTTATCGCTGCCAGTACTGCGGTAACACGTTCAAAGCCGAGCTACTAAATATGGATCATGTAATTCCCCGTGATCGTGGTGGTCGTACATCTTGGGAAAATATAGTGACCTCTTGCATAAAGTGTAATTCACAAAAGGCGAATCGACTACCCCATCAAGCTAGCATGCACCTGATTCGTAAACCAGAACGACCGCGCTGGCGCCCATTTATTAGTTCACTAATAGGGCAAAGCTATGATAACGACTGGGATCATTTTTTAAAACTAAAGCAATTTTAAATCAGCGCTCAAAGATATTGTCTGAGCTATAAAATAATTGCAGATTTTGTTCGTTTAAGGTGCCAGTCAATTTAAACTGAAGTAAGTAACTAAGAGGATTCAGCAACTTAATTGTCTTTTTTAGGCCAGTTGCCCTGCCATTCTTAGTGCTAATTACATTACCAAATAGGTCGACGCCAAGATTCATGTCTAGCTCATAGTCTTTTAGTTGCATAGTTCCAGATGCAGTAACTTTAGATTGTGGTCCATTAATGCTAATTTTCTTGAAGTTTAGTTGCTCATTTCCGATCGAAAACTGTCCATTCATTTTATTAAGATTAAATGAGGTAAAGTTTAGGGGAGTATCTTGTAATAATTTGGAAAGTGGTCCGAGTAGCGGAATCGAGCCGAGGTTTGAGTCTTGAACTGTAAAGTCGCCAGATCCCTCAAGCTTATATAAATCATCTATTGGGCCTTTGGCATGCAGGTTAATATTTATCTTAGAAGGTAGTTCGTCGTTGGTAGCAGGGCTCTTAATTTTCTGCCGGAAATTATTGTTCACTTTAATACTGGTGAGTGCCAAATTGTAGTCCGCATCCTTAAGTGACAATTGGGTACAAAACTTGGGTGAATACTCTGAATTTAAGATGTCTATACCTCCACTGCCAGTACCTGTGGCATAGCCAAAATAGAGTTCACGGATAGAGACTAAATCACCCGCAGTTGTTAAATTAAAACGTAGATAATCAAGCGGATTGCCCCAATAACTTACAGGACCATTCGAATCGATGGCGAGATTTACATAGCTTTTGTCTCGATACTGGGGATACAAGCTTTCTCTAAATTGCGCGCCATTAAATGAAATTGTGGCAGGTTGTTCAGAACTAAATGCTGCGAAGGTTGATTCTATTTTATCACTGACCAGTTTTCGAGCATATTTAATTGGTAATTCTGCATCTATATCATAGC
The DNA here is from genome assembly GCA_036160955.1 of Verrucomicrobiota bacterium. Lineage (GTDB taxonomy): Bacteria > Verrucomicrobiota > Verrucomicrobiia > Opitutales > Coraliomargaritaceae. Next base: position 8,734 of record JAYYDJ010000099.1, on the reverse strand, counting down.
GTATTGACGCTAGGCTTTGAATTTCATTATGAAAGTGGGTGAATTGAATGTTACCATTTATAAATCCAAAAGGGCTTGTAGCACGGAGCCGGCTTATTTCAGCGTAGTTATTTCTTCCTCGCAAAATCAGGCTACCAGATGCAATAGGGACAGATTTGTAAGATAAATTTTTTCCCTCAACAGAGCCATAAAACAATGTCTTTTTAACTGGCTCCGCATTGCCTGCAATAAGAAAGTCTCCATAGAGTAGACTGTTTGAATTAAACACAAAATTTTCATTAAAAATAGAGCCCCACCAAAAAGGCATTATTTCATTATATTCATTCGGAATTATAAAACCTCTTAGTGCTGATTGATAGGATTGAACTTTTGTATTCCACAATAAATTCATATCGAAGTATTGCTCGCCGCGATCAAAGCTAAGTGAGTTCAATGTTAGAGTAGTTCCATCGAACCTACCGTTTGTATTTAATGAATCGAATACTATGCGTCCTAACTTAAGATTTTTTGATTTAGCCTTAAAATTAAGTCTGTTTAGCTTAAGTTGTTTGGCTAATTCTATCTGCAGCCTGCAGTAAGGCAGAGATGAAAAATGATACTCTGGAATTTGGTACCGTAGATTCTCAGGTAAGAGTGGTAATATATTTACTAGGCCTTGCACACCTAGGGTTCCACTCAAGTCGACTGCATCTAGCGTGCTAGTAAGTTGTACACTCCCAAAACCTGAATGGACAGATCCGGTGAAATGAACTTTTGGATAGTGAATAGGATTTATGGTAATTTTAGAGCTACTAATTTGGTATTCGCGCCATTTTGCCGAGGTCGTTGCTACCGTGCATTCTGGCCAACGCCCCTTCGCTATTTCTCCTAGGTTACATTCTTTTATTTGGCCTGCGACTGATTCTATCTGAATATTTGATTGCTCACTTTTAAAGTGCTGGATTGAAAAATGAAGTGGTTCCACATTAACAATTTGGTTTTCTTGTAACTTCAGACTCGCAGAAAGCTGAAAGTCTTTACCAGTTATACCATTATACTGTACTTTAGGGCTATAGAGTTGAGTGCCAATCAGTAGTCCATCAGTTGCACTTTTTCTAAGATCAAAGTAGATGCTTGGGGAATTCAATGTGGACGCGTAAAAATCTACTTTTAGTAAATCAGCAATAGTTTCGTAAAAGTTTTGGATCGGTAACGGCTGCAATTCTTCCACTGGACTTAGATTGTCGAATTCCAGATGCATTTGGCCATTTAGGCGCATGGTTTTGCGTACAGCTGCAAAGTTAGTAATATGATATGACTTTTCTAGTTTGCTTACATTTAGACCAAGGCCTTTTAAGATCGGTTCGCGTTTACCGCTTGGCGAATAGATAGATGGTATAAAAAGTGTTCCATTTGAGATGCTTAAACTTCGTAAGCTAGGTTTAAGTCGAAAGTTAGAAAAAAATTGAGTCTGGATAATAATTTTATCTGCCGAAAATAAAGCGTTTGGATGATCAGACCGAGATATAGTAGCCCTGTGTAATTCTATGTCTCCATTTAAGCGAAAACTAACCGCATCTGTCTGAATTGTAAGGCCGCTATATTCATATTGTTTTAACCAATTATTCGTCCACGTTGATGGTATTAGAAGGTGCCCGTATGCGAGCATGCAAATGATAGATATGCATTGGACGGCAAGCAAAAGTAATAGTAAGCTAATTATCCATCTGTGTATAAATAGCGCACTCTTTCTTCTGACTTTTTCCACTTGCATATTCTTCAGAATCAAAGATCTGGTGATTTTAAAATAGATTCTGGAGTAGGGAGCGTATCAACAGGCTCTGGAGTTGGCACATAACGACCCGTCGCCTCTGGCGGAATAAGTGTATTATGTGTAAAGGTATAAATGGCATCTATTATAGATTGATTGGCTTCAAATACCGTTGCGTGATCTTCTGAGCCCCCTATCTGAACGGCGCCAGCTAGGCGCTTAGAAAATACGTAGCTACGAGTATCTAATTGGTTTATTGAATCACCTGGTAGTAACACTTCGGCACTTAAGCGGTACATCCAAGGAGCAGAATTCTGTGAATCTAAAGAATAGTTTGAGGTAAACTCACTGAGTAAATATTTTTTAACAGAAAAGTCTCTGAGTTGCGCGAGTAAGGTAAAGATTGCAACACGCTCGTTGTCTGCTGTGCTATCTAAAAGACTGTCCCATGAAGTTATTTCAGCACTTAATGACTTTTCAAATAAAAGCTCTCCAGTTTGAATATTTTCGAGCCTAATTTTTTGTATTCTAGCTGCTTGAGGCAATGAGTCCAATAATCGGTTTCGATACATCAAAGCATCCAACGGGAGTAACTCTAGGGTAGTGCGTCGATCGATTTCGTAGATATATATTGATTCACTAGTGCGAGCATAGAGTTTATTATTTTCAGATTCAGGGGATGCTAGTTCTAGCATGATTGTTTCGTTCGGGCTTACTAATTTAATTGTTCTTTGTGGATTGCTAAATCCCAACGCATTTAAATCTGCTGTAGTCGGTGCATCTGCTGCGAAGCTAATAGCTCTTAATTCGAGAAGATTCTCTAGCACGTTCTTTACTAGAGCTGGGTCTGTGCGGTGTGGTTGTATGTCTGCTCCCTCGCCACTGCGTATTACTTGCCATGCACCCTTTTCTAATTTTTGTAAGCGTATTTCCTGTGCTCCTTGGCCAATCTGAACTGCGTTTATTGTGGAGGGATCAAAACTCATGAAATTGCGCTCACGAAGAGCTGCCTGTGCCTCTCGTAGGGCGTCAAAGGGTTTGGCGGGTAGAGTAAAAATTGTTGGATTGCCTTTAAGCATGGCAAAATATGCGCCTTCAGTGCTTAAAGAGGAGGGGTCTTTTTTCCCAATAAATAAAGTTTGCTGCCGCCTATTGCCATGCAGAGTTACTTCCATCGTAGGGTCATTTAGCCCTGTCATATTGAAGTCATCGCCTTGTTGGAAACGAATCACTTTAACGGCGGTTAAGCTATTAATGGTATTAGCAACAAGTACTGGATCTGCCTGGGCATTTAATGGGGCCTCAAATAACCAACCACTAGAGGTTCTTGCGAGCCGAACTTTTAGATCACTATCTGCAGAGTATGTTCTTATTTGTAGTTTAAGGGCATCAATCTCAAATACTGGAATGCTAAAAATAGACCGGCTTTGCAAATCACCTAGTTCGACCAATAAGCTGTCAATGACTTCTCTGCTGACCACATAAATTTTTGCATTATGTGGACCTAGCAAGTAGACATTTCCACCTATTTCTGTGGTATCTCCAATACTAAGGACTAGCTTTTTTTCACCTTTTCCAATGATTAGCTTAAACTTGGGTTTCGCTAGTCCAAAATCAGCTAGCGATTGACCGCTGCGCTCAATTTCACTGGTGTAAAACGAGGCCTCTTCTTGTATGAACTGTAGTTGATTAAGTATACGGTTTACTGCAAACGTGTTTGCCTTCCACTGTAGAGGCTTTGTCAACATCCACTTGGACCCCTGCCTTTCAATTATGCGTGATTTATCTGGTATTTGCCCCCTTAATTCAATGCGGTCAGTCTCTATGACTGCAGCACCAATACATTCAGCAAGTCCACTAATTTTTGAATCATAGGATTGTTTACGATTATCAAGTAACAGTATCAGACCGAAGGCGAAAACGTTCAGGACAATAACAATATAAGTTAGCCGAAGTTGCATAGAAGTTATCTGCGACGGATTAAGTAAATAGACAGACCAATTATAGCGATGACACCAGGCAAGACGGCAAAAGTTGCGAGCATGTTTTGTAGCTCACTCTGGCTCACTATAATTTCATAGCTCTCTAGTGGGCGAGCGGAAATATTTAGCAGCTTACTGCGATTTAAAGACCAATTAACTGCGTTGATAAATAAGGTATAATTTCCATAAGTTTTAAAGCGGTTATTTGCAATAAAGTCGGAATTTCCAAAAGTAACAACGCGTCCGCCGGGAATGGATATACCTAGCTCTGTTCGAGCGCTACGCATGGAAGCCGTTGCTATGCTTATCGGTCCAGGGATGTCGCGATCAGCATCATATTGTAATGGTGTTTGCGTACGAAAATCTCTTTCTGCCCAACTTTGCTTAGAAGTGCCGATGAGATAGCTTACTTTTAGGCGTGGGTCTTCTTTGGCTAGTGGGTCGATTCGAACAGGTCGAGGCTGCCCAAAATAGGCGCTGCCTGCATATTCAAGTAAAAGATTACTAATAGGATGCTCACTAAAGTGCCGAATTATTAAGTCTCCGGATTGTGTTCGATATTTTGGGTCGATATCGACTACAGCGAGGTCTTCAACCATTACGCCCCAATCATAAAATAAGTCATCCATGCCATGTAGTCTTCCTGGGTCTATAAAAATAATGAGTCGTCCATTTCGATCTCTCAAATAACGCCTTAATATATCCACCTCTTCAGGCATTAGGCTTGCTTGTGGTGCTGCTATAACAACCAGGTTGGCATCTTCGGGGATTCCATCACTAAGGTTTAAGTCTAGGCTATCGCAGATGTAGTTGCGTTCACGTAGGAAATTTCCCATTTGTGATAATCCGCGTAGTGGGTCAACTGAATCAAGGCGCATTTCTCCATGACCACTTAAGAAATATAGCTTTGGTGCCTTTTCGTTTGTGACTTCTAAGATTGCCGAGGTAATAGCCTGTTCTCCTCTGAACCCAGAAGGTGTTCCGTCTGTAGCATTATAAAGTTCTGGTAGTTCAATTTCTATAACTCTGTCCGCGCTCGCAACAAATAGTACGTTTTCTTTTTCTATCCCGAAGCGATTGATTAGTTCACGTGCACGTCCGCGTTGTCGGTGAATATCGACGAATTCGACATTAATGTATGCCTTTCCGTTACGCCTTGCATTAGCTTGATATTCACGCGTTAACTTTCGTAGATCAGAATGAATTCTAGCAATTTCAGGAATTTCAGAGTCATTGGGTAAAGTGACTATGATATACACTTCTTCTGTGAGCCCTTTGATGTAAGCTTTGGATTCGGCCGCAAGGCTATATTTAGCTCCACTAGTTATGTCGTAACGCTTATAATATTTAGCTGCTAAATAATTTATTGCTAGCGCTAGACCTATGCTAAAGAGAATTTGCAAAGTAGTATTTACCGCTCGCAATCGACGAATAACACTAAATTCGTGTGACTGTTGTTGGTTTTTCATGCTTTTGCTTTAATAATAAGCGATGCAAGGCCAAGCAGTAGTGCGCCTAAGCTAGTGTAGTAAATGAGGGGTCGCGTGTCTATGATGCCGCGCGAAAAGTCGTCAAGATGATTGTATATTTGAAGGTATTCAACGATTTCTGGCAAGTAAGCTATCAGGTCGGAGTCTGTATGCTCCAGGGCACTTAGTTGCTGCCCGCCAATTATTATTATAAAGAGCGCAGTAAAACTTAGCATGCCTGCAACGAGTTGACTTCGAGTGATGCTACTGGAGAAGATACCAATTGAAATAAATAAGATTCCACTGACTGCAATAAAAGCAAAACTTCCGATGATTGGAGCTGTTTCTAATAATCTTCCGCTAGTCGCTGCAACTGGAAAGAATTTGTTGACGATAAGGGGAAATCCAAGAGTCATAAACCATAAAAGCAGATAGAATAAATAGGCGCCAGTGAATTTACTTAGCACTACAGAAATTCTAGAAGTGGGTGTGGTAAGAAGCGTATCCAATGTGCCACTACTTCGCTCTCCTGCAATGCTACGCATTGTAAGTAGAGGAATAACAAAGAATGTAGGGATCCAAAACCCTTTAAAAAATTCTACATGTGGAAGCTCTTCTAAGGCAGTTGTAGACATTTCATTTAAGATAATCCAGTAAAGTAACCCCATTAGCGCGAGAAACAAGAAGCCAGCTATGTAAGTTGTTGGGCTAATTAGAAGCATCCGCAATTCATGCTTTAGTAGTATAAGGAAATGACGCATAACTAAATTTTATTTTAAGGCTGCTTTTTATGCTTTTTTGGACATAGAGTTTTCGCTTCCTGCCATATTTATTGATTCGTTGGATTTTGGCATTTCTATTGTTTCCTCCCAAGAGCGCTTGGTTGCAGCAAGAAATATTTCTTCTAGATTTGGTTCATTCTGAGTGAAGCTGTGCACGATGCAATCATCTGCATTGCGTAGCATTTGTAGAATCTGCGAACCCTGAATGGTTTCATTCGCAAATAGTGACAGTTTGTGGTGCTCTTGTTTTATCTCAGGGGAATTAAGAATATCGACCTGTATACCTTGTGAATTAAGTTTTTTTAATAGCTCGATTTTAGAGCCTTCAACTTCCAATAGAAATCGATTTCCAGGAATGAATTCTTCACGTAATTCTCGGTTAGTGCCAGCCGCAACAACACGACCTTGATTAATAATAATGACACGGTCACAACATCGTTCTATTTCTGGCAGTATGTGGCTAGACAAGATAACGGTCATGCGGCCTCGCAGGCTATCTATTAGTTTTCGGATGCCTTGAATTTGATGTGGATCAAGTCCAATTGTCGGCTCATCCATAATAATAACTTGTGGATCGCCAAGTAATGCGTCAGCAATGCCAACGCGTTGCCTAAATCCCTTAGAGAGCGTGCCAATAATTTTTCGCCTGGCTGTGCGAGCAAGATCACAAGTTTCCATCGCACTTTCCACCGTCTTATGCAGGTTTTTTCTCGGCACTTCTTTCAGCCTAGCGCGGAAGCGCAAGTATTCGACCACTCGCATATCGCAAGGTAGAGGATTATTCTCAGGCATATACCCGATTTTACGTTTTATTTCTCGAGGGTGTTCAGCGACTGCAATGCCATTTATCCATGCGGCACCCGAGTGCGCAGGAAGAATTCCACTCAGGATTCGCATGGTGGTGCTCTTCCCTGCCCCATTTGGTCCCAGAAAGCCTACAATTTCTCCATGTTTGACTGTGAAGCTGACGTTGTGTATCGCAGTCACCGAGCCGAAGCGGCGTGTTAGTTTAATGGCGCGAATACTAAAGTTTGTCTTCATCTATCAAATCGTTTATTGTATCACCAATTTTTTATATTTGTATACTGTTCTGTAGTAAAGTTTGATTGGCATCAAGCCATCAGCGTAGTCCATTTACTTTTATATAAAGCTAAGATTCTGCTTTCCTTTAGTACAGCTATATCCGACTTTGTTTCTATCAATGATTACAACTACAGAAGATCTTTCGCAGGCGTGCCAAGAGGCAAGAATTGCGGGGGCAGTCGGCATTGATACTGAATTTGTTTGGAACCGTACTTACTACCCTACCTTAGGAGTTGTTCAAATGGGCTATCCTAGTAAAAAGCCAGCCTTAATTGATGCTCTGGCTATAGATGATTGGAGCCCTTTTGCTAAATTAATGGCAGACGCAAAGACGGTAAAAATACTCCATGACGCACAGCAGGATCTAACAATATTGAAGCGTGCATGCGGAGCTTCGCCAAAAAATATTTTTGATACTCAGCGATGCGCTGGCTTCGTAGGGTTGTCGGCTACAATTTCTTTAAGAGATTTACTAAAGAGCTTGATGAATATTCGTCTAGAGAAGACTGAAACACAGTCAGACTGGTTAGCTAGGCCACTTACCGATGCTCAGTTAGTTTATGCTGCTGATGATGTAGTGCACTCTACTGAATTAATGAAGCGAATCTATGAGAAAGCTCACGCTTTGGGGCGACGTGAATGGATACTCAATGAAATGGACTATTATGAGCAAGACTCGCTTTACGAAGAGTCAGACCCAGAGACCGAAATGCCACGTGTTCGCGGAAGCGGTGCGTTGACTCATCAGCAGCGCAACGTTTTACGATGCCTGAGCGCATGGCGAGAGCACAGTGCGCGCCGCCGTAATCTTCCACGAAATTTCATCCTCTCTGACGATGCGATCGTCTCGCTTACTAAGCGCTTACCTGATTGCGCCCAATCAATTAGGCCTATGAAAGGGCTTTCGGAAAAGACATTGGAGCGTAATCGACGTAATATATGGACGGCTATCAAGCGCGGCATGTGTGGGGATTTACCTGATCTGCCAAACGGCAATTCACGTGCTGCTTCTTGCGATGATGGTTATGAAGCACGCGTTGACTTTGCATTGGCTTATATTAAAGGCACTTGCGCGGCTTCTAAAGTCGACTCCGCTTTAATCGGAAATCGTTCGGAAATTACATCTTTGGTACTTGGCGCGCCTGATTTGAATCCACAGAATCATCGAATCCTGCGAGGCTGGCGAGCTGAGTTCTGTGGGCATAGCCTCCTTGAATTACTTAGCGGTAAAGGCAGTCTATCGATTGATCCTAGTTCAAAGCTGCCGAGGCAAACCAATTAAACTTCGCAAGAAGGGTTTACTGGTCTCGCAACCGATGCTCTCAATTTTATAGAGAAGTCTATAATAGTAAGTGGAGCAGCAGGGATAGAGGAGTGCTGACATTCTTAGTGAAGATTTACTACAATCGAGTCATTAGACTATTGATGGTCTAACACACCTAAAACGCATTCAGCTTTCGGCAAGTCCACTTTTAGCCTATTCTATTGCTTTAGACAGCGTTAATTTTCATGTTTTTAAATCATGCATATATATATATTATAAGCTATATATGATTAAAAAAATTGTATATAATGCTTAAAATTATTAAAAATTATTCATTTTTGATCAAAATGTACTCAATAAACACTAAAATAGCCAAATTATTTAATTTTTTATATGTTGCTTAT
>JAYYDJ010000098.1:0-13449 GCA_036160955.1 Verrucomicrobiota bacterium | reverse complement strand
TATTTAATTTATTACTTATTTAGTATTATTTTATTATAATGACTATATGAATAATATTAATATGCTAAATCCATTATATATTTTATTCAAATAGTATTTTTAATAAATTGTACTTCACATGCGTAACTTTATCGTTATTTTGTTCTATCCAGTGACGTGTATCATACATGTAATTTGGAAATCGGCGGGACAGTGTTGTCTCAGCCTTGTGAATCTTCCCCTAATTTGGCGCATTGCTGCGCTGCTTTGCCTTTCTGGTAGTGCTGATGGCTCATGTGAATCATCGTTAGCGACTACTGGTTCACCCCAACAAAGGAGATAAATGGAAAAAGTAACCTCACAGCTAACTAGTGTGATCAAAGGAGTATCCGAACTCGGAATAGGCCTGATCGCCCTTGGTATAATTGCTGAAATCGTCTTCGGTCAAGGCGCCATTTTTGGTGCCAGTGTGATCGGAAACCTATCTGGAATCGTTACCGCTATTGGCGGAGAAAACGGTTTCATTGGCCTCGTTGCCATCATTCTAATCTTCGCTCTGCTGCGTAACCGCGCATAGCAGAATCCCGAACAAACAAAACAAACCCCAACTAAAAGAACTATGGAAAATACAATTAACCAAATCAGGTCAGCTATTGGAGGAATCTCAGGATTACTCGTTGCTGCAATCGGCCTTCTTATCGTAGTCACTGTTGTCTTCGGTGACACCGCAGGCATGGGTATTATCGGCAACATCACAGGTCTTGTAGATAGCTTTATTGGAAGTGGTGCAAGTCTCTCCAGTATTGTAACACTCATTATTGTATTGAGTGTGCTCAATAAGTAGCATCCATCCTTTTAATTAATTCAAGGGGTCTCGTTATCGGGCCCCCTTTTTTTGTCCTAGATTTTAAGAATTGTTTGAACCAATCACTTATTTTCAAGTGATTTAGGACTTCTAATAAATCGAACTATAACAAGACTATGCGCAGTTTGTGAATTGTTGGTTTCTGCTGACACATCTAGTGAAGTATTTAGCTAGTCGGAGCTCTCAAAATCTTCCGATGGCAAGCTTTCAATAAATTCGAGTTCGCCAATTCTGACGACGCCTCGTTTTTCTCCTTCTCGCATAAAGTCTAGGTCGCTTACATTCTCCCCGAAATAAGCAGATCCGGTCTTTGCTAAAATATCGAAGGCAGTGGCATCTTCTAGTTGGCGTGAGCTAGGCACGCTAAGCTGTGTGATCCATTTAGGCTCTGGAAGAGGAGCGTCTTCACTGCGCGTCTTCATTTCCGAAGTGGCAAATGCGATAACATTTATAAAGTAGCGGTCAATTTGCACAGCTTCTTCAAGTTTTTGACGCTTCATTGAGTATACATGCATATCATACATGCTAGAAGTTCCTATGATCTGTGCGTTCTTTCTTTTTGCAGATTCTGCGACACCACTCATGTTAAATGCATTGGCATCATCGCCTAAATCATCGTCAAAGCTTGCATCTATGTCATTTTCAAAGGCGTCCGCTTCAGGAGTTAGTTCCCCCCAGTTGATGACTAAAAAAAAGTCTGCCGCACTTGGATGTTTAGCCAGTCGGTAGTTACGAGACTCTAGTTGCTTTTCAAGAAGAGTAGATACTTCGAGAAAGCTGGTACCCTTCTCAGAGTCCTCTAGGTACGCTCCTGGGAAATATTCACCTTTGAAAAAGACATAGCTTTCTTCTAATTTAGTTCCATCATCTAGGCTTGGGCGAAGGTATCCTTCTTGCGCCCATGATCGCACCAAAATCTCTTTAGCTGGTAACTGTGCGCAAGAAACTAGTAAGGCTAGCAGTGAGGGTGCAATAGCTTTCAAGTGCGCTGGCATGTAGGTGGTTTACTGGTACTGCGCTTAGAATGTAATCCCTGCAGAGATGCGATACCTACTCTCTTCTGTATAGCGTGCTCTGTTTGTTCCAGTGCTGAATAAATCTAAGGCATTAAATAAGTTATTTACCGTGAGCTGTACCCGTGCACGAGGTGCATCTCTTCCAGATCCTAGTCTACCATTCCAGCCAAAAGTTAGGTCAGTGATCATTTGGTCTTCAAGGCGCAAGCTATAGTACTTGGGATCTTGACCATTCTCTGCGTAGAAATCTTGATCACCGTCGTAATCAAGATCGGTGAAGTAATTATCAAGAAGTGCGCCAGAGCGAAACTTTTGATTCACAGAGACAAAGCAACCTCTTAATTTACTACTATATGGAAATGAGTAGCGCACTGTCATATTTACATTGTGCGCAGCAGTGCCTGGAAGTTCTAGTCCTTCAAGGATTGGCAATGAAGAATTTAGAATTTTGGTATCTAAGTAGGCATATCCCAAGAAAATCGATAACTGGTTGATGGGATTGTAATAGAAATCAAGCTCGAGGCCCTGGCTCCTGATTTCTTCGTTGGCAACGCGATTACCCAGCGGATCAAAACTTACACGTCTTCGCACCTCAGGGTCTCCGTTATCGTTGGTAATTATATTACCTGCTGTGTCTGTTGCAAATATTGGGGCGCCGTTCTGATCGCGCACAATTTCAATATCCCAAATTGCTGCATTGGCGGGATCACTAGCCGGAAAAGCTGCCTGCATTTGTGGCCAGCTTAAATTTGATCTCTGGTCATTTTTCTTATCAATGCTAAATGTCATAATTTGTGCATTAATTTTTCCATCAGCAGATGAATATTTCAGTCCAAATTCTCTTCCTTCTCCAGTTTCAGGTGGGGTTAGTGCACCAAATACATCGTACTGAAAACCAGTCGGTGATATAACCGACTTCGAATAATTAGCAAAAATAGCTAATTCATCCGTCATCCAGAATAAGCCTCCAACTGATGGTGTTAAAAAAGCATTCGTACTATCATCGTCACGATCCGTTAGAGGAAATCCAAAATCCCAATCGTCGTAATTAACACCTGTAACTTCCGAGGTGTTTGGTTCGGGCGTTCTTAAATCACCAGTGTCTTCTTCAAAACCGCGTGGTAATTCACGAATTTTAAAATCTTCGAAGCTACTTTCAATTTTGATGGTGTCTACACGTCCACCGAAAAGTGTTCGCATGCGTCCATCGTAATAAGAGCCCGAGGCAGCAAACCACAAGCCGGTGGTATCCACGGAAGTTTGCGCCGAGTAAGTGTCATAAAAAACTGTTTGATTGTCAGGGTTAACCGGAAGATTACGCAGAGTGGCGAGTGCATTTTCGGCGCCGCCTGGCAGGTTGTAGCCGTTTTGATTCATATCAAAACGCCTGACATAGTTAGCATTTAGTATTTCGCTAAAAACGGCATAGTTATAGGCTGTGTTACGATTGAGAACCACTCCATTTCCGTAGGTTAAGCTTCCTTCTTGAAACTGCTCCTCACGACGCTGGGTGGCCTCGCGCCGGTCTAAGTCTAAGCCGAAGAGCAGTTGCTGCTTGCCTGGTAAAAATGATGAATCGGGTGTGTAATTAAGTGTGATTCGTGTTGATGCATTTTCATCTTTACTATATGAACGTGTCCATAAAGAACGAGTAAAAGGCACCAAGATTTCATTATTTGTGGTGTATAAAGACGGATTAATTTCGCCACTACTACTAATAGGGTCAGTGGTTAGTGCGCCGACATTACTAATGAGGGCGGGGAATATAGTTCCGGTCCACATCCACTTAACGTCATTTTCTGGATGCAGTCGGAAGGAAAATAGATCCTCTATGTCGCGTATTGCTGACCAAAGTTCAGCCCCGCTACCGCCTGCTCCATTAACTAGACGCTGTGCAATATCGTCAGCAAGTGCTCTTTGTTGGGCAGAGCGTTCACTTATATCGACTAGTTTATTGCCATTTGTATCGACTCCTGGAAAGGCAATTGTCCCACCATTACTTGTCCCCATCCAAGTTGGTATTGCTCCGTTGGTCGCTAAGATTGCGGTAAGACCTTCAACGCCTAGTTGCGATATTTGCTCATTTAGCCTGTCTAGATCAATGTACTGTTGTAGCGCCCATGCTTGTCGTCCGAGAGAATTTCTAGGCCGAGAAATATCATTTTCTGTGTCCAATGCATTAAAAACACTATACACTAGTTGATCGATTGACTGTGACGCATTGCCGACAGTCCATAATTCCGCGCCCAGATCATAAGTTGGATTCAAGTATTTGAGTTGATCTTGGACAAGCCCGTGCGCTGCATTGATTGATTCTATTGTGTAGTCGCCATCCTTGACGTAGGCATCAACTATAATGTCTGCAATTTCTTCTATAGTGATATCTTGTGTGTCGCTACGAGGTCTAAGAATATTTGAGCTTGGCGAAAGGTTTGCAAATGCGTCGTAGACAAAGGTGTCTAAGGACTGTGCTGCGTTACCCACTGCCCACACTTGAGTGTCCGCCGCGGGATTATCACCGCCACCAAAATCAGCATCATATGGGTGCAGTTCATCAGTTCCCTCTGCTGCATCAATAGCTGCTTTGACTTGGGCGCTTGCGCTTTGCAAATCAAGAGCTATGTTACCCCATGCTTGTTTCATTGACACTGCGCTAGCACTTGCATCCCTGTACTGATTACTAATCAGATTGCTTAGGTACCCATTAGCAGTCGTATCAAAATTTTCGTAAGCTTGTTGGGCAGCTTCGTCATCTGGGTTGTTCTGTGCAAAAACTGCGGCATCTGCGTATGCTTTATCTGCAAGTGCTTGGGCTCGGGTTACGCGTAAACGATTGCCGGCGTTTGAAGACGACTGAGCATTTAAAACCCATGCGTCTACTGCGTCGCTGATAGCTGTATCTATGGTAGCAGCATCGTTTGTAGCATAGATGTCGTATAAAGCCGCTTCATGGCTTTCCCACCAAAGTCTATTTAATCTTCCACCAATGCTGTATCCAGAGATGGCAGATCGAATATCCGCTTCAATTTGAGTTAGATCATTTGAATTGAATATATCATTTATTTCAGAGGCGGAACTAAGGTCATAGAAGTCTTTAGAAGCAGTCGCTGCGAATTCAGTGCTGTCGTAGTCAAGATTAGGAACTTTGTAACTGATGTTGGTGCCCAGTGAGTGTTGTAGGTTATTAGATGGACCAGAGTTAACTGACTTTCCATCGACATTTTCGTAAGCGAGGGCAACTTTTAGCTCTAGTTCATCATTGAAACGGTGTGAGACTTCACCGAGTGTAAAGATTGAATCTCTGGTGTTGATCGCGTCTGGTCCTAGTGCAGTGCCGGTATTATGTGGTGTGATACCGGTAAATAATTCGCGCAGGCTATCGCGATCGGTAATAAAGTCAGGTACGAGCGTACCCCTGCCGCCATTTTGGGGACTTACTGTGTCCGTAAGTGTTGGGCTAAGGGCGCGGAGAGTACCATTGTTATAGTTGACGAGGTAATCAAGGAAATCATCCTCTACTAAATCGGCAAGCTTAGGGTCTGCTACTATGCCTCTGGGTAGTCCGGTGGGTCCACCTTGCATAGTAAAAGTACTTGCGATGAGGGAACGATCGGCTTGTCCTATATCTACATGAAAGCGGAAGCGGGTATTTTGTGTAGGCGTGTAAGTGGACTCCAGCGCGATGCCTTGAAACTTCTGAAAACGGTGGTCTTGGGTAAACTCTCTGTAACTGTCGACAGCCATAACGCGAATCGCAGCAGAATCATTGAGCAAAACGTTTGTATCGAGCTGATACTTTCTATGACTATGATCTCCAAACTCGACGTTATATCTGGTTTCGTTCTTAGACAAATTAGCCATTTTCGAGATAGTGTTAATTTTACCTCCGGGGTCTGCCTGCCCATAGATTAGACTATTTGCTCCACGAATTACGTCTGCGCGTTCCACCATGTAATAATCAAGCGGTGAGTAGCGTGGCATAAATTCAAAGAGTGCATTACGCGCTACAAATCCGCGAAAACGAATCGCGCTATTGTTGTACGCGTTTCCCTCCGACTCAATACTCGGTACATAATTACCCAAGTCAGCAAGGGTTTGTAATCCAAAGTCTTCAATCATCTCTTGGTTGACTGTAGAGATAGTCATCGGAATATTTTTGGTCAGCTCATTAGTGCGAGTACCAGCAAGAGTATTAGCAGAGTAGTAGCCTTTATCATCTTCTGCGGAAACTATAAAATCATCGAGTAAGTAGACCATCTCATCATCGCCATCCGAACTCAGGCTACTTTTGCTTGTTGCAGTCACTTCACTAAGCTCAGATGTAGCTACGCCAATTTCTTCTTTTTCGTCTACAATTTCTTCTGGGAGCGTTAATACAATCTCAGTTGTTACTTCTTCCGTGGGAGTAAATACTTCAGTTTCTGCAGCTTCTTCCTCTGCAGTTCCTTCAGGTGCTGCCACTACTAAAGTCTCTGTAACTTCTTCACTGGCGGACAGCTTTTGTTGGAAGCGCTCCAAGAGCTCGCCTCGTAGACTTGCATTATCATCACCATTAAGAGGTGTAATAATGCCGCAAAGCGAGAGCAGTGCTGCTAGTAATAAGGTAAAGGCGAATTTTGGATTTTTTTGAGGCATAAACAATTTTTTGGAGTATAGTTTCTATTATTAATCACTAAACGGCTTTATAGTTATCGTAAACGATAAAGTCTAATACTGATGATTAGTTGTGTTCAACTGATTATAGTAATAATATAATTATAAATTATACACATAAATAATTCATAAATCCAAGTGTATTCATAAAAAAACAGATGATTTCCAACTTCACAGAGTATTTTACACGGTAAAGTATGTAGCGATTGTTATTGGGGCATTTTTTTAATCTGGATTGACTCCATTATGTGGGTCGTTTGAGTCGCGTTAATTATGTCTGATGTTCGTGTTCGATTTGCGCCGAGCCCTACGGGGTTTTTTCATATAGGCAGTGCTCGCACTGCACTGTTTAATTGGCTCTATGCCAGGCACACTGGGGGCAAGTTTATATTGCGCATAGAAGATACTGATAAAGAGCGTAACACAGAGGAGGCTTTGCGGGTACTTATCGGTGGCATGCGCTGGTTAGGACTCGATTGGGATGAAGGCCCGGATGCTGGGGGTGATTGTGGGCCTTATTTCCAAAGTGCTCGCCAAGATGTTTATACTACTTATGTAAAGCGACTCATCGACGCAGGTCGTACGTATGAGAAAGACGGTGCTATATGGTTTAAGCTAGAGGGTGAGCGCTACACCGAGTACGACAAGTATAAGAAGGCAGAAGTAGAAAAGGTGCGCGCAGCACCGGTCGTGATAGAAGATGCGATCCGTGGTAAAGTAGAGCGCAGCGAAGAGCAGGATTTTGTACTTGTGCGCAAAGACGGCAATCCTGTCTTCCACTTAGTCAATGTAGTCGACGATATTACAATGGGTATTACGCATGTGATTCGAGGAGAGGATCATCTTTCGAATACAAGTAAGCACGTAGAGCTATTTCGAGCCTTCGAAGTAGAGCCTCCAGTATTTGCTCATATACCGCTAATCTTAAAACAATCAGGTCCAGGTAAAATGAGTAAGCGCGACCAGGGCGCGCTCATTGAAGACTATGAGTCACGCGGTTTTCTCGCTGCAGCTGTACGTAATTATATTTCGCTTCTTGGATGGAATCCAAAAGATGATCGTGAGAGTGAAAAAATGGAAATTGAAGAAATTATTGAGCGTTTTGATTTCCCTGGGATTAATAAAGGTAATGCACGCTTTGATGAGCAGAAACTTACTGCGTTAAATACCGAGTACTTGAGAGAGCTGAACATTGAGAGCTTTGCTTTTTTAGCGTCTCCTATCTTGGTTGAAGCTGAAACAATTGATGCCTCTGTGGAAGAGAACTACCTGCAAGCAGTGCTTGGGCTTTGCCAATCGAAGGCTCGTTCGCTAGAAAGCTTACCTGAATTATGTCGTTACTTTTTTACGGACTCTTATTTGATGGATGAAAAGACTGCTGCTAAAATCTCTAAAAAGTCTGACCCAAAAGCATTACTTACTCCGATTGTGCCAATTCTTGAAGCACAAGATTGTTTTACTGCAGATGCTATACAGCAAGCCCTTCAAGATTACTCGGAGAGCCAAGGGGAGAAGGTATTTTCTTACTTTCCGGCGTTACGCTTTGCGCTTAGTGGACAAAGCGGTGGTCCGGATCTCATGTCAATGCTTGAGGTCTTAGGTCAGGCAAGAGTGATCCGTCGACTCAAAGCCTTTATTGCATAATTGAAGCTATTAGGTTGCGCAAGTACTTGTGCACGGTCTTAAATGAGTGTCTCTTAGATATGTCAGAAACGAAAGAAAAACCCTTGGATTTTATCCGTCAAATGGTGTCTGCTGATGTAGCCACTGGTAAACATGATGGTCAGGTGCGAACACGTTTTCCGCCCGAGCCTAATGGTTATCTGCAAATTGGACATGCGAAGGCGATCTGCTTAAACTTTGAAATTGCCGCTGAGTTTGGGGGTCATTGTAACCTACGCTTTGATGACACGAACCCTGAAAAAGAAAGTGATGAATTTGTTCAGGCTATCAAAGAGGACATTAAGTGGCTCGGTTTTGAATGGACAAAAGTTTGTTTTGCGAGTGATTACTTTGAACAACTTTTTGATTGGGCCTGTCAATTGATCGAGCAAGGTGATGCGTATGTGGATGAATTAAGCGCAGAAGATATGCGCGAGTACCGTGGTAGTTTGAAGACTGTAGGT
Source organism: Verrucomicrobiota bacterium (assembly GCA_036160955.1). GTDB lineage: Bacteria > Verrucomicrobiota > Verrucomicrobiia > Opitutales > Coraliomargaritaceae. The sequence goes on along the minus strand of JAYYDJ010000098.1, from coordinate 4,810 downwards.
AAGAATAGTCCTTTTCGTGATCGACCTGTGACCGAGAGCGTCAATCTGTTTAAGCGTATGCGAGCGGGTGAATTCGAGGATGGCACCATGGTGCTGCGTGCAAAGATCGACATGGCTCACCCAAATATGAACATGCGTGACCCTGTAATGTACCGGATTAAGCGTATGCACCACCACCGTGTTGGTGATGCCTGGCCCATATATCCAAGCTATGATTTTTCGCATGGTCAAAGTGACTCCATAGAGTCGATAACTCACTCACTGTGCTCCTTAGAGTTTGAAGACCACCGCCCCTTGTACGAGTGGTTTATTGATAAACTTGAAATATTTCCGTCCAAACAAACTGAATTTGCCCGCTTAAACTTAACGTACACGGTAGTGAGTAAGCGAAAATTACGCACACTTGTTGAAGCAGGCGTTGTCGATGGATGGCAGGACCCTCGCATGCCAACATTGTCTGGGATGCGTAGACGTGGATATCCGGCAGAAGCAGTGCGCAACTTTTGCGCAACTATAGGGATCACTAAGGTGCCTTCAACTAGTGATATTGCATTGTTAGAGCATGCGGTACGTGGGGTCTTAAATCGCGATGCGCTTCGCAGGATGGCTGTGCTAAAACCGCTCGAAATCGAGCTAACGAATTGGCCAGAAGACCGTGTTGAATACATAGACGCAATTAATAATCCTGAGGATAGCTCAGCGGGCACCCGTACGGTGCCATTTGGTAAAAAAATATTTATTGAGCAGGATGACTTCCGTGAAGAGGCTAATCGTAAGTTTTTTCGTCTCAAAAAAGGCGGAGAAGTACGTCTTCGATATGGATACATTATTAAGTGCGAGGAAGTTATTAAGGATTCAGATGGAGTTGTCATCAAGCTGCTTTGTAGTGCTGATTTGGATACGCTTAATAAGAGTCCAGGAGACCGCAAAGTGAAGGGTGTTATTCACTGGGTGAGTGCTCCTCATGCGCTGCAAGCTCAAGTGCGAATATTTGATCGTCTCTTTAGTGTGGAGAAGCCAGACATTGATAAGACAGTCGATTTTATGGAGCATTTAAATCCTGACTCTCTAAGAGTGGCATCTGCATGGTGCGAGCCTAGCTTAGGAAAATTACCGCTTGGGCAAACCTGCCAGTTTGAGCGCATCGGATATTTCTGCCTAGATAGTGTACTTTCTAAGCATGGCGCTCCTGTGTATAATCAAACAGTCGGCTTACGAGACTCCTGGGGCAAAACAGAAGCTAAAAGTCACTCATAGACAAGACAGCTAGTAGAATAGCTATGACAAACCTAACAAAAAAACTTTATTTAGAGACGTTTGGCGAAACACCAGAGCAACTTGCATTTGCTCCAGGCCGCATTGAATTTATCGGTAATCATACTGATTATAATGGCGGTCTAGTCATGGGGGCAGCAGTGACAGAGGGAATTACTGTGGCTGTGGGTCGGCGTAAGGATAGGACCATATCTTTACGCAGTGAGGCTTCTAATCGAGTGGACATTAGTCTAGATAATTTACAGCCATTACAAGGCGAGAATGCTTGGACTAATTATCCAGTTGGAGTTACGGACGTCTTGGTGGATGCAGGCATGCAAATGCCTGTTGGCTATAATATAGCAATTACTTCTACCCTTCCTTTTGGGGCAGGTATGAGCAGCAGCGCTGCATTTGAATTAGCTACAGCGTATGCGCTCGCGTCTATTTATGGATATGAGGCAGATAAGGCTCAATTTGCTCGAATTGGGCGAAAAGCAGAAAATGAATTTGTTGGTATGCCCTGCGGAATTTTAGATCAAGGAGTGAGTGCTTTTGGAGAGGACAGTGCGCTCGTGCGGATTGATTGTCAGAGCGAGTCATTCTCAACTTTTACGATGCCAAAGGGTACGCATTTCTGGATTTTTGATTCGAATGTAAAACATGCTCTGGTTGATTCGGCATATGCAGACCGCCATAAAGAGTGCCACGATGCGCTTGCGATACTACAAAAGACTTACCCGCAAGCGATGACATTGACGGATATTAGTGAGGCGCAGCTGCGCACTTGTGAAGCTACATTAGGGCCACTGCTTTTTCGGCGTGCCTTGCATATTGTTGGGGAAAATGACCGTGTGCGCTTGGTGGAGCAGGCTCTACTAATAAATGATTTGCACGCGGTCGGTGATGCATTATATACATCACATGAGAGTTCACGGGTTAACTTTGATAATAGTATACAACAATTAGACTTCATAGTTAACGCACTGAAGCAGCAACCTCATGTCTATGGTGCCCGCCTTACAGGTGGTGGCTTTGGTGGTGCTGTAATGGCATACACCAATGCTGCTTTTGGGGAATCAGAAGCGAATGCTTTATCGCTAGCTTATAAAGAGGAGTTTGGTATACAGGCAACTATTCTCCACACAAGCGCTGGGAGTGGTGCTACCTTGCTCTAGATGAAAAATTAGATGCTTTCTTTATAATATAATTGGTCTAATATATATAATTAAATTTGCTCACAACTAGAGTTGACAATATACCCTGCTAAGACGTCAAATTAGACCATGGGTGACCCTAAAAAAGTGATTCTAACTTGCGCGCAGCCTACGGGAGTTCTCACCATGGGTAACTATCTTGGCGCAGTAAAGAATTGGGCTACTATGCTTGATAGTCATGAATGCTTTTTTGGTGTAGTTGATCAGCATGCGATTACTACGAAATATGTGCCTGCAAACTTACGAAAAAATACTCTGTCCTGCGTCGCTCAGTATATTGCCTGTGGTCTAGATCCAAAGCAGGCTAATTTGTTTATTCAGTCCCATGTGACTGGGCATACCGAACTTGCATGGCTACTGAGTTGCTTGACTCCGATAGGTGAACTGCAGCGCATGACCCAGTTTAAAGAGAAGGTGGCGCAGCTTGGGTTTAAAGCGAGCGATAATGAAGATTCGACCAGCGAGCTAAAATTTTCTCACAGTGGATCTCGCGCACAGGCATCCATCAATGCTGGCTTGCTGATGTATCCAGTACTAATGGCAGCCGATATTCTACTCTATAATGCCGATGCCGTACCTGTAGGCAGTGACCAGCGTCAGCATTTAGAGCTGTGCCGCGACCTAGCCCAACGTTTTAACCATACTTATTCCGACACCTTTACTATTCCCGAGCCGTTTATACCAGAGTCTGGTGCGCGTATTATGTCCTTACAAGAGCCTGCTAGTAAGATGTCGAAAAGTGATGCAAATCAAAATGCGACTATATACATATTAGATGATCCGGATGTACTGAAGAAGAAAATTATGAGCGCGGTGACCGACTCAGGCAGTGAAATCAAGGTCTCCGATGATAAACTAGGAGTTTCGAACTTACTGCAGATTCACTCCTCACTAAGCGGTACATCCATGACTCAATTGGAGGGGCACTTTACGGGCCAGGGCTATGGCGCATTAAAGCAAGAGGTCGCCGACGTGGTGATTGCAGCTATGGCGCCTGTTCAAGCAAGATATTCAGAACTGATAAAAGAAAAGGGCTATCTAGAATCAGTGCTAAAAGATGGCGCAGTTGCTGCGCAGCAGCGCGCTTACAAAATGCTGTCCAAGGTCTATCGAAAGGTGGGATTTGTGGAGCGCCCGCGTTAGTTTATTATTAGCGGTGCACAAAAGATGGTTGATCGATTTGTTACCAAGCGTATGCATTAGCGTATTAGCGACATGGAAAGGGACACGGACACTCAATTAACTATAAGTAAATGGCCTTTTTATCTAGGTGATGTTTTACTTGTTGGTGTAGCTATTACGATCGGATCTCTTAGTAATTGGGAGCTGACCGATTTACAAGTCGCCTACTGCGTAGTCGCCATAGCACTTGGTTCAGGGCTTTTTGTTCTACCTTACATTGTCGAGTATAGTATGCGTTACCGCGAACTCGCAGAGGACCGTGATAGTCAGTTACGAGTATTTATGCGCCAGTTGCAGCAGATCGAGCAGGCTAGTATTGTGCAGGCAGAGCAAATTTCGGAGCTCAGTGATACGAAGCGCGCGGGAACAAATTCAGAGCCACTTTTAACTGCCGCTTTAGATCAGCTCACGAAATTACAGAATGCCCAAGTGAGCGCTTCCGAAGAAATGACCAATCTCAAGCAAGAGCTTACCAACTTAAGTAAGACCAACCAGTCAGATTCAGATGCAGGCGCTGAAAAAAATAAGGTTACCGAAGAGGCGCTTTCGTTGGCGCAGCAATCGATAGAGAATTTGCAGTCGCAATTATCTGACTTAGCTAAGCGCATTACCTTTCTACAGTCTTTTGAGGAGCGTCTTACAAATATCGAGGTGAATAGTGGCAGTAGCACCAATCCAAGCGCAAGTAGCGAGGCGCGAGTAAGCAATGAAGCAAAAGCGAAGAAGGAGTCAGAGCTAGCTATCGAGCCACAATCTCGTTTACTAAAGCGCGCGATTGTAGAGAAGAAGGACCCTGACTCGTCTGCAGTCGACCGTATAATTGATTCTAAGGTTGAATCGGAAGATAGTGAGGCGATTACAGTTCAAAATACTAGAGTGCAGACTAATACATCGGCGCAGACAGAAGTCCGCTCTGCAGAGGAAGAAATTTCTCATAAAACGAGTGAGCCAGACTTATCACTAGATTCTGTGCCAGGAGAAAAGGCATCAGTGCCTCTTAAGAAGCGCAGCAAGAAAGCAAACACAGTGGTTCTCGTACATGCGCTGATTGGTATTGGTAATAAGCCTTATATTCGCGGAAGTGGTGGAGGGCTTAATTGGGAGCAGGGCGTTATGATGAATTTTCAGGAAATCGGCAAATGGCTCTGGGAAGCACC
>JAYYDJ010000097.1:0-7474 GCA_036160955.1 Verrucomicrobiota bacterium | reverse complement strand
GGGAATGAAGGAATTACTCAAACAAAAGGGAGTCGTGATCTGTCTTTTCGCCTCCGCAGAGAGTATAAACGAGCGTACGAGTCGAAATAATATCCGCCCACAACTAAATGTTGACGACCCTGCAGCTAAAGTTCGTCAACTCCTCAAAGAGCGAGAACAAATTTACATGGAATCAGGAACGTGTATCATGACCGAGGACAGGACGATTGCTGAAGTCGTTCGCCATATGATCCGCACATACAAAGCCAGCGAGCGATCTTTCTATAAATAATATTTATGGCTTGGAGACTAACCCATAATAGTCGTATTTGTTAACTATATTAAGCCAATACTCCGAACTATTACACCTCAATCCATGCGGCTTCTATCAGTTTGACTAAATCATCAGGTGGGCGTTGGCCTTTACCGCTACGATCCATGAAGCCATGACTTGAATGGCCTGTGGCCAGTAACTCATCGCCACGACGCACCTCATAATCAAAGTGCATACGTGCGCGGGGCTTATTTTTCAGAAAAAGATGAATCTCTAAATGGTCATCAAAGCGGGCAGGGCTTTTATACTCAACGCTGACAGTAAGTACAGGTAGGAAGAGCCCACGCGCTTCGATCTCACTGTAAGGCATACCAATCTGATCAAGCATTAGGATGCGTGCCGTCTCAAACCATACGAGATAGTTACTATGGTAGACCACATCCATGCGGTCAGTTTCAGCGTATCGGACGCGGATTTTTGAAATACAATGAATCACTAAGTATTAGTTTTTGGAAATAAAATTAGGGAATGGTTTTGAAAATCAATCAGAAATGACAAAGCGATTACAACTCTGATAATTTAATTGCTTGTCCGAGTTCGATCAAAGATTCAAATGCTGCATTTGCACCGGCTTCCATGAGCTCCTCGAGGCTGTGAGCACCGGTCGACACGCAATAGCAACTAAGACCAGCATTTTGCGCGACTGCGATATCGGTCGGTGAGTCGCCGATGATGATTGAACCCTCTGCAGAAACTTCGATTTGGTCGAGTACATACTGAGTGAGCGCTAGTTGAGGCTTGTGCCATTCTGTGTCCGCACTGCCAATACAAATGGGAATGTATTTCGAAAAACCCGCATGGCGACAGACTTTACGAGCGGTGTCGCCGTGTTTGTTAGTAAAGATCACTTGCGGAATGTGGGCTTTATATGCTCGCTCAATTAGCTCTTCACCACCAGCTAGCAGAATAAGGCCGTCGAACATGATTTTAGGAAAGCGCACTCGAAAGACCTTACAGGCCTCATCCAAATGCTCAGCCTCCACAAAAAGTGCCATTGTCTCAGCCATAACGCCGCCGAGACTACGCCGTATTGCATTATCGTCTGGCTTAGGATATCCCATATCTAGGATGACCTCACGGTAGCAACGTATAATGGCAGCTGTTTGGTCAATCAATGTGCCGTCCAGATCCCAGAGGATCGCTGCAGGGCGGGGAAGCTGCATTGTTGGGTTAGAGTTCATTTAGGTCGATCCAGTCCAAATAGCCTTTCACCGAGCTCATGGAGATCTCTATAAATGAAATTGGACACTATGTATTCAGACAAGTCTTCAGCGCTGTGACTACCCGACGCCACGAGGTGGCAAGCGATACAACCAGCTTCTGCTGCAGCGAGATCGTAAGGCGAGTCGCCGATCATAAGTGCTTCATCCGAGGCGCAGTCCATTTGCTCCAGCGCATGGGCGGTAAAGAGCGGATCAGGTTTTCGATAGGGGCAATCTGAGTCGCCGGTGCCAATGATTACGTCGAGCCATTGATCTAACCCTAAGTGAGCGAGAACTAAACGCGTGTGGCTTGCATATTTATTAGTAAACACGCCGAGTTTGTCACCGCGTTTTTTTAAATTCTCCAGCAACCAATCTGCACCTGGTAGTGTGAAAACATCATCGAACATGATTTCCTCAAAATGTTTGCGAAAAAGTGGTTCTGCAAGTGAGACCTTATCTTCGCCGCAGAGTTTACTCAAAGTAATTGGCACCGATCCGCCGACAGTCGCCCGAACCTTAGCATAATCGCTCTGAGTTAGACCGAGTTCGCGCTGTGCGAATGCTACACTCTTATGAATCGTAGTAAAGTGGTCGATGAGCGTACCGTCTAAATCAAATAGGATGTATTGCATGAAAATGTACTTTATAAATATAGCGAACCGCTACAATTTATTTTATACATGGTTCGTTTAACACCTTTGCAAGCGTAGGTTAGGCACACAATTCAAAAACATGAGTAATATGGCACACAAAACATGCTGCTTAACTGCCGAACAACGGAGGGAGGTTTTTTTTGGCTAATAGCAACAACCTATGGAAAGCACTAGGCCCTGGTATTCTGGTAGCCTGCGCTGCCATTGGTGGTTCCCACTTGGTCTGGTCGACCCGTGCGGGCGCCGAGTTTGGCTGGTCGCTACTCTGGCTCGTCCTACTGGCCAACTTACTAAAGTTTCCTTTCTTCTTTTTTGGTCAACGATATGCCGCCGCGACAGGAGAGAGCCTGCTCGAAGGTTACAAGCGCCTCGGCATCGCTTATGTCTGGATCTTTCTTACCATAAATATCTTAACCGGCACAATCAACATTGCAGGCGTCAGTATGCTCAGTGGTGCTTTACTCTCGGGCTATGGCATCACCGCTACCTCAGTACCTCATTTAACTGTGGGCCTGCTCATTATATGTGGAGGGCTCCTATTAGTAGGGCATTACAAACTGCTCGACGGTTTGGCTAAGCTCATCATCACGGCACTGGGTATTAGCACAATACTTGCAGTTGGCCTAGCTCTGCCTAATCAGCCCGAAATCGTCGCCGACTTTGTCGCGCCTAGTCCGTATCAATGGGCGTCCTTTGCTTTCATCATCAGCTTACTTGGTTGGATGCCTGCACCGATAGACCTCTCGGCCTGGTCGTCGCTCTGGATGTTTAGCCGTGAAAAACAGACTGGGCATGTCGCTACGGTCAAGGAATCGACCATCGACTTTTATATCGGTTACCTCGCCGCCACTATACTCGCAGCGCTCTTCGTTGCGCTTGGTGCGCTCGTTATGTACGGCGCTGGCGAAAGCTTTGCAACGGGAGGAGTTGGCTTCACTAAGCAACTAGTCAGTCTATACACTGCAAACATCGGTGAATGGTCGCACCTTCTTATACTTTCGGCTGCATTCATTACCATGTTCAGCACCTCATTGACCTGCCTCGATGGTTACCCTCGCTCATTCGCAGCCTGCAGCAGTCTAATCAAAGATCTACCGCCAGAGAAATTTCAACGTATTCAAAACTTCTGGATCATCCTCTCGACTATTCTTGCCAGCTTGGTCGTTTTGCTCTTTACTAAAAGCCTACTCCAACTGCTCAGCTTTGCGGCCATCGTCTCCTTCATCACCTCACCAGTGCTCGCATATATCAACTACTGCGTAATGAGTGGCGAGAATGTTCCCAAAGAGTTTCGTCCTGGCATACTACTTAAACCGCTAAGTTGGGCAGGCATCGCTTTCTTTACGGTGATGTCTCTTGTTTATATCTACATAAACTTTGTTAGCTAGCAAACTAAGTCACGACATTTTTAACCTGAGCTAGGTGAAGGTCACCGCATGAATACATTGACCTGCAAATAAAGTCATCCCAACTTACACAATCAAAATGTATGGCTGTAAAACAGACATCATACGCTCGGGGACCGAGCCAACCAGGTAGGTGCCTTCATCACGAGCTTCTTCTTTACGGACACCACCTTCGCGGTGGAGTAGCGCGACTAGGTCGTAGCGCTCATGAGGAATTAATAAACGCATTTGAGTAAAGTCGGCCTCAATGATGGCCTCCATCTTGTCCTGCAGGATGTCCAGTCCCTCACCGGTGTGCGCGCTTGCAAAGACTGCCCCTGGGTAGCGAATCGAGAGATCCTGAAGCGTATCCTCGTTCCATAGTGCGTCGAGCTTATTAAATACTGTAATGATCTTTTTATCTTCCGCGCCAAGTTCCGTCAGCACGCTCAGTGTTGTCTCAGCATGGGAATCAACCTCTGGGCTATTGATGTCTAATACATGTATCAAAAAGTTAGATACAATTGCCTCTTCCAATGTGGCTTTGAAAGCATCGACGAGTCGGTGAGGGAGATTACGAACGAAGCCAACGGTGTCCGTGACGACGAGTGGCTGCCCTGAGGGCAGGGGACAACGACGGGAAGTCGGGTCGAGCGTAGCAAAGAGTTTATCCTCAGCCAATATGGTAGAATGAGTCAGTTTGTTAAGTAGGGAGGATTTGCCTGCGTTAGTGTAGCCAACGATGGCGCAGGTCGGCACAGGCACGGTCATGCGTTTTTTGCGCTGGGTCTCCCGATGCTGAATTACGCTCTCAAGTTCACGTTTCACACGTGTGATTTGAGTGCGCACCATCCGTTGATCGAGCTCAAGTTGGGTCTCACCTGCATCACGCTGCATTGATCCGCCACCTCGCTGGCGACTAAGGTGCGTCCAAGCACTTTTAAGACGCGGTAAATTGTGTTCTAGGCGGGCCAACTCAACTTGTAGCACGGCTTCCTTGGTCTGAGCGCGTTCGCCAAAAATATCAAGTATCACTTCTTGGCGATCGATCACGAGAATTTTTTCCTCGGCGAGCTCCTCCCAGTTTCGCTGCTGTGCGGGCGTCAACTGGTTATCGAAAATAATCACATCACAGTCGTGCGCTTTCGCTTCATCGACAAGCTCTTGGGCTTTGCCTGATCCCACGAGTAATTTGGATTGCGGTTTGCGTATGGAGACAATGCGCTCGAGTTGGATACCGAAGCCGAGAGTGTCGACTAACTCGCGAAGCTCATTTAGCAAGCTGCGGGTATTAATTGCGGCGTCGTCAGGGAGCGTCACGCCAATCAGCATGGCGCGCTCGACTACAGTAGGTCTTTCTTTAACGTCGTGCACAGTTTATATACTTCAAATGCAAAGTGGTTTAGGTAAAGCGTATTTAAGTTTAAATCCACAATGAAATCGGGATAAATTAGAGCACAGAGCAATGCTCGGCTCCAAACGCAATTGAGTTGTATCATTCTCGCAACCAATAGCTTTTGGATACTACTTTTTGGGACTGTCTATATTGTGTCACATTATTTTGTACAGTGCATTCAACCTTTAGTGGCTCAGATCCAGTTGTTATTACGAAGACATTTTTGAAGCATACAGCTACTGTAAACCAACAAAATGCAATGCTAAGGATTTTGTGTATTTTTTTAGAAGAGAATATAAACAACTCAACTTATCAGAAAAACAGTAGACAAAATTTCGAATCTAATTAAAGAATTTCAATATCTGATTAATAATCAATGGCACACAAAATGTATACACCTGAGCAAAAACTTAAAGATTTCGTGCAGAGCCTACCAAAGACTGAGACTCACCTGCATCTAGAAGGTGCTTGCCCCATAGAATTAATACGTGATGCGAGTCCTGGCAAATTTGATCACGACCCTCCAATGTGGTCCGATGATTTCCGCTACGATAGTTTTGATCAGTTCATGGAGATGTATGATTATTTTTGTGCTTCCGCGTTTGTATCAGCTGAGGTTTATCACAAATGTGCAAAGATTGTTTTACAAAAATGCGCAGATCAAAATGTAAAATACGTCGAAACAAGCTTCCATGTAGGCACCTTAATTGGTGGAGATATCAATGGGGAGGAAATAGTAGATGCTGTATTAAGCGCCGCTCCAGAAGGCATGGAGGTTCGAGTATTTATGGGTATGTGTCACAATGACTACACCGGATTAGGAAAAAAGATTATCGATGATTGCATCTATTGGGAAAAACTTACGGGTATAGATTTACATGGTCCCGAATATTGGCCACTAGAGCCATGGACCGCTAAGGTTTGGAAATCCGCAGCAGATGCGGGAAAATTCTTAAAAGCTCACGCTGGAGAGTTTATGCCGGCATCCTTTGTCAAACGTTGCATAGAGGAACTTGGTGTCAGGCGTATTCAACACGGTGTACGATGCATTGAAGATCCAGAGGTCGTTGCACTTATAAAAGATTTGGATGTTACGCTGGATGTCTGCCCAATTAGTAATGTTAAGCTACAAGTTGAAGGAATAACAAAAATGTCAGAACATCCGATTAGGGAATTATTTGATGCTGGAGTCCGGTGCACCATAAATTCTGATGATCCGTTTATGTTTGGTAACTCATTAAGCGAGGAATACTATGCTCTAGCAACAGACCTGAATTTTACTGAAAAGGAACTGGAAAAAATTGCTCAGAACGGATTCGACATTGCTATCAAATAGTAGGCTAGTCGTGTGATCGACAACTAGGAGCTTCCTGATTATAAAATCCAAGATTTCAAACGTACCCTAGTCATTTAGATCCCCACCTACCGGATAAGATACCCGCTAGAATAAGTTGGGCGGGATGGTAGCACATCAGTGGAATTATAATAGATGCAGTATCTATTACACTAGGAGCAAATGCTAATATAGATGTAGTCAGGGGTAACCCAGTAGCTATAGATTTTTGGCTCGAGCAGAAAAATGCAGAAATACGTTGTTCTTCTGATAGATTTAAAAACGTAGAAGACCACCAAACTAAAAAGCTAACCAAAAGTAAAATAATGACGGTTATCGATACAACTTTAAAGATAGTGATGAAACCTAGTTGTATTAAAAAACCTGAACTTACACTCTCAGCAAAAGCGCAATGCACTATAAAAACAATTATCCAATTTCCAAAGCCCTTGGTTCTATTTGCCGCATAAGCAGAAAATTCGGGGACCTTGTGTCTAGAAAGTTGACCCAACAATAATGGCGCAATAATCAGAATAAAAAGTTTTGAAAATAACGGAGCTAGCGGAATAGTCACATTAGATTCAACAGATAAATATGTGATAGCAACCGTGGGTACAAGGAGAACTGACAGCAAGTTAGAAAAAACCGTCGAAAAAATAGCATTAGACGTATTCCCATTCGAGACAGTTGAAAAAATAACAGCTGATGACACTGTTGTAGGCAAAATAGAAAGCATCCAAAATCCAACTTTTAATTCTTCATTTATAAAGTCTGATATAGGTATAACTAATACCCCAACTATAATCGGAAAAATTATATAGTTCCAAAAAAGGACGAAGGCGTGTAGTCGCTTTGGATTATAGCCTTTGGTTAATTCACTAGTAGGCAGAGCGATTCCTTGTAGGAGGAAAATTAGCCACACACCAATGTTTGTAGTCAATTCAGGGCATAAAAGCCCACCTTTGCTGCCATATGATGGAAACAGTATTGCAAGAATGACACCAAATAGAAGGCACAAAGTAAAGGAATGCTTCTTTAAATGTTTTTGCATGAATCAACTATTGATAAAGGTATAGTAGGTTCTACTTCTTTAAAGATAAACTGAAGACCAATGGAACGTTTTTCATCTAGCCAGACTGGGACGGTTAATGCGGGTAGACCAGATAAACTTGCTGGTGTTGTTAATTGA
>JAYYDJ010000096.1:0-4089 GCA_036160955.1 Verrucomicrobiota bacterium | reverse complement strand
TGACCGCTCCATTGGGTGTCCAAAGAACCATGCCAGCACCGACTGTCTCGTCGACATGGAAGAGTTTTAGCTCCTTGCCCAACTTTCGATGATCGCGGGCTTTGGCTTGCTCGAGACGTTCAAGGTATTCTGCGAGTTCGTCTTTATTGGCGAAAGCGGTGCCGTAGATGCGCTGTAATTGCTTGTTTTTCTCATCGCCACGGTGATAGGCACCTGCGATAGAGAGTAGCTTGTAAGCTTTGATCTTTTTAGTGTAACCCACATGGGAGCCGGCACAGAGGTCGATAAATTCACCGTTCTGATAAAAGCTCACTTGTTCGCCCTCGGGTATATCATCGAGACGACCCAGTTTGTAGCGCTCTTGGCCAATCTCCTTGATCTTAGCCACCGCCTCTTCACGAGAGCATTCAATGCGAGTGAACTTCTGGTTTTCTTTAACCACCTTCTTCATTTCAAGCTCGATCGCTTCGAGGTCCGTAGCGTCTAGCTTCTTATCTAGATCGATGTCATAGTAAAAGCCGTTTTCGGTAGGAGGACCGATGTCGAGTTGCGTCTCAGGGTAGAGGCGCAGGATGGCAGTGGCAAGCACGTGCGAGCAAGAGTGACGGATTTGCTCAAGTGGGGACATATCTTTCATAAATGGTCAGAAACTAAAATACAGAAGAGAGGAGGCTGTAATACCTGAGTCAATCCCGGATTCTCGTGCACGAGATAGAACCAAGCTACTTCATCTTTTGACTCAATATTGAAATATATGGATTAACCAAATAATGACTCAAATTTATTCTACCGTGACGGATTGGGTTCGTGCGAATATTTCTCCCGGTAAGGGTTAATATCTTTTGACCATCCACCGCTTTTTTTGTCTAACTTATCATTAACAAAGGGGTGTATAAATTGAGTATCAAAAAAAAGTTCTTCTATATTTACTAATAGAGCGATCATGAATCCGACTATTTAGTAGGTAGATCTGCATCCAGAGAGAGTCTTTCATATTGGTTGTAGAGAAAGAGGATGCAGACTCCGAAGAAAACAGCACCTACGATAAGCGAAATATTTAGTAGTCCTGTCGCGCTAAAAGAGAGCTTTAACATAACGGTTGAAATAATGAAACCAGAGTTTCTAATAACTTTTGCAAAGCTTTGGCGGTGGACAAAAGAGAAGAGCAAGAGCAGGACATCTGCTAAAATTAATACGGTAAAAAAGTCGTCAAAAAAGACATTATTTAAATTACCCCCTGGTGCGCTCAACTTATTATCAAATTGAACCATGTCCATAACCCATGTGCCGAAACTAAAGAGAGCTAGGATCAAGAAGACTGGCACAAGCAGAACACTTAGATGCTTCTTGATAGCGATAAATTGGGATAGGGCAGCATCAGGCGCTTTAATTTGTGGGCGCAAAGCCTTTTTCATCAGCAAATAAAATACGAAGAGTAACGCGAAGAGCAGAAGCGTAGTAAAAATATCGTAGGTAAATTGCAGGTTCTCCTTATTTTGAAACCAATTAGCGGTAAGTTCTAAATCAGAAATATCTTTAAATATACGCCGAATGACGATCAGGGTAATTATTTCATACTGCTTAGCTATATACTGTGTGATCGAAGCCGGTAGAAAATAAATTAGGAGATAAACTTCATAAACTAATATAAAGGAAAAGGGGGTGTAAATGGCTACGATTGGATCGGACAGCAGATCGATACTATTATTCCCGAATATACCTAGATAATTCAGGCCAATTAAAGCGAGGTGCACAAAGAAGCTAGTTAGCGCGATAAAAAATACCCATCGCTCGGATCGTTTACGTGCCGATTCTGAAAGAGTCTTTTCTAGGGACCAATCAGACAAACGGGAAAAAGCGCATGCCAGTCGTGTTATCATAATCTAATAGGAGAGGTTTAGGCTTTTGTAACTACTCAAGAAGAGGGAGTTGCATAAATGGTCTGCGATGACTGGCAATCGATTACTAATATCGCAAACAAAAAGACATCAATTGGAGCTGGTGGCGCTTGGGCCATCGCTTCTCCCGATTAATTTCTTGGTAATTATACGAGCGCCTTGCCGCCAGGCTAGATAGGACCAAGCCCAATTAAGGAAAACACTAATGCGGTTACGCATACCCATTAGAAAAACAAGGTGTACGCCGAGCCATGCGACCCAAGCAAAATATCCATTAATCGAAATCTTTTGATAATTAGCCACTGCACTGCTACGTCCGATTGTGGCCATATTGCCCTTGTCGAAATAAATAAAAGGCTTCTGCTGGCGACCGGCTAAATCACGCGCTATTTGTTTCGCAGCGTGGCGACCCATTTGAGTAGCCGCTGGGGCAAGACAAGGGACTTGCTTGCCTTTAAAATCAGTCATTTTTGCTAGGTCCCCAGCAACAAATACATTATCAAAATTAGGTAGCTTCAAATCGGGATTCACTTCTAGGCGACCCGCTCGATCCCGAGGAACTTGTCCAAGATTTTTAGCAACAGAGTTTCCTTCTACACCAGCGGCCCAAAGAATTGTACCTGAACAGATCGTTGAATTAGTTAGCGTGACTTCATCAGCAGAGACACTTTTGACCGGTTCATTTAGGTGAACCCTCACGCCCATTTTTGTTAAACGTTTGTGCGCATAACTAGACTGTCCCTCAGGGAAGGCACTCAATAATCTAGGACCAGCCTCGATCAGATGAACCTTCGCCTTCGTTGAGTCGATATGTCGGAAGTCCTTTGCCATAACATGCTGGGCAAGCTCAGCAATAGCACCAGCTAATTCGACACCAGTTGGACCTCCACCTACAACAACAAAATTTAACCAAAGTGAAGTTTCATCTGAATCCTTGGCTAATTCTGCACGCTCAAAAGCTGTGAGAACCCTACGGCGAAGTTCAGTTGCCTCATCTAGAGTCTTCAAACCTGGAGCGAATTGTGCCCACGCCGGATTTCCGAAATATCCTGTAGTGACACCCAGAGCAATGACCATGTAATCATAACTGAGGCTCTTGGAACGGAGATGGACCTTGGAAGCACTCAGATCAAAATCAACTACCTCATCCATCAATGTAGTCAAATTAGACTGGCTAGAAAAGATGTGCCGTAGAGGTTGCGCAATGTCGGCGGCAGAAAGTCCAGCCGTGGCAACCTGATAAAGAAGCGGTTGAAAAAGGTGATGATTCTCTTTGTCAATCAGGGTAATTTTGACTGGGTATTTAGCGAGTGCTTTTCCAGCTGCCAATCCAGCGAAGCCGCCACCCAATATCACCACGTGAGGCAGACTAGATGAATCTTTTGAGCTGACTTGTTTATCGAGATTTAAGGTAGGCATGTAAGTATAAATTTATTAATACACAAAAACTATTTTGATATTAGTTTTTGTATGGCTCTATTGATTTAGGGAATGTTGTTTCAATGATTACCCACGGATAAGACCATTCAGCGGTGTGTTTTTTACGATGTTTGCTATATTATAAACTTAGAAAGTGTTCTACACTTACTGGGTATTTTTTAACAAATATCTCAATTTAATATGTCTAATGCTGTTAATTTGTATTATTTTGAGAACACAATTGAGCTGAATACTAGAACCAACATAGTTCTCTACATGGTTAATTTTAGTAATAACAGTCTGTTTTTACTTGTAATTGACATTTTTGTAACGTAATGTGGAGTAAATATTGTATCTAACCCCCTAATTAAATGAATATACCCTTCGCAATGAAGCTAGCCACAGCTTTCGTGGCATTCTCGATTTCTGCGCATTCAGCAGAGGTTTTCTATGTCAAAACACTAACTACTACATATCCAGTAACACCTGCTGCAGACTTTAATGCAGTCGATGGGGATGGTAATTTAACAAATCCTTACAACATCTACGGCACAACCGATGCTGGTAATGGCGCTGGTGTGGCAGTGGTCACAAATTTCAACGGTTCAAGCTCGGCTATTAATCCGGGCGACCAAATAACAAACGGTAGTAATACAACTACCTATTTTGGCCCTAAATTTTATGTGGGAATTAATCGCGAACATTCTTGGAAAGGCAAGGGTGGAGTTTGTCACAGCAATGGTAACGGATATCGCATAACCACGAGTGCTAT
>JAYYDJ010000095.1:0-74402 GCA_036160955.1 Verrucomicrobiota bacterium | reverse complement strand
ACCTAAAATCTTATTATCATTTGCCATGGGGCGCTCTCCTTGAAGTACCTTAATATCCACGGCTGTTTGATTGTCTGCATAAGTAGAAAAGGTCTGACTCTTTTTAGTCGGTATTGTCGTATTACGATCAATCATTGCAGTAGCAACCGCACCTGCTGTCTCGATCGCTAGAGTAAGTGGCGTGACATCTAAAAGTAAAACGTCACGTACATCTCCTTGAAGTACTCCGCCTTGAATAGCTGCGCCGATGGCTACAACTTCATCTGGATTTACTCCTTGATGTGGCGCTTTGCCGGCAAGACCTTCAGCGACCTCAACAACTTTAGGAGCGCGAGTCATACCACCTACAAGGACTAATTCAGCTATTTCTGAAGCAGAATGGCCGGAATCTTTTAGACATGCGTTAAAAGGTGCTTTTGTACGCTCGTAAAGCGAATCACAAATCTGCTCTAAATTAGCTCTAGTAAGAGTAATATTCAAGTGCTTCGGTCCAGTGGCATCAGCAGTAATGAAGGGAAGATTTATATCGGTACTTTGAGTTGAAGATAAAGCAATCTTGGCTTTTTCCCCCTCCTCTTTAAGGCGCTGGAGAGCCATTTTATCACCTCGTAAGTCAATACTTTGCTCATTTTTGAACTCTTCTATGAGAAAGTCAATTAAAGCACTATCCCAATTATCACCACCCAAATGAGTATCCCCATTGGTCGCCTTGACTTCAAAAACGCCATCCCCGATTTCTAAGATCGAAATATCGAATGTGCCACCACCTAAGTCATATACCGCGATTACTTCGTCACTACCTTTGTCAAGGCCATAAGCAAGTGCTGCTGCCGTAGGTTCATTAATGATACGCTTAACTTCGAGTCCAGCAATCTTGCCAGCATCCTTAGTAGCCTGACGCTGTGCATCATTAAAATATGCAGGAACTGTAATAACTGCATCTGTAACCTTCTCGCCTAGGTAGGCTTCAGCATCAGCTTTGAGCTTTTGTAAAACAATCGCTGCAATTTGCTCTGGAGCAAATTGTTCGCTCTTACCGTCCACTTCAGCTTCTATGTAAGCATCACCATTTTTACCTTTTACAACTTTATATGGCAAAGACGAAGACTCTTCTTTAACCTCGCTAAACTTGCGACCAATTAAGCGCTTCGCAGAAAAGATTGTATTACTTGGGTTTGTAACAGCTTGCCGCTTAGCAGCCTGCCCTACTAAACGTTCACCATTCTTAGCAAATGCAACAATAGAAGGTGTTGTTCTTGCACCCTCTGAATTTGGAATTACAACAGGTTCTCCCCCTTCCATAACAGACATGCAGGAGTTTGTTGTACCTAAATCTATACCAATGATTTTACTCATGCCAACACAATAGCAAAGATAATGCCTTAAATCATTTAATTCTTTAAACTGTTGCAATTCAAATACTTAATAATAATTCGCGATCCTATTATTACTATTTTTAAATTAGTATTTGTGACAATTAGTCTCATGCAATGTCACTGCATAAATTTATGGTGCACCCTTTTGTCACACTAAAAATACGAGATAATACATCTGCATTAATGAAAAAATATTAACTATACGACACTACTTGTTGCAATCTAGTTAGATCCATTGCAAAATAATGTTACGTGCAAAAAAGGAAAAAAAAAGTTGATTATGAAGCCCTCAACTCCTCATTCATGCGAATACCACGCATGAATGTAGAGACTGCACGGAATCTTATCGATATTGGCATTAGAGATATTTTTGAACTACAGGGACGTGCTCCGGAAGTCCTTTTTGAAGACGCGCACAATCGAACAGGAGCGATACCCCCAGATCGTATTCGTTATTTTAGAATGGCTGTCTATTATGCAGAACATTCAACACCAGATAAATCAAAATTACATCCTGACGCATGGATCCAAGTATAATACAAGAGATTAAAATACCCAGTGAAGTACCGGTCATGACACTTAGTTCAACGGTACTGTTTCCAAATGCAATGATGCCACTCTATATATTTGAACCTCGTTACAAAGAGATGGTTGATGAAGTATTAGCTAATAATCGAATTTTTGCAGTTGCTGCGCTAGATGATTCATCACACATAGCACGTGAATTAGAGACACCCAGATCCATCGCTTCTGTTGGAATAATTAGAGCCTGCCAAAAAAATAATGATGGGACTTCTAACCTTATCTTACAAGGTTTGGCACGAGTTCAATTCAATCAGATCGTATGCGACGAACCTTATCGAAAAGCACGAATTACACAGGTACATAGTAAACCTGGTGGTTCACTCGACTTGTTGGATACTATAAAGCCTAATCTATTAAGTTTGATTCAAGCCCATATAAATTCAGGAGCGTCTATTCCAAAAGAAGTTCACAGTTTTTTAAGTCAGATAGATGACCCAGAAAACATTTTGGATATGGCAATCTACACGACATGCACACAATTTGAGCTTAAACAAACTCTTTTGGAAACAAGAGACATATTACCACGCTATGAAAACTTTTGTAAGTTTTTAAAATCAGAACTTAGCAGACTTAAAATAATTAAAGAACTACGAGATAATTTAGACGATGATTCCATCAAAAAAAACTAATCATTTGGTTTCTCAAAATAAAAACTTAGAATGCCATGATTAACCTCTACCTTAGATATCAAAGCCGATGAAACCCTCTCTTCGCCAACAAAGTTCTCTACTTCAAAAGCAAATGGTAAGTTATTAATCAAGCGATAGTCTCGGTAATAAGTAGTTAAAATACATTCGCCTTTACTATTGAACAGTTCCCGCATTAATATATAATTACGTTCTTCACTAAGATAATAACGTATTGTTTGTTTGTTGATTCTATCGATCTCAATTACTCTTACAGGTTCATTATTAATCTTATCTGACCTTACTAATCGTATTCGATTACTGTAGTTCTCGAAGTTTCGTAATAGTGGACCTTCAAAATCAGCCTCTTCACGTAGAATAGCTATTTCCGATTTATTTAGAATACGAACCTCTTTACCATCATCCCCACTAGTTAACTGCCAACCGCTTGATCCGTTATAGCCAAAAGTTATTGATGTACCTGACCTACTTTGCATGTAGCGAATTGAATTTGGCTTTTGCTTGCGTAGAATAAAATCATACTGGTCATTACCTTGTGTTATCTGACCTTCTACAAGAACTGAATTAAGACCTGCATCATCACGGCCTCCTCCGTAAGTTTGGCTAAAACGTTCTAACGCAATCCACAGCTCATATCGATTTGACTGTCCTGAGATAAGCGCTGAAGATAGAATATAAATTAGTATTATAAGCTTAAACATTACAATCGTACTCTGACTTAGATCTATAGCATATCAAGCTATCATAAGTATAAATTATAAATAGTAATAGTTTGTCTCGTGCGCTCTAGCATTGCCAACGAATGGATAATCACACATCTATAAATCCATGACCTCTGATACATTCTACAATTGGCTATTACAGTTGGGGCTTTCTGATAAACTTGCAAATACCTTTAGTTTTATTGGCGCGGTGACAGCACTGATTATGGTTGCGCTAATCGCTAATATATTAGCAAAAAGCATCATTCGCTTAGTCATTCATCCACTAATTAGAAAGAGCCGCATACGATGGGACGACAGACTAATTCAATACAAATTGATAATCCGTTGTTCCCATATAGTACCGATCGCAATAATTCACTTATATGCCCCAGTACTTTTTGAAACAAACCCTACCGCCATTTATGCGATAAATACTATCGTCAATACTTATATCATCGTGATTACGCTGATGTTTATTGATGCATTACTAAATTTCTTACGAGCACTATGGGAACAAGCAGAAGTTGGTAAACGCTACCCTGCTAAGAGCTTCACACAGGCAGCTAAATTGATCATTAATTTAATTGGATTAGTATTTATACTAGCAGCAATTTTAGGCAAATCACCGCTGGTATTTTTTTCTGGATTAGGTGCAGTCACAGCCATTCTTTTATTAATTTTTAAAGATGCAATTCTTGGGTTAGTAGCAGGATTTCAGCTTTCGATTAATCAAATGGTGATGGTTGGAGACTGGATTGAAATGCCAGGTCGTGGCGCAGATGGAGATATAATTGACGTCTCACTGACTACAGTGAAAGTGCAAAACTGGGATAAGACTATTACTACTATTCCTACCTATGCGCTGATTACTGACTCATTTAGAAATTGGAGGGGCATGAGTGAATCAGGAGGTCGCAGAATTAAGCGAGCAATCAAGCTGGATACAAATAGTATTAAATTCGTTGATAAACCATTACTCGAACGCTTAAAACAAATAAAAGTTTTGACTCCTTATCTTGAAAAAAAACTTAGTGATATTCATATACACAACAACGCGGTTAGCAACGATCTAGCTGAGTTAATCAATGGTCGTCACTTAACTAATATCGGCACCTTTCGTGCCTATTGTATAGAGTACTTGCGAAATCATCCATATATACACCAAGAGATGACACTTCTTGTTAGGCAACTCGCTCCAAGTGAGAACGGATTGCCGATTGAAATCTACGTCTTCACCAACACTGTTGAGTGGGTACAATTTGAATCAATACAAAGTGACATTTTTGATCATCTTTTTTCAGTTCTTTCAGAATTTAATCTTGAGGCTTTTCAAAGTCCAAGTGGTGCTGATTTAAAAAAATTAAACATACCAAGTAAAAATAATAATTAGCTAATTTATTTAAGCTACGCAAATAATTAAGTAAACTTACAGCCATTTAGATTTTGAGTATTTCCACTAAAACAGGTGATAATGGTAGCACATCACTACTCTTTAACAAGCGGGTCTCTAAAACTCATCCTAGAGTAGATTGTTACGGCAGCGTGGATGAATTAAGCTCCTCACTCGGGTTATGCCGCGCAAATTGCATAGATGTGAATACCAAGAGACATCTATTGGAAATTCAGAAGGAACTTATACACGTAATGGGAGAATTGGCTACCGATGATATGGATCAAGACCGCTACTATAAAAAATATGCTGATAAAGTAATCCATCAACAACAAGTTAATCGGTTGACTAGCCTGATTGAAGAAAAGGAAAAGAACATACAGTTTAAAGGATGGACTCAAGCAGGTGAAACCATTGCAGATGCCTTTTTTGATCAAGCTAGGACAACATGCCGCCGAGCAGAGCGAGGTATAATAGCTCTCAAAGAATCTGGTGCTTCAGTCAGGTCAGAAATCATCGTTTATCTTAATCGTTTAGCCGACCTACTCTGGATTTGGGGAGTTGAGCATGTGCTGTTGGTAAAGAATTAAAACTGTAGTGCGAAATTATCGATCATTAACTCTGATTGACTGCCAACTATAACAAATCAGCAGCAAGGTCAGCTAATGCTGATCGTACTCCTGTTGAGAGCTCTAGATGAGCAGTTATGTCTGTTCCTCTTAATCGTTGAGCGGTATGCACTAAACCGTTTGAGGTAGCATCCAAAAACATACTGTCCACTTGATCGGGATCTCCTAATAAGATAACCTTCGAACCTTCAGCCATGCGACTGACTACAGTTTTAGCTTCATGCGGTGTCAAGTTCTGAGCTTCATCAATAATGAAAATAGTGTTCGACAAAGAACGACCTCGTATAAATGTCATCGCCTCCACCACAACTATATCGTAGTCAAATAAAAATTGGTATGGTTTACGTGGCTTACTATCTTCATCTTCGTCCTCTCCAAGCAATGGCACTTTTGCTAACTTAGCTAGAGCTTTCTTACGCTTACGATTTGAAGTAATTTTATCTATATGTGCTTGATCTTGCTCTAACTGAGACTGACCGGATAATTTTCTATTACTAAACAGCACCTCTAAATTATCAAAAAAAGGAGCTATATAAGGTGCCATTTTCTCTTCGAGTGTTCCGGGCAAAGCGCCAGTATCTTTACCAATATGAACTAAAGGACGGGTAATGAATATGCGCTCATATAAATTGTCTTTTCCTAAGGTTTGATAAAGCGCCATCGCCATTGAAATAAATGTCTTACCAGTACCTGCCTTACCACAACATGTAATTAGTTTAATATCCTCATCTAATAAAGCATCCATAAGCATTCGCTGATCATGATTTAACGGATTTATCCTAATACCTTTTGGAATCTTTATTCCGACATTCTCCCCTAAAATAAGACCTTCAAGTTGACCATCCCCTCGGTAGCGAGCTGGTTGCTTAAATTCGCCATTACTGATGAATATATATTCATTAATAAATAGTTGTTGTGTTAACTCAGGGGCTAAGTCAATTCCGTGCTCTTCAAGAAATTTTTTATAATCTACATCGTCAACAGTAACGGTCTTACTAACACCTAATTTAGCATCACTGACCTTGTCATTCATGTAATCCTCAACTTCCAAGCCAAGTGCGATTGCCTTGAGCGCCATATTGGCATCCTTAGTAACTAGAATAACACGCTTTTTAGGATTGGCTTCTTTCAAAAAGATAACAGATGCAAGAATTCGATTATCCATTTTACCCAAATCAGGTAAAATAGCCATTAAGCGATCGAGCCCTTCACTTTCTGCATCACCATCAATTATATAATCATTAATAGCGACAATAAGCTGCCCAGCATTAGGTAAATCACAGCCAAGAGTTGAACTGCAACGTTCCCCTAAATCCATTGGTACAGCAACTACATCAGCATCAAAGAGGTCACGTAAATCACGATGCACGCTTCGCGCTGCATAACCAAGCTCTCCGGGAGCAGATTTTTTGCGGTCTAGCTCTTCGAGTACCTCAACTGGTATCGCTAATGTGTTTTCCTCAAATTTAAACAGACACTGAGGGTCGTGCAGGAGAACATTGGTATCGAGGACAAAAATCTTGTCCCCATTTGAGCTCGTTTTTAATTTCGACAATTGTAAAGTGTTGCTAGCAGATAAAGATTTCTGGGTATTGCGACCAGTTAAGTTTTGTGTAATTTAGCCTTATTGCTTGCTCTGTTAATAGGAGCAAGCAGGAAAGTCTTCAAACATGTAAAATTTACCATGCCCAAATACACAAGCAGTCTTGAGCGACAAATTGACTATACATTTAGTGACCCATCCCTATTAGAAAAGGCACTTAAGCACTCCAGCCTTAACCTAGGCTTAGACAACAACCAACGACTTGAATTTCTAGGCGATTCCGTTTTGGGTCTAATAATTGCTGAAACTTTATATACAAAATTCCCAGACGCGGAAGAAGGTAAGCTCGATCGCATGCGAGCGAGTATCATTAATGGACAAGCATTGGCTAAAAAGGCTGCTTTCTTAAATCTTGACCAATTTTTAAAGGTCAGTGATGCACAGCGCAAGAGCTGTTCGCAGCCAAGTCAATCTATGTTAGAGGATACACTTGAAGCAGTTATTGGGGCAGTCTATATAGATGGAGGGTTCAAAGCAGCGCAGCGTAGCATTTTACTATTGTTTAGTGATTTACTTGATCGAGACATCGATATAGCTGGGCAAGGCTCTCCAAAAAGCCGACTCCAAGAATGGAGCCAAAAACATCAAGATGGAGCGGTACCCAATTATACCCTCCATTCTACAACAGGGCCGGACCACGCGCGCAAATATGAGGTAAAAGTCGCGCTTTCTGGGAAGATGCTTGCTAGCGGTGCGGGCAGTTCAATTAAAGCCGCAGAAATTGAAGCTGCAGATGCTGCCCTTAGAAAGCTATCTATTTAATGAAAAAAAATAAATGGAAAGTTATTCATGGATGCTGTGAAGAGGCTAGCGTCGCTATACTGACTAAAGTATCAATTCAGGAAACTGATTTTGGTCTATCCATAGCACTGGTATCGAGTTCAGAGGTAGGACAAAGGCTCGCATCCGAGTGCGCTACCTTCGCAAAATGGATTAATCCACAAATTGGAATGGAAGCCCTCAACTTTGGGGAAGATCTACTGACTGATCCTGACGCCAGTCGCCGTGCGTATCGTAACTGTGAGCGTCACAATGTTTTAAGTCAGCTACTCAACAAGCCAATCCGGCCTCGTCTTTTAATTGCAACTCCACAAGCACTCTTTGGTACTTGTCCTATTCGAAAAAATTTTGAAGCACAGCAAACACATCTCAAGGTGGGCACAAGAATTTCCTTTCAAGCATTGATTAAGCGACTCACTCAAGAACTAGATTATGATGCTGAAGCTATCTGTGAAAGCCAAGGGCAGATAGCCATTCGCGGCGGTCTAGTTGATATTTATCCTTACGACTCCAAACAACCTTACCGCCTAGACTTTTTTGGAGACCAATTAGAAAGTATACGCCTTTTTGATCCATTAACCCAGCGCTCGACAAAAATTACTAACGAAATTACTTTTTACGCGGCAATTCGTTCAAGTGAATCACAAAAAAATGGTGGATTAATTGAATTTTTACCAAAAAGTGGAATTAATTGGATCCTATTAGAGCCAGCTAAATTAATTCGTGATTACCCTTATCACTTTGAGCGAAAAAGCCCTCCTAAAAAAACGATACAAACTTTCTATGAACTTCTTGAATTTCGAAGCGAAGCTAAGGACAGATGTGTCGCATTGTGCGCACTAGATACAGAAACTGAACTATTTCACTCAAGTCCACGCCTTGAGATAGCTACTGAAGCAACCGCCTACTACCGCCACCAAAATGATGTATATAATAAGGGAGATAACTACTTTGTAATTAAACAAGATTCTCTAACCCGATTTGAAAATCAAGTTGCGAATTGGGCTAAGCTAGAAAATCTTGCTATTGCGTTCGTTTGTAGTGGTCAAGATGAGATAGAAAGTATCCGAAAATCCTTATCTATGAATCCAGTAACTGCTAAGCTCAAACCAACATTTTTAATTGGTTCTTTGAGCGCTGGGTTTTTATATCGCAACACTGATAAATCCAAATATAAGCCAAATATATTTCCAGAATCAAACCATAAAGGATTCGTATTGATCTGTGATCATGAATTTTTTAATGACCAAAAACTTAGGCACCAAACCCGAAGAGTAAGCCCACGGTCAAGTATTTCTCAAGTCGATCAGTTACTTGATTTCAGCGAGCTTGCAGATGGCGATCTTTTAGTGCACCTCCAACATGGAATCTGCCTTTTTCACGGCTTAACAAAGCTTAAAATACAGGGCGGAACTAAGGAAGTTATTTCAGTAGAATTTGCAGCCAATATGACAATCCATGTACCTTTACATGAATCGCATCTACTAACTCGATATGTTGGCTTAACAAAATCCTCTCCTAAGCTTGGTAAGATTGGAGGATCCACATGGGATAAAACTAGAAGAGCAGCTGAAATCGCAACTTTAGATTACGCTGCTGAATTACTTAACTTGCACGCGCGCCGCGATCAGTCCACTGGCTATGCCTTTCCACCGGATTCTCCTTGGCAGAAAAACTTTGAAGATGCCTTTACTTTTTCAGAAACGCCAGATCAACTAACTGCAATTCATCAAACCAAGCAGGACATGGAGAAACCCACTCCAATGGATCGCTTAATTTGTGGAGATGTAGGCTTTGGTAAGACTGAAGTGGCGATTCGCGCAGCACTAAAGGCAGTGCTTGCGGGTAAGCAAGTCGCTTTACTCGCCCCCACTACAGTGCTTTGCCAACAGCACTATAATACATTGCGCGAGCGAATGAGTGACTTTCCTGTTATCATTGAACAAGTCAGCCGTTTTCACACTACGAAAGAAAATAGACAATCTTTGGCTCAATTAGCTGCAGGCAAGATTGACATTGTTGTAGGCACCCACCGACTTCTAAGTAAAGACGTCCATTTTCAAAATCTTGGCCTCCTAATCGTGGATGAAGAACAAAGATTTGGGGTCAAACAAAAGGATTCAATCAAACAACTACGGGCGGAGGTAGACATACTTACACTTAGTGCGACGCCTATTCCTCGCACTCTATATTTAGCGCTTTCTGGCGCTCGTTCGATGAGTGTTATTGAAACAGCTCCTATAAACCGTCGCCCAATAAAAACTATTGTAAAAAGTTACGATCCAGAACTTGTCAAACAAGCTATAGAATTTGAAACGAAACGTAATGGCCAAGTTTTCTATCTACACAATAAAGTCACTACTATTGATGCAGTAGCCCAGCAAATTAGAGATATGCTTCCTACAATTAAAGTAGCGGTGGGTCACGGCCAAATGGAGAGTAACGCTTTAGAAAAAGTGATGACTGAGTTTGTGGCAGGACAATTCGATGTTCTTGTTTGCACGACAATCATTGAGTCGGGTATCGATATTCCAAACTGTAATACATTAATAATAGAAGGAGCGGATAGATTCGGATTGGCACAGTTATACCAAATAAGAGGACGCGTAGGCCGATTCAAGCAACAAGCATATGCCTATTTGCTAATGGATAGACATGCTACCTTAAATAATCAAGCGCAGAAACGCCTGCATGCACTCAAACAGCATAATCAACTAGGCGCTGGATTCCGAATTGCTATGCGTGATTTAGAATTACGTGGAGCTGGCAATTTACTCGGTGCCCAACAAAGTGGTCATATTGCTGGTGTTGGATTCGAGTTATACTGCCAACTTCTAAAACAAAGTGTAGCTCGTCTAAAAGGAGAACCAGGAGCAGATCGAATAAGAGCAGAGGTAAAGCTAGACTTTATTGCCAGCGGTGAAGGTGGAGGAGCCTCGAGAAGCACTAGTGGAACTGCTAGCTTTGCTGCAATAAAAGAAGCCGAGTATACATCCCTTAACAGAATAATTGATGCGAGCTTACCAATAAATTATATCACAGAGCCGCGATTAAGAATAGACATTTATAGACGCTTAGCTCTAGCAGAAGATTCACAAAAAATTCGCAGTATTTCTGATGAGATTGAAGATCGTTTTGGTAAAAGACCAGTTGCAGTCGATGCACTAATCGAACTATGTGAAATACGTATTTCTGCTGAATTAGCAGGAGTTCGAAGAGTAGAAAGTGAAAAGGAGCGACTTATCTGTCGATATGCTAATCCAAAGAAAGATCGAGAATTCCTAAAGATCGGCAGTCGTTTTCCCCGCTTGACCGCCGAAGATCCACTTCTAAGGTTAAAGGAGATTAACATATTCCTTAAACACCGCATAGATTCATGATGCTACTTCGTAAATTTAAAATTATTCTAGCAATTTTTGGTCTTATCTACCAAGGCACCAATCTTCTGGGTAAAGCCGTACGTGAA
Organism: Verrucomicrobiota bacterium; assembly: GCA_036160955.1. Classification (GTDB taxonomy): domain Bacteria; phylum Verrucomicrobiota; class Verrucomicrobiia; order Opitutales; family Coraliomargaritaceae. The sequence goes on along the minus strand of JAYYDJ010000095.1, from coordinate 63,222 downwards.
AGCACTAAACAGGACCGATCCATAATGCGCCTTAGTAATGGAATTGCTGCAATAGCAGAAGGACAAATCATAACTTTAGAAGAATTGCGAGGAGAATTAGAGCCTATCATACCGCGTATTCGCTTAGAAGCTAAAAGTGAATCTGATTTTAACCAGCTTATTGACAAACTCAGTCGTGATGTTCTGCAAAATATGATCGATCGTATCGTCATACTTAAAGCTGCCGAAGATAAAGGACTGATGATACCTGAATCATACATCGATCAAGAATATAACGAAACCATCGCCCGTGACTTCGGAGGCGATCGTAGTAAATTCCTTGAATACTTAAAACAAAAAGGTGAAACGCCACGAGAATTCCGCAAAGAAATTTACCGCCGCGTCGCGGTTAATGCTATGCGTCAAGAAAACCGCAAATCACAATCGGAAATAAGTCCTGAGCGAATTGAAGATTTTTATGTCAAAAACAAGATCCGCTTTTACCAAGAAGAAGCCTTGCACCTGCGCCAGATTATTCTAACCCCGCTTGCTGACGAAGGACTAGCACCGCTTCGTCAAACAGCAAACCAAGTTATCAAAGAACTGCAAGACGGGGCAAATTTTGGTGACCTTGCGCGTAAATACAGTCAGGATAACATGAGCCGTCGAGGTGGAGATTGGGGCTGGATCAAACGGTCCGATATTCGTGAGGAGCTTAGCGCAATCGCATTTAAATTAGATCCAGGCCAATACAGCGATCCAGTCGAGTTAGGCGGCACTATTTTCGTTCTTTACTGCGAAGCAAAGCGGGAAGAGATGATTCAACCAGTATCGCAAGTTAGAGATGCAATAGAAGAGGTTCTTGTCGGAGAAATAGCGCGTGAAAACCAAAGACGCTGGATTGAAAACTTACGTAGCAAAGCTTACATTCGATACTACATGTAGTCCGAAAAGTTGGACGCAAAAGTGATTAAGTAGTGAATCCAAGGCTCTCAATCGAGCCATATAGAAGAAATCCCACCTGTACATGTAAGATTTTTAAGGCAACCAAGGATACTTTCTGTATTTCGGCGAGCGCTTTTCATTCCATGCCTTACGTCCTTCTTCGCCCTCATCGGTCATATAGTACAACAAAGTAGCATTTCCAGCTAGTTCCTGGAGACCTTGTTGCCCATCGACGTCAGCATTAAAAGCAGACTTCAAACAGCGGATAGAAAGAGGACTATGGTTCAAAATTTCCTGCGCCCATTGAACTCCTTCTGATTCTAAATTTTCGTAAGAAACTATTTTATTTATTAGACCCATTTCTAGTGCCTCCTTAGCTGAGTATTGGCGACATAGATACCATATTTCACGAGCCTTCTTATGCCCAACAATTCTTGCTAAAAAACTTGAACCAAATCCTCCGTCAAAACTGCCTACCTTGGGACCTGTTTGACCAAAAACAGCATTATCAGCAGCAATGGTGAGGTCACATACAACATGCAAAACATGTCCACCACCAATTGCATAGCCTGCAACTAAGGCTATTACGACCTTGGGCATCGAACGAATTAGCTTCTGTAAATCTAAAACATTCAAACGCGGCACACCGTCATTGCCGATGTACCCACCCTGCTTGTGACCACGGATTTTCTGGTCGCCTCCAGCGCAGAAAGCAAACTTGCCATCACTCTGAGGATTAAAACCAGTGAGTAGAACAACTCCAATACTTGTATCTTCACGCGCATCATTGAATGCTTGAATTAATTCACTAACCGTGTCTGGCGTAAAAGAGTTGCGGCGATGCGGTCTATTGATAGTAACCTTAGCAATACCGTCACATTTTTCGTAAATGATATCTTCAAAATCGTGTACTTTTTCCCAGTTCATAAGTAGTAGTGTATTAAAATTCTTTGAGAAATTTAGAATCAAACTTTCGATCGGTTTTTAATTCTAAGACACGCAGTCCATTAATTTTTTCATGTAACTGTTCAGTAAATGATTCCCAATTCAAAATTCTTTTATACCGAACAGAATATGCAACGCATAACTTCTGAATATCTACATGCTGTGGAGTCGCAAAGAACTCTTCAAAGCCTTCACGCGAAGAAAACTGCAAATGCTCAAATATACCGCCACCATTATTATTAATTAGAATGACGGTTAAACTACCCTTAAAGTCCTTAGCGGATAATAAGGCATTTGTATCATGCAAAAAAGCCAAGTCTCCGGTAAGTAAAACTGTTGGGGGCCCATTATTTGCAATTCCGATTGCTGTACCCAAAGTGCCATCTATGCCATTGGCACCACGGTTCGAATAAATGGCACCCGCTGGACTGTCAGTGCTCCAAAACCATTCAGCGTAGCGCACACTCATACTGCTAGCTAGAAAAACTGAGCTGCCTGCATACACATGCTTCGAGAGTAACCACGCTGCTTTACCTTCAAATAGTTCTTTAACTGCCTCAAGCTTATTGTTCACATACTGTGCTTGGCTACTTTCCTTGTAGATCCAACTATTAAGCCAATCTAAATCAGGTTTCTTTTCTACTAAATAACTAAGTAGAAAAGATGCATCCCCATGTAAAATAGTAGCTTCCCGATGCAAGGGATCACTGTTATGTGGCCTATCAGCTAAAATAAAGTGCGTGGCATCTATCTGTTTTACCCACGCGCGCAAAATTTTGCTCGTTGGCAAAGTGCCAATTTGGAGTAAGGCGGTAGGCACCAGCTCTGCAGCATCTTTAACATCCCTCAAATGCCGATCATAGTTACAAATCAACCCTCTGATCGAGTTGGCTTTAGCCCGCAAAGGATTCAATACATCCGCCAAAATAGGCCATCCTAAACTCTTTGAAATTAGTGCTACTGCAGTAGTAAAATCATCATCGTTAGGAGGATTAATATTACCCACGACAATTAATCCCTTGCGATGGCTAGTGAGGCGCTCAAGAGCGACAGTATCTATGTGACCTACTTTCGTCCCAGAATCGACTAAACGTGTAATCACGGTCGAGGCCTTCTCCAAGCAATCGGCATCTATTATTGGTGCATCATCTAGTTGAGCAATTAGAGGCTCACGAAACGGAAAATTCAAGTGTACAGGGCCAGGGTTTATATGTAAGGCACTATCCACAGCATGGACTAATGATTGACGCAAATATGCTAGTCTTTCAGAGCTAATTTCAGGTAGAGCTAATTCGGTGAAAGAACGGACTGAGGCTGCGTAGAGATTTATTTGATCAATTGTCTGACCAGACGAACAATTCCTGTATTCAGGCGGTCGATCCGCAGTTAAAACAACTAAAGGTGTACCACTTAATGACGCCTCTAAAACTGCTGGGTAATAATTAACTGCAGCAGTACCAGAGGTGCAGATTAAAGCGACTGGCTTATGACTACGTTTTGCTTCCCCAAGAGCTATAAAGCCAGCTGTTCGCTCGTCGAGCACGACTAGAGTATTTAACTTAGTGTTATTAGAAGCTGCGAGAGTCAGTGGAGCAGATCGTGAACCAGGAGAAATAACTACGGTAGATATACCTAAACGCGCCAAAACTTCCATAGTAACAGCGCCCCACGCTGCATTAACATTAGAGCGTGCGTATCTGTCAAAGGGACTCTGTTCAAAAGTATTCACAAACAACAAGTTAAGGAGGAACTGAAGCACACATCAACATCCAAAAAACTAGTGGCTAAAATTAATGATAACACTTAATTGTAATTTAGCTAATTTTAAGAGAACTTTATTTATCAAATGAACTGCACTTGCAACTGATAGAGGATTCTATTCGGATATAAACATGCATAATGACTGTAATATGGACACCCCCGAATTGCCTGCTCTTTTAATTGATGCTAGCGGACAATCTATAGCAACTGGAGTCCTTAGTACCAAAAACACTTGGCTATCATATAATGAACTTAATGGAACTGCGCTCGAAACGCTTTTTAAATGTATCGAAAAAACCCTTAAAAATGCTAATGCTGAACTCGATCATATTCATAGCTTTATATGCTGTGTAGGGCCAGGATCAGTACTAGGCTTACGCTTAGCCGTCATGGCAGTTCAGACTTGGGCTAGGATCCACTTTAGGAAAGCTCCAGTGTACACTTACAACAGCTTGGATTTTTGTATTAGGACTTTAAAATTAGATCAAATAAAACTTAGCGGATCAATATTAGTCTCTGATTGGAAAAAAGATGCCTGGCACGCCGTTAAACTTCTGGAGGATCAAGAATATAAGTTACAAATTATCGACTCGGATACATTAAGCTCTTGGAGTGGAGCCATTTTTCACTTACCTCAAAGAAAAGGCTGGCAAGATCCACCTGCTAACTGCAACACAATTCATTACCAACCAAAGCGCATTATTGAATGCATCGATTCAGGAATTTTGCACCGTACCGAAAGTATAGAACTCTTCAGTACTACTGTTAACAATTATAAAAAATGGATCCCTAAAAGGCATGGAAGCAAATAGATTCAATTTTCAGTAATGATGAGAGACCACCAAAAGCAGCTGCGTTGCTGGGCTGAAATTAATTTAGCCGCTTTTGAAAGAAATATTAAAGGTATTCAAGCTGCAATGCCAAAAAAGATGCGCTATCTAGCTGTAGTCAAAGCAGATGCCTATGGCCATGGAATGCCACAAATAGTTAGCCGACTCATGCAAAGCGGAGTCGATGCTTTTGCAGTAGCTAATGTCAAAGAAGCTTCGGATATTCGCCATATGGGTACCGGATGGCCAATATTAATTCTAAGCCCTGTTCTTCCTGAAGAGGCTATTCAATTAATTGAAAATGACCTAACAGCGACTATCAGTACATCGGATGAAGCAAGATGGTTAAACGAGCTATCCGAAGCGAATCAATCACAGCTCAAAGTACACTTAAAAGTCGATACAGGCATGGGTCGCTTGGGAGTATGGCATACGCAAGCGATACAATTGCTGCAAACTATACAATCTCTACCCCACTTAAATCTCCAGGGAATTTACACTCATTTCTCAAGTGCTGATTGTGATGCTCAGTTTACTAATTTACAGCGTGATCGACTGATTAAAGTTTTAAAGTCAGTGCCAATGAGAGGACTATTCATTCACGCAGATAATTCCTCAAGTCTACAATCGCTTAATGAAACGAACCCATTTAACGCAGTCCGAGTCGGACTTCTGCAGTTCGGAGTACTACCTTATCCAAAGTCTGCCCTAGGTCATGTGCACGTAGAACCAGTACTTAGCTTCTACGCACGAGTTGGACTGATAAAAGAATTACCCAGACAAACCGATATTAGTTATGGTCGTACTTATCAACTCAAGCGAGACTCGCGTATCGCAGTACTCACCGCTGGCTATGGGGATGGTATCCCGCTTTCGCTAAGCAACAAAGGAGCGGTACTTATTCGCGGAAAACGCTGCCCTATTATTGGACGTGTTACTATGGACCAAACAATCGTGGATGTCACCGATATACGAGAAGTAACTGCAGGTGACGTTGCCATCATTATTGGAAAAAACCTAGCACAGTCTATTAGTCTTAATGAATTTAGTCAATCTGCAGGCAGTCATGCTTGGGAATCATTATGCTCTATTACCAAGCGAGTTACCCGCATTTACAAAGGCTCTCGTGAAATATAATTATTTTTTTAATAACGTTTTCTCAATCAGTGGCAGCATTTCTCCCTGACGAAATAAAGTCACCTGACTAGAACTTCCAGATACAACAATGCATAAACAATCAACTGCTTGAGTAATAGCAGCAGCAGCAGCATGACGACTGCCCAAACCACTCGGAAGATCATGATTATAATCCGGCGCGTGGATCAATGATCCTGCCGACACTAAGGCACCATCTCCACGAATGATGAAAGCTCCGTCAATAGATGATAGCTCTTTAACCGTCTCATCCATAAATGGATTCAAAATATTTCGATCCTCGTCCTTGTATCCATGAAAAGGATTTAATATCAGTGGCTTGGTGTATTTAGAAATAAGTTCGGCATCACCAAGCACAAAAAGACAGCCAATAGGACGACCTTCCCTACCCTCAACAGCAAGTTCGGTAGCAATTGCTAAAACACGCTCGATCACTTCTGGTTCCACTGCAGATGGAAGCATCTCTGATTTACGAAATAACATAGTATGAAATTCGCGTTCTACATCAACAACTGTGATGCTATCGAACTGATTACTTTGAGGCAAACCACCGACGCAACAAATGCGATCTTTGCTTGAAAAGATACCTCGCGTCAGACCAATAAGCACTGCGCTACGGAGTTGAGAAAATCGATTATTACTAAATGCCCTGAGTGGTAGTGTTGCCGCAATATTATTGCGCCCAATTAAGCCATCAGATGTACCTTGTGCAATGAGAACTGTCTTGAAATTCTTAAAAGTATTCCCTAATTCAATACCACCTCCAAATGTATCTCCAAATATCAAGACAGAAGTACAATTTGAGCCTTGAGCAATTTTAGCTGCCTCTTTAAGAATTAAATTATTAAATCGATTATGGCGATGAGGAAGCTGTCCTCCCTCGCCCCCAAATACAGTTTTAAGTGTGTCCCGAAACTCTTTTAGTGATCCAGAGAGTTCTAGCCGCTGCATCTGAGAAACATTCTGGAATACTCTAGCAAGAGAGGCTAAACTATAAAGATAATTTCTAGCATTATTAGCTGCTAAAAGTAGAAAAACATAGCGGATATTATTGTACTCTTCTTGGCCATCATACTCTAATCCATTCGGACAGCGTCCTACCGCAATCATATAACTGCGTTGCATTTTGACACGTGCGTGAGGCAAGCAAACTCCATTGCCTAAATAAGTAGTCATTTGCTTCTCTCGAAAAATAAGTTCTGAGTGTAGACGTTTTTTATTAAGCGACCTTTCACTACTTAAGTCACAAACAACCAAAAATTCCGATAAATCGCTCTTAAAATTAGTGCTTTTTAAATCAATGACTCGATTTTTAGCGATATAACGGTCGATACGCATAAAGAAATTTAATCTATAAGTGTAAAATTAGAGAGTATACTAAAGACTAGAGTTCATTTGTAGAATAACTAAAATTTAATACGCTTGAGATAGCCAACATAAGTACACATAGCAACTGGACCACATGAAAACCTACTTCTCCCACTCTATCGCACCTTTTTTAATTTCATAGATAAAACCTATAATAAGCACAAATAGAAAAAAGAAGATAGGCATTAATATGGGTAATTGTGCAGCAAGAAATTCGCGGAAGACTAATACCCATGGTATCAAAAATACTACTTCAATATCAAAAAGTATAAACAACATAGCAGTCACATAAAATTTTACAGCAAAACGCGCATGACTCGATCCCGCAGCAAGCATACCACATTCATAGGGGGAATTTTTTATGTCAGAAGCTGTACCGCGTTGACCAAAAATATGGGATACAGCAAGCACCAAAATACCAACGCTCATTGCCAAACAAAATTGAATTAAAATAGGATAATAATCAGCAACACTCATAAAAAACATGACACGATATTTTAGCTTTATTTCAAGTGCATTCGTCTCAATTAAATTCAATTCATCAATGAGGGGTTTATGGTGATTGAATTACATGAACCCGAATTGCTGATCGCTCAAATATTCCCATGCCTAAACTTGCAGCAAAAGGGAACTGCCTTGGCAATGTATCAATTTGAGGAAAGCCTTCCCAAAGCCTTAATTCATTGATACGATCGAATAGTAATCGATCCAAAGCTATCGGATCACTGCTCAAACGAAGGCATTGCTCATTGCGAGTATAAATAGAATTAAAAAACGGTCCTGCAATAAACTGATAACATTCCATAGACATGATATGTAAAATCATGCGTTCGCGCAATTCAGGAATCGCAGCTATTTCAGCTACAGCCGCAGATGCAGTCGCTTGGTTTACTAAAAAACGCTGACTGTTGCTCACATTCCATAATGTAGCATTGGCAAGTGCGCCATCAACACCAAGCGCTGGATCATCGACTCCAGTAGCAATATTTAACCAGAAATCTACATCAAATAATAACGGCATAGGTAAATAGCTCTTACGCTTTTCCAAACTAATTTTTCTCGGGCTTGGAACTTTTGAATAATCGAAAAATTGTGATTTTCGCTCCATTACAGGCGGTAATGGGCTATCATAAAACCAGTCTACATCAAAATATTTTCCGCTGTCTAAAGCCAGCACTGGACAACCATCAAATTGAGCTCCTGAATCACCTAGCAAAGGCAAAATTCCTGCCTGTCGTAGTTTATGTTCTGAAAAATCAACAATTAATATATTTTCGCGAGTAAACCCTCTCTTGACTAGCGCCGCGATAACACTACGTAATAGGTTTAATTGAGTCGATAGTCCTCTGCCGCCGCGGGTATTGACCTTAAGACCAACCTTATTACGCGAAATTGGATTTATTTTTTTTTCTACAGCCGCTTCATAAGCAGCTAGAAGTGCTTCCACTTCTTTCATATATCCACCATTCACACTTAGCTGAGTCTCCCAAACTAGACCAAGTGGCCCCATTGGTGGGATTTCCTCACTATTTGCAACTAGTTTGAAAGGAATAGTCAGTAAGCAAAACCAGCTAATCAATAAGAATACTCTAACGAGCACTACAAACCGCCTATCCACTTGACACATAAACATCGGCATCAACAGTGAACATTGTAATGCATTCGTAAACTGCAAATAACACTAGCGCTGCATTCATATAATGAATATGCCCAAAGCCAATCAAACCAGCACTCTTATTTCCCTGTTAATTATTAGCTTAGCTTGGCTAATAGGTTGTTCGGATCCTGAAGCTACTAGAAAAAAAAATCTGCTATTTGCTTTAGAATTAAAAGAAAATGGCGACTATGATGGGGCACTGGTAAAACTCGAAAACCTTCGCGTGCAAGCACCCCAAGATGTAGAAATTTTGGAGCAAATTGGACAGGTCTATTTACGCAAAGATGATGCTACTATGGCCGCTTTATTTTTTGAGCAGGCACACGAACAATCCCCACAAGACGTTGATCTACTAATAAAAACAATTAAAACTTTACTAAATGCAAATGAGGCGGCTGGACATTTATTAGAAAAATTAGCTGATTTAGATTCTAGCGCGTTATCATCGGAGCTATGGACACAACTTGCTCAACATAGGATGGCAGAAAAACAACTCCAACCGGCTCTCGAAGCATACCTTAAAAGTGTTCCAGAAAAAGTTAACCTAACAGATTCAAGTACTGCGGCAGCTCTTGGTCGATTGTTCTTGTTGCTCGATAACCCTTCCCGGGCAGAGTACTGGTTTATTAATGCCACAAACAGCGAAAATATAGATGCACTAGATGCATTGTTTGGACTTCTTGAAATAAAATTGAGTAATAATAACTTGGCACAAGCAGAAGAAGTTATCTTGCAACTAGATGAACGCTTTCCAGGCGCTTTAGATGCCAGCAATTGGACTAAGGCACGTAAGGAATTACAGCGTTGGAAAGAAGAAATTGATATTTCTAAAGCTAATTTAGATAAAGCCAATGAGGCTCGAAAAAAAGCATTAGCAAATGTAGAAAATTCACCACTTAAAGCAGGAAAATCAACCGCGAAAGATTTAAATCAGGCTAACAGAAGCATAAAATCTGATGGAATAGAAGATTTTGAGAAAATGCAAAAAATTGCCACCCAGCCTGCTATTAATAACGTAACTACAGAGAAACAGATTACAGAGGAAGCAAATATAGAATTTACCCCACATGAGCCAAACTTCGAAAAACTAATTTCAAATGCCAGAAGTGCCCAGTACGACCTAAATTACAATAAATCCATCCGCTTATATTGGCAGGCATTAGGACAAGCAAACAATAATCCAGAAATTTGGGATGAACTCTCTCAAGTTTACTTATTAGATAAACAACTAGCAAATGCCGAGACAACTGCTCTAGAAGCTATTCGTCTCTCACCGAGCGAAATTAAATACACAATTAATTATCTTCGGATTGCCCAACGCAACAAGCCATCTGGGCAATTCCTAGCTGAACTGGAAACTGCGTATGACCGCTTTCCTAAAAATGCAGATATTGCTCTCTCTCTTGCACGAGTATATGATAAAGTAATTAATAATACCACTGCTGCAGGGTTCATGTACAGCAGATTCCTTGAAATTTCTCCAAATCACCCACTCCGCGCTGAGGCCGACGCTGCATTAGAGCGTTTTCGATAACTCACACTTAATATAAATTATCAGCTCATCCTAAAGAAGTGCCCCGCGTTGCGAATAGCTCTATCGAAACAATGAAACACCAAGTAGACTTGGTGGATGTGGTATCCCCTTACGTGCAACTTAAGCGAGCAGGTGGATCTTGGAAGGGTTTAAGTCCATTTACACAAGAAAACACACCATCCTTTTATGTACACCCAGATCGAGGTTTTTACAAATGCTTTAGTACTGGTGAAGGCGGCGATTTGTTCACTTTCATAATGAAGGTAGAAAATTTAGAATTTATAGAAGCGGTTGAATTTATTGCTAAGAAATTTAATCACAGCTTAGAGTACGAAGCAGGAGGACCCTCACGTGAAGATGTTTCATTGCGAAAACAACTCTTTGAACTACATGATCTAGCAACTAACTGGTTCCACAACCAATTTTTAAAAAGTAAGGAGGCTACTCCTGTTCGTACCTATTGGACAGAAAAAAGAGGCTTTAGCTTAGAAAATGCCACTGAATTTAAAATAGGCTATGCGCCGACTGCCATTGATTCCTTTGCACTACTGTGTAAAGAGCGTGAAATTTCGCTTGCTGCTATGCATCGTTCTGGATTGTTCTTTGCATATGAAAATGAAAGAGATCATAGGCGCTTCAAATCTCGTTTTAGAGGTCGATTAATCATTCCCATAAGAGATGTTCAAGGGCGCGTTGTTGCCTTCACTGCTCGCAAGTTAGAGCAAACCCCTCAAAACGACCCTGCGAGAGATGCAAAGTATATAAACTCACCAGAAACACCCATTTTTCACAAAGGCCGAATACTATTTGGTCTGGATCATGCTCGTACTCACTTAAAAGATCACAATGATCACTTTATATTAGTTGAAGGACAACTGGATGCTATCCGATGTTGGACGGTTGGTCTACATACTGCAGTCGCTCCGCAGGGAACTGCACTAACTGACGAACAAGTTACGCTAATGCGTCGATACGACCCGAAACAAGTCGAATGTCTCCTCGACGGAGATTCTGCAGGACATAAAGCGGCACTGCGCTATGTACCTATTGCGCTAAAAGCTGGCCTCGACTTCAGATTTTTACTACTGCCAGAAAATGCGGATCCAGATAATCTACTTCGCAAGCATGGTGCTGATGCGCTACATGCTCTTCGCACAGAAGCTTGTGATGGAATAGAATTAGCCATAGCGGAATATCTACCTAAAGATCGAAAACCATCCACACATGAAAAAACAACGGCTCTGCGTAATGTATTCGACCTTCTTCAATACGTGAATTCAGAAGTCGCACGGGAAGATTATATCCAAGCGGCCGCCAGACGCTTAAAAGTAGACCCTCTTGCTGCCCTGCGAGATTACAAGCTCAGCAGGAAGAATAGTACGCAGAAAAGATCACAAGATAATGCTCCATCACACAATAGTAGTACTAAAGACGCGCTATTGACACAAGCCACTTGGGAGCTACTTTGGCTAATTTTCCATTTTCCCGAATATGGTTTAAATGTTTCTCAAATTATTAATTACGAATGGATTAATACGAATTCTCAGACAGGCGCTTTGTTAGTCCGCATTCTTGCTGAGTTTCGTGAGGGACTTGTAACAGATACTAAAAGTATGGAACAACTAATGGTAAGTACTCAAGACCGCCAAATTTTAGCTGATATTAATATGCGAGATTTAGAAGTCGAAACACCTAAGGAGCAAATAATAGCCTGCCTGAAAACACTTTATCGCAATCATTTAGTTAACAAAAAAAACTCTCTGGAACAAAAAATTACCAACGCGGACTCTGAGGGAAAAGAAATTGAACTTATGCAGAAAGTTAAGAATTTACGCACTAAAATCGCCCAACCTATTAATATCGAATTGTAAATATACCAAGACTCTTAAACTGTTATGCCTGCTGTAAAGAAAAAGACTACTAAAAAGACTGCGACTAAAAACAATCCCACAATAAAGAAGGCTGTCGCGAAAAAAGTTAGTAGTAAGAAGGATGCTGCTAAAAAGCCAGTTACTAAAAAAACTGCAAAGAAAAAAGTAGCTGTTGAGACTAGTAAAAAGTCATCTGTTACTAATAATACGCGCTCAAAAAAAATAGTGGATTCTAAGAAAATTTTAAAATCTAGCAGCAGACATTCAAATGAAGCTAAAATTGAAGCACAAATAGCTGGTGCAATAGCCCCGAAAAAGCGTCGCCTCTCTCCGAAGGCTCAGGAAAAGCTAAATGAAAGAATTCGAGTTCTCATTCGCCTATCAAAAGAGCAAGGATTTTTAACCTATAAAGACATAAATAAAGCTCTTCCTGAAAGTATCAATAGCCCTGATGAGATTGAAAATGTTATTTCTATTTTACAAAACCTCGAAGTAGAAATTCTCGATGACAGTGAAGTAGAAGCTTTTAAGGCACGCCAAGAGGAGACAGAGGAGAAAGAAGTTCGTACCTCTCAAAACGACATTCTTGATGATCCAGTTCGAATGTATCTCAAGCAAATGGGACAAGTCCCACTTTTGACCCGAGAAGAAGAGGTAGCGATATCAAAGCGCATAGAAAAAGCTGAATTGCGTGCCCAAGACGCACTGTTTTCAACAACACTAACTCTAGAGTTTCAAAATAATATTATCCAGAAGCTACTCAACCGTGAAGAACGCTTTGACCGCGTAGTTTTGGATAAAAAAATTGAGAGTCGAGAGACTTACTTTAACAGTCTACCAAAACTTCTTGAACAAGCACACAAACTAGGCGAGCGAATATATGCAGCTTGGGATAGCCAACTTGAATCTGTAGCAGCTGGAAATGAAAGTAATCGTAAGCGCGCACGCACGCGTATGAAGAAGTACGAAGGTGAACTTCGTCTAGTGCTTCGAAAGTACTGCTTGAAACTAAAAGTATTCGAAGACTTCCTAAAAGATCTACATCCAATTTACCGAGAGCTAAAGGATCTTAGTGATGATATTGAAATTGCTAAAAAAGTATCTGCTCGCCGACGCAAAAAAGTTAATTTAGCTTCTATCAACAAACGTTTTGATCAAATAAAATTAGAATTCAAAATTGAAGCGGTAGAACTACTAGATATCTTACGTGAAGTCAGAGTCGGTATACGTGAAGCGCACAAAGCAAAAACCGAAATGGTTGAGGCTAATCTTCGCTTAGTCATATCAATAGCCAAAAAATATACTAATCGTGGACTCTCCTTCCTCGACCTAATTCAAGAAGGTAATATGGGCTTAATGAAAGCAGTTGAAAAATTTGAATATCGTAGGGGATACAAATTCTCTACCTACGCCACATGGTGGATTCGCCAGGCGATTACTCGGTCGATCGCAGATCAAGCACGCACGATACGTATTCCCGTACATATGATCGAGACTCTCAACAAGGTAATGCAGGTTCAAAAACAGTTACTCCAAGAGTTAGGCCATGAGCCTACCGCTGAAGAAGTTGCTGACGAAATGAATTTACCTATTGAACGCGTGCAACAGATTATGAAAATGGCACAACAGCCAATCTCACTACAGAGTCCTGTGGGAGATTCAGACGATACTAATTTTGGAGATTTCATTGAAGACAAAGGAGCTGAAAATCCATACGATATGACAGCTTATAGCCTATTGCGTGAAAAAATCACTGACGTTCTCGATAGCCTAACTGAACGTGAGCAAAAAGTTCTATCCTTGCGTTTTGGATTAGCTGATGGGTACTCACGTACACTTGAAGAAGTCGGTCGCCAATTTAAAGTTACTCGTGAGCGTATTCGGCAAATTGAAGCAAAAGCTCTACGCAAGATGCGACATCCCACTCGCATACGTCAGTTGCACGGTTTCTTCGAAGGTGACATTAATATTGAAAAGCCCGGAATGGAAGCTCTCAAGCGAGAGATGGGCAAAAGCTAACCATCTGCTCAACAGTTATAATTAATAAAAAGAAATATAAACCTTTCATATGTACACAAGAACCTATAACTGCTTACTTATTATTATTTGTTTTATAGCAATTGGGTGTAGTAACGTAAGTAAAAGTAACCCTAACTCACCCGATACAAATATTTCGCTAACTCAAAATTACGAGAGAACTTCTCGTATAGTGCATATTGACCTCAAAGAAAGACTTGCAACAATACAATTTGGAAATGAGTTAAGTAATGAATTCCTAGTTTCAAGAGATGCCAATGGAGAACAAACTGGAGTACTCAAAGGCATAATAAAATTGAATGATAGTTTAAAAACTGCTTACATCCTAGATGGCACTCCACAGATAAATGATAAAATATTTAAAGCCTCTAAACAACAACACGAATCTTTGAGAAAAATATTTCGTGACGCGAATACATAATTAATATACTTATATTTATGCATATTACAAACTTAGCCTTTATCCAAAATCTTCGCGCGCCAGAATTAATTCTAATTTTTTTGGTAGTGCTGTTGCTTTTTGGGGCGAAAAGATTGCCGGAACTCTTCCGTTCATTTGGTAAATCTATACGTGAATTTAAAAAAGCTACCTCTGAGATAGAGAATGACATTCAGACTGCAATGGATGACCAAAATACTAGCGAAGTTGCCGAATCCGAACAAATACAAAATCTGCAAAAAACGAGTCCACTGGATAATCAGGAAATCGATTCAGAATCTGAACCTAAATCTAAAGACTGCTAATAAATATTTTGTATTTTCAAAGAAGTGGCTAATTCCTTACAAAATGCATTTGTTCCGGCATAGTAAGGACAGAAATCCATATTAGGGTGGAATTTTTTTAGTGGGAAAGGTGGTTTTTTTAAGAAATGAAATTCTACTTTCACTGCTTTGCATAATGCATAAGCAGCTGCTATATCCCATACTTTTACTCGATAATCAATCGATCCACTCAGATAACCAGTCGCTACGTAAGTTGCAGTCAATGCACCACTCCCGATACAACGACAACGGTACTTCTTCATCATAGGTATCAAACCTACTAATTGGGAATTGGTCATAGGAAAGTGTAAGCCCAACATCACTTGTGCATTAGCAACCAATTGGTCACGCTTAATCTTTTGTGAATTGGTGCGTACGCCATATCCGCACCCACCCTCATATAATTTACCTGTACCATGATCATATATGAAACCATAAATTGGTTCACCATTATATAATAGAGCTAATGAGATTGAACAAATTGGAAATCCAAGTGCAAAATTATTCGTTCCATCAATAGGATCAATGATCCAAGCAAACTCAGAGTTAAGTTCCAAAATTTCATCCAAAGGATTGGCTTCTTCGCTACAAAAGATATCCTCAGAGAAATCACGGCGTAAAGAGGCAGAAACTCTTTCTGCAATTGCAAAATCTGCGAAAGTAACCCGCGTATCATCTTTTTTCCATTCGCTCGCTATTTGACCAAATTGTCGACTAAAAAATGCTATTTGTTCACGCACTGCGATTCGCCCAGCATTAATGCGATGCTTTACATTAGCATCATAAATAGCCCGAGATTGGCGGCTTGATAAATTCATACACTGTTTCAAAAAAAATTATAAAAAATCAAGGCTCTCATAAGTCTTTCCATGTGTTTATAATAGTGGCTTGAAAACGATTCTCTTTCATTATGTTAAGGTCATTCTCCAGCATTTGTATACGTTCTAGAACAAGTGATTGATTATAATCAGAGGTGTTTATCAAACTAGGATAAATCTGCGTCAAATATTTATAAGCCTCAACTAATTTACCCTGGCGACGCAACAACTCTGCATAAATACGTACAACAAATTCAGGTGCATCTGGAAATTTACTAGCCTCATAGAACCACTTAGCTGCGAGCGCATCGTTCTGAAGTCTATTCAAGTAAATCTGTCCAATTTCCATCGGTAGGCGAGCCGTATTCGGGTGATAATTTATAGCTCTCTTCAAAATCTCGAAAGCTTGACCCGCTTGCTCCTTATCGATCGCAGATTTTTGAATGTCCGAAATAGAATTATAACCGCCAGCTTTTCGAATCCGCCAAGCTGGAACATCATAAGCAACCATGCGAGCTGCATTGATCCAAAAAAATTCAGGGCGAGGATCTAAAGTCGTCACTAATCGAATCATAGCCGACAGTTTTAGCCTATCTTCATTAACCCAAACTGCACTTAGATGCAACCAAGCAAAATCAGCTAAGATACCCCGAAATCCTCCAAGAATTCCAACCGCTAAACCCTGCCCTAGTGAATCCTCGACTGCCTTAATATTTACACGCAACTGCTGACTATCTACCTCTTGCCAAGCTCTGTTCTCTAAAGGTTGTGACAGAAATGCGGAGCATATAAGCAATACTGATACAATTATAATTGTCCAAATTTTAGACATTACTGGACACGTATCACATAAACTAAACATTACATCCGTAAGCTTAAATCTGACGCATTTTGAAATTGTGATATGCTAAGAAAATATATGTGCACACATAGATAAACCCATATCCGATTATATGAATAGTAGTCGAATATGATAGGCTTGAGCTACCTTCGAGAACTAATTGATCACCAACATTAAACAGCTGAAAGTTAGGAAAAGTCCATGCGACTAACTGCGCAAGGAGGCGAGTTAGACCTACATCCATATGAGCATACAACTCATACGCAATGTACTGCAATTGGCATACAATGAGTACAAAAAGTGAAGTAATAAATGTATAAACATAAGATTTGGCAAAGCTACAAATTAGCAATGTAAATGCTCCGATCACACAAAATCTAACCCACTGCAAAATGGCAAAAATGAATATATCGTAATAATGCAACAATGTATCCAATTTCACATCATTACCAAAGCGAGAGAGTAATATACTCTCTCGCCAAAATAAAATTACAATAAGGACTAGTGAAAGAACAAATACGAAAATCAACATAAGGAACTGTGTACCAATAAATTTTCCTATCAAAAACTCCGACCTGTGAACAGGTTTCGATAATAAAGTTAAAACTGTGCGGCTCTCGATCTCATTAAAAAATAGCTGTGCCATTAGAGATATAGCTAAAATAGAACCAAAAAAGAATATAGCGCCAAAACCAAAATCAATTATAAATTTTAATTCGTTAGTGCCGAAATCAAATTGCTGGAAAAAACTAGCAGTAAGGATTAAGCCCACTGAAATGAGTAATAATGCACTAAAAAATTTTTGGTGTAATGCTTCTAAAAAAGTATTATAGGCTATTAAACGTATTCTTTGTAAAGATGCTGTCATTTGGTCTCTTCGTAACGCTTTTTTAAGTGTGTTGATTCACTCAACTCTACCTCCTTAAGAAATAGCTCATTGAGACTTAGAAGTGGCTTTTTTATACTCGAAAGTCTTCCACCTTGCTTCTTGATTAATTTTTCCACTGCCAGTCGACCATCTACACCAAGATCCTTCACAATGAACGATTCTCTCTCAGTTTGCTGAAGTAGATCTTCTACTCGACCGCTACAAATTAACCGACCTCTATGCAAGATGGCTACTCGATCACATAAGCCTTCGATTTGACCTAATAAATGAGAACAAATTAGTACGGTCTTACCGCGATCTTTTAATGTGCGTATTATAGCTGCAACTGCTTCTGTCCCCATTGGGTCTAACCCTGCAGTAGGTTCATCTAAAATTACAAGCTTTGGGTCATGGACTAGTGCTTGAGCGAGTCCAATTCTCTGTAACATGCCTTTAGAATATGTACCAATAAGTCGATTTTTAGCCTCTTGCATTTTAACTAGTTCGATAGAATCGTCCACACGTTCATTTACTATCTTCCGATCCAAACCACAGATGCGTGCATAATAACGAACCAGTTCATAGCCACTCAAATAACTATGAAAATAAGGTGCTTCGGGTAGATAACCGACACTTTTTCTAACGCACAAAGTATAGCTGTGTTGACCATAAATATGACACGAACCTTTAGATGCACGCAAAAGGCCTAGTACTATTTTTATAGTCGTGCTCTTACCACTTCCATTCGGACCTAAAAGTCCATAAATCTCGTTATTAGCAACTTCTAGATTTATATCTTCAATTGCTCTAAGCTTCACCCCTCTAAAACCTGAAATGAAATCTTTTGTAACTCCTTTAATTTGAATCGCCACGTCATTCATTTTTACGATATCGAAAAGCTATTGTAAACTCTTGGGCCTGTGGCATTTTTTATTTCAGTGCGCCGTATGAAACTAGACATTTCGCTTTCTATCTCAGCCTTAAATGCAGTAACTTCTGCCTCTTCGCCCTCTGCGTGAATGAAGACACGCCCATCGTCGATATTGGATACGGTACCTGTAACGTCATAGCCCTTTGCAATAGCCGCAGCTTGGTATCGAAAGCCGACTCCTTGGACATGACCTTCAAACCAACATTTTATACTGTAGACAATACCTCCCATTAAAAATTCTTAAATATGTTACTGACGGTACTATGTGCAAATCAAAATCCGAAGAATAACCATGTTGAAACTACGTTATTTTAATTATAAAAGCGATACTGCAAAAAATGGTAAAAATTATAAATAAATTAAATAGCCTAATAAATCATTATTGATTTATTTAAAGAGTCAGCTCAGTTTATATTTGAACCGAGGTTATAAAATCTCCAATGAACGAACCAAACTTTGATCATTCAGAAGGAAACTGGGAGGACTTCTCTCAGGGATCTTCATGGGGGGAGTCCCAATGGAGAGGCTATCTTAAAAACTCTGATCGCGAACCCGCGCGATTTATATCTATTTACAATAGTCTTAAAGACAAACCGAATCATTTAGATGAGGTTGCTTCTCAGATGGGATGGGATGCTAATGATATTTCTTTAAAAGATGAAATGGATGAATTTAGTGCAGCAGATTGTAACGACCTGGAAAGTATAAATGAGAATGAGTCGGCGCCGTACACTCTACACAAACACCCAGTAATAGTAGTTACAAGGGGACTATACCGTTATTTACACCAAAGTTGGGAGCATTATTTAAACTCCGAGACATCGATTAATACATCTGAACATACAAAAGATGGAAGCTCTACGACATCTTTAAAAACATGTTGGAAATATGTTCATTCACTTCACCAAGCCGAAATAAACGTGCTACTCTCTGTACAAGCACTTGATTTAGGTGACTTTGGCCTCACCATTTGCCACTTAAAAAACAGCCTTACCGCGCTCAATGAATCTTTATCGATATTGAATCAACTAAATCACCCCAATAAAAAGTTCTTAGAAGCATTTCATAAAGAGGTACGCATACGTCTATATGATTTACGTGAATTATGGATTCGAGTCATCGGCGACTGCCGGTCTGAATGCAAGAGACGTCCAGGTCGCGAACAAGATTAATTACAATTCATCTTGTTTATAAACTTCACGTTTTTAACGTCTTATTACAGCCAATAACCCATGAACCGCGACTAATTAGCAGTAGATAGACAATACAATGTTAAGCCAGTTACGTAGCTATTTATGGAGATTTCGCGACTCGTCTCGCGCACGAGCAGTTGGTCGGAGGCAACTGAAGGCTGCAAAGAATGGAGATACCGAGCAATTTCTCTGCCTGGCTGCCGCTTATCTTGATCTAACTAATTGTTACTTTGGTTCTACCTATTCGGAAAAAGAGTCAGATCGTAATGCACGAATAGAAAAAGTATTTGTAGCGCTCTGGCAACAACTTGGCTATACTGAGCGCTTATCTGACTTTGAGTTCATATTAGCATCCTTGTTGTTTGAAAATACTTCTTCCCATGCCAGCATAACTTCCAATAGCGCTATAGTCATGAAGATGCGCCTCTTAGAACCAAAAGTGCGCTTTGCCTTAATTGCCTATGAACTAGAGAATTGGTCTCTGAGATGTGTATCTCTGGTCATGCGCCTCAAACCTAAGGTACTACATGCAGTATTAGCAGAAGCTCGCTGTGAATTATGCGGGATAAGCTGGAAATCACTTGCGCTAGATGAGCGTAAATGCCTTCAAGCAATAAGCATGTCACAGGATAAGAATCCAAACATACAAACTAACAGACAATTAAAGAACCGGACTGCCATATATCCGCGAGTTTCCAAAGTAAGGGCTCAGTGGTTGGAAATGAAACCGGAACTTGTAGAAGTAAAAATGCGTTACAAAACAAATTTAATAAATCGAGAGCTTATTCTAAAAAACCTTCTACAGTCGGTAAATCAAACATCTATTATCAGGCCTGCAATAGTCGATCGTATGGTTAACACCATGCACTTTTCCAGACACAGAAAAATAAAGATCTCGTAATTACATGCTATGCTAGAGTAAATTAATAATCTATAAAAATCTTTTTTTTATCTATTTTTGAAAATTCATAAATTATTTCTTTTATTATTAACTACTAGCTTCTGTTCGCTATCTAGTAATCTGTTTGCAGAACTCTGTGCTGGTCCAATGCTAGGTCACGTTGGTATGAGAGAGGCAAAAGTATGGGTACAGACTTTTTCACCTGCAACAGTTAGGGTTGTTTATACTGAATCCAAATCCAATTTGCCTAACTGGAGCGTTCCTGTTAAAACTAAAGCGTGTGAAGCAAATACTGCTACCATAGATCTTGATGCGGTTGAAGCAGGATTAACCTATTCTTACCAAATCGAAGTAGATGGAAACCTAATTGCCAACAAAAACTCTTTCACCACGCCAACATTCTATCATGATCGCATGCCTCCTCCAGATTTGCGTATAGCAATAGGCGGCGCACATTACCAAACAGAAAATGGCTTTGAGCCTCCTTACCAGATATTAGGTAATAATTATAGGATTTTTACTTCGCTGATGAAAACCAAACCAGAACTTATGATATGGACTGGTAATACTTCTCACTTAAGACAAAGTGATTGGTCCTCTCAAAGCGGTTACTTCAAGCGTTACAGCAAAGCACGTTCCACGCCTCAGCTTGAACCACTGCTTGCAAGTATTCCTCACTATGCAACTTGGAGTAGTGCAGAATATAGCGTAAATAATGATGGCAAGTTTTACTCCCATCGTGAGCAGGCAGAAAAAGCCTTCAAAGCATTTTGGCCTCGAGCAGTCGAAGTTTCTCAACTTGAGGGCATACCAACACGTATGCGTCGCTCGGATGTAGACTTCTTTTTACTAGATGTTCGAAGTAACCGTGATGACCTACCAAGTTCAAATAAGAAAGCTGAAATACTTGGAAGTGCTCAAATCGAATGGTTGCGCCAAGAATTAGTCCGTAGTACGGCAACATTTAAGCTCATCATAGCAGGTGCACCTGTCCTAAATCCAGCAGCTACACCAACAAATTTAAGCTATGCATCCGAAGAACAGTCCCGACTATTAGAAATGATAAGGACCGAGAAAATAGCAGGACTTTTATTTATTAGCGGTGGAAAGTATCATGGTGAACTAACCCGCTTGGTACATATTAACAGTTATAACCTATACGACCTTAGTGTTGGCCCATTAACTGCAAATCCTAAGCAAGTCGATGAACTCAACTATTTTCGTATGCCTGGAACGAATACTCTTGAGCGTCAATTTACTCTAATAGATTTTACTGGTACAGAAGAAAACCGTCAGCTCACTCTTCGAGTTATTAGTGTTGAAGGTAATGAACTTTGGAAAAGAACTATTACAAGCAAGCAGTTGCAGCCAGTTAATTAAGCTTAATACACAAAGGATGCTTCACAGGCATCACCTAAGCTTGGCTTATGCAGTGCTAATGACTGACCACTGAGAGAATCCAATATCATTAAACGACTACGCCCGTCTAAACGCTCTGTTAGAATTATGTGCCGACCATCATTGAGCCAAGTTGGT
The DNA here is from genome assembly GCA_036160955.1 of Verrucomicrobiota bacterium. Lineage (GTDB taxonomy): Bacteria > Verrucomicrobiota > Verrucomicrobiia > Opitutales > Coraliomargaritaceae. The sequence continues at coordinate 41,290 of JAYYDJ010000095.1, read as the reverse complement.
TCCACTGCAGAACCTTTTAGGTTAGATATGATTTTCGAGCTCTGCAATTTAGAATCATATAAGGCGATTTGAAATCCACCATTTACCGCCGCGGTAAAAGTAATTTGGCTCGAATTGCGTGGATTCAAATCCGGCTCGGCGCAATAGCGACTAATATTCGTTGGTAAGCGACGGCGCGCACCTCCCGTAGCACTTGCAACGAACAATTGTGGCCTTCCTAGTGCATCTGATGCATACACTATACTCTGACCATCTGGCGACCAACTAGGAGAAGTCTCCAATGAATTATTTTTTGTTATACGGCGCAATTCCCTACCAAGTTGGTTTGATACGTAAAGCTCAGCATTGCCAGACCCTGATAAGGTCATCGCAATCCTACTTCCGTTGGGACTAAATTCTGCGCCGTTATTTGTTCCTTTAAAACTTGCAACCGCTTGCCTGACACCTGCATTCAAGTCCATAAGGTATATATCTGGAAACCCTGACTTATGATAAGTCGTGTATAATAACTGTGTGCCATCTGGCGACCAGCTTGGACCCATCGCAAATGAACGATCGCTTGTGACGGCGCGCACCTTTGTGAACAATAAGTCACTTATATAGATTTCTGACGTCCGATGTTTCTTTACTACAAAGCTAAGCTTTCCTGCAAAAAACCCTATATCGTTGGATGTATATTCAACGGCGTAGTCACAGGCAAGACATACTGCATGTTCTAAGTCATCACCTTTAAAAGTACTCGTATAGACTGCATTATTCTCCAAGCCTTGGAATATGGACAATTTCACCGAATCTGTTCCAGAAAGCTCTAAACTAAACCTAAATACTGACTCATTAGTAGTGACGACACGATATCCACCATGCAGTCTAAAGACTTGTCGGGAATGTGAGAGAATTAAAGAATTGGTACTTTCAATAGTAATCGGCAGGACTGCAGAGTTTTCACGTACCGCCTCTTCTAGTTCAATGACACCCGATTGTGCATCTAGATTGGAAAATAACTTTAATGTAATAAATGTGATAAATAATAAAGATGCAGATAAACGCATGCTATGATAAGATTATACGAACCAACTGATCGCAAATGTAAAGCTATTGGAAATTAAAAAAATAATTATTTTAAATCACCGAAAAAACTTTCACATTTCAAAACAGATTATACTTTGACAGTTGTGGACAAACAAAAAGTAGAAGACGCCCTTAAATTAGTTAAATATCCTGGATTTAGTCGCGACATAGTTTCTTTTGGACTAATTAGTGAGGTAGAATTAACGCAGGGTATGGTGCAAATAGGAGTTAAAATAACCAGCCGAGACCCAAAAGTACCAGAGCAGATTGCAGCTGACATAAAAGCTAAGGTAGGAGAGCTCGTAGGAGTTAGTGAAGTCAGGGTTCGCATGGAAGTTAACAGCCCGCAAGAGCTAGCGGCAACAGCGAGCGGTAGTGCCTCTACCCCTAGTACACATACGACCATGCAGCAAGTGAAACATACAATTGCGATTGCCTCCGGTAAAGGTGGGGTTGGTAAGTCTACTGTTGCTGTAAACGTAGCATGCGCCCTGCAACGATTACTTGAAGCCAAGAATAAGTCAGGTGTCGGTATAATGGATTGCGATATTTATGGCCCATCGGTCCCACTTATGTTGGGTGTAAACGGGCAGCCAGAGATAGAAAATGATTTAATCCGACCCATTAGTAATTTTGGAGTCTCTTCTATGTCGATGGGATTCCTTGTAGATCAGGACACTCCAGTGGTTTGGCGAGGACCAATGATCATGAAAACGATTCAGCAATTTGCTCAAAATGTTAACTGGGGAGAACTCAAGGTTTTAGTTGTTGATCTTCCGCCTGGTACGGGCGATGCACAGTTGTCTCTTGTACAAACGATTCCTCTAGATGGAGCAATCATCATCACAACGCCTCAAGCGGCAGCATTTCAGGTTGCACGCCGAGGTGCTAGAATGTTTGAAAAAGTGAATGTTCCTATCATGGGTGTCGTTGAAAATATGAGTTATTTAGAAGCTGCTGATGGCTATCGCCACGCCATCTTTGGAGAAGGCGGTGGAGAGGAAACAGCAAATAGCCTTCAAACTGAACTTCTTGGTCAAATTCCATTAGAACCAGCCCTAAGAGTCGGTAGTGATAATGGTATACCAATCGTGGTTAGCGATCCAGATTCTCCTGCAGCGAAAGCATTTATAAGCGTCGCTAAAAAAATTATAACATTATTAAATATACACTGAATAATAAATAAGGAGTTTTAAACTAGCATAATAATAACAATAAAAACATTTTTTACTATTTATTATTGTAGCCAAATTCTAAACACTAACTTACCCCTTTTCCAAATATGACAGTTTTGACTACAACTCCGCAGAATAATGCAGAAAAAAATGAAGATTTTACACAACGATCGACTTTTTATCGTGAATTTCTTGCAGAGCGCGATGAAATATTAAAGCACAAATGGATAGAGTCAGAGAAACAAGGGAAAGATATCGGCTTCGAGCGAGCCCTTCTCGACTGGATCTGCAAGCACCGAAGCGAATGGCGCTTCTATCGCAACTGCCTAGTAGGTACTAAAACTGAGTCCTCTCTTAACCGTCCTTGAGTTGCTAATATGACTCCCATATTTTCCTATAAAAAGGAGTAGTGAAGCAAATAAACCCGCTATTATTAGCAGTATTTTCAATGATGAAGTGTACTACCCGTTAACTTTTGATCTCAAGGTGCAAGGTAAGCCGACGAAGAAATTTATTGTACTTCATTTTTTCAACACGCTCAGGTTGCTGCTTCTTATCACGTGTGGTCATATAACGTGAAACCGGCTTACCTTCAGCTCGGGCTTCTGTGCATTCAATAATTACGTGCTCTCTTGCCATGATTAAAACTTTTTATTGTAGAAAATAGAAAGCGCGTGAAACTATGTTTAACAGCACATAGCGCAAGTCCTTTTTTCTATTAAAAATATGGCTGATAGATACCTTACGTATTGCCCTACCCTTTACTCGAGCACTTAATTTCTCACATGCATCACCATTCTTTAATAATTTCAATTGGTAGTGACCATGCAGGCTTTCGTCTCAAGAGCCCTATTAGTCAATTATTAGAAGCCCGCGGACATACAAGTCTTGATTTTGGTTGCATGTCTGAGGACTCTTGCGATTACCCAGATCATGTGCGTCCTGCAGCTCAAGCTGTTGCATCAGGCAAAGCAGATTTAGGCATAGTTCTCGGAGGCAGCGGTAACGGTGAGGCAATTGTAGCTAATAAGGAGAAGGGGGTTCGATGCGGTGTGTGCTGGGATACTTGGTCAGCAAGCATGACCAAAGAGCATAACAATGCCAATTGCATTGCAATTGGTGCTCGCTCAGTTTCCGAGCGATTGGCTCTTGAAATTGTTACTGCTTGGCTAGATGCAGAGTTCAAAGGTGGCAGGCACGATCGGAGAATAAATAAAATCGAAGCTTAATTAAGTCATGGCTTGAAAGATATCAAACTCATGCTCTCTATATGCATATTTATAATTCACTAGTATACACTCATGGCAGATAAAAATAATAAGCAAAATAATGGCGCTAAGATACAAGAACAGTTCCTAAAACAGAGAAAAATATTTCTCTGGGGAGAAGTAAGTGACAAGTCAGCTAAGGATATAACCGAGAAGCTACTCTATATGGAGGCAGAGGCGCCCGGTAAAGAAATTACTTTTTATATCAACACACCAGGAGGATCGATCACTGCGGGTATGGCAGTATACGACACCATGCAGCTTATTAGTTCTCCGATCAAGGTCGTCGTCACAGGAATGGCAGCAAGCATGGGATCGATTTTGCTTTGTGGAGCTACTAAGGGCAAACGGGTGCTTTATCCACACAGCCGCGTTCTAATCCACCAGCCACTAATATCAGGACAAATGATTGCTGTCGCAGTCGACATTCATATTCAAGCGCAAGAAATGGAACGTTTGAGAGATGAGCTAAATACAATATTAGCTAATTCTTCGGGAAAACCACTTGAAAAGATTCAAGAAGACACAGATCGAGATTTTTATATGACTGCTACCGAAGCAATAGAATACGGCTTAGCGGACAAAATTGTGGAGTCCATTTAGGGAAGCACCTAATTATTAATATGGTTATTACTCTAGTAACTAAAAACAGAGCCAGTAACTTAAGATACTAGCTCTTTTAGTTGAGATAAATTAGCGGCTACGCTGTGTTAGCTTGCTTTGCTATTTCAATCAAAGCTACAAAAGCTGCTTCATCGTGAATAGCTAGTTCAGAAAGCTGTTTACGATCCATATCGATTCCAGCAGCCTTCAATCCATGTATGAAGCGGCTGTAATTAATTCCGTTCGCACGACATATTGCATTGATGCGAATAATCCAAAGTTGACGAAATTCGGTCTTTTTTTTCCGACGATCACGATAAGCATACAATTCAGCGCGATCAACTGCGTCTTTCGCATAACGAAAGAGTCGGGATTTATTACCAAAGTAACCCTTGGCTTTCTTCAGTACTTTTTTGCGACGTGCGAGCGTCGCGGGTCCATTTTTGGCTCTAGGCATGTTATTTTGATCTCTATTTTTATGTCGCTGCTGGGTCGCCCACTATCATGTTACCCGGGTAGCGTAAGTTAATTTGATTAGCGATTAAATTTAAGCGAAAGGCAATCCGCGGATGAGGTTAGCTCGCTGCCCATCTGCTACGAGCTTACTGCTACCTGCACGGCGGCGTTGCTTCACACTCTTATTGCGAAGAAGGTGTCGGTGACCTGGGGTACGACGAAGGAGCTTACCGGTACCAGTCTTCTTAAAGCGCTTGGCGATTGATTTACGTGTTTTCTGCATGAGAAATTTGGAAAAGATGCAGAAAACACAGTGTCTGGGTGCCTATGTAAAGCACAATTTTAGTAAAGAAAGCATTGTAGTCGCTCGAATCATCGACCTAATCTTTAATTTAAATACTATTTGAGTGAATGCACCACAGCTATCAGTTTGTCTAAAAGGGTCCGATTTCGGACGTATTCGTAAGCTCACGAGCTTCGAAAGGCACCATCATGAACCGGATCGCTTCAGTGATGCCGCCCTCGAATTCGTGAGGCGTATCGGCCATGAAGACGTAAAGAAATCTGCAGAACTACTTTATCAAAAAATTCGCAGACAGTTTGCTTACAAGCGCCGCGACTTTAATTATACGTGCGAAGACGGTTTCGCTAGTATTAAGACACCTGACTTTGAAATAGAAATATGTATCGATCAAGGGATTGAAGCATCAGAGCCCAAAAACTACTGTATTAGCACTGTGGTGAATCACCTAGATACAGATACTACAAGTATTAAGAAAGATGAGCGCTTCATTCACTGCTTCAATGATCACTGCGATCAAATTATAGTTATATTTCCTAAAGTAATCGATCTCAGCAATAAAATTGACCAGATCGAGGAGATTGAAGAGTTTGCTAATTATCTAGACTACGCGCCAGATGCTAGATCCTTTGATCTTAAATTAAACGATCAAGACCTTCATATTCAGGTCACTGAAATGCAAATGAGCTTTCGTTTGCTCACCTACCCAAATTTAAGGAAGTTATTAGACCATAGCCAAACAGCCTTTGATATATTAACGAAAAAAAGCGATATAATTTCGATAGACTAAACACAATGGATTTTCATTATGCACTACAACAACTTTAAAATAACCAACAAAATTTTGCGAATCTAGTAGTATTTGCTTCAATTAAAATCTACATTATGAAAAATGAAAATGCGAACTGAGTCCGACTCCATGGGTCAAATGGAAGTACCAATTAATGCGCTCTATGGCGCCTCTACTCAACGTGCGGTCCTAAACTTCCAAATATCAGGAATACCGATGGATAGAGCGCTTATCCGTGCGTATGGATTGATTAAGTTAGCCGCTGCCCAAGTTAATTCTGAGCTAGGTCTTTTATCAGATAAGAAAAGAGAATTCATTACTCTTGCAGCTAAAGAAATTTATGATGGGCTGCATTATGAACAATTCCCAGTCGATGTATATCAAACTGGGTCAGGCACGTCCACTAACATGAACGTCAATGAGGTGATCGCTAATCGTAGTAACCAAATTGGCGCAAGCACTACAAAAGATGGTAATAGCAAGCTCTGCGTCCACCCCAATGACGATGTGAATAAATCTCAGTCGTCGAATGATACATTTCCTACCGCCATACACATTGCAATTAGCTTAAAGATAAAAAATGAGTTGCTTCACGAACTAGAACTTTTTTATCAAGCGCTTGTTCAAAAATCTGAGGCGTTTAAAGATGTTCTCAAGATAGGCAGAACCCATTTAATGGATGCCACGCCAATTAGCTTAGGGCAAGAATTTGGTGGTTATGCAAAACAACTTCAATATGCAATACAAAGAGCTCACAAAGCACTCGATGCTCTTTCAGAATTACCCTTAGGGGGTACTGCAGTCGGGACAGGTCTAAACTGCGACATAGATTTTGCCACCAAGGCAATAAATATAATTTCAGACACCACTGAAATTAAATTCAAGGAGGCAGAAAATCATTTTGAAGCGCAATCTGCCAAAGATGGATTAGTTGAGTGCCATGGGCAATTATCGACGATATGTACTTCCCTCTTTAAAATTGCGAACGATATAAGGCTTATGGGGTCCGGCCCACGCTGCTCTATTGGAGAAATTCAATTACCAGCGACTCAGCCTGGCTCATCTATCATGCCTGGCAAAGTCAATCCTGTCATGTCAGAATCACTAACCATGATCGCGGCTCGAGTATTTGGAAATCAAACAACAGTCACCTGGGCAGGGGCTAATGGTCACTTAGAACTCAACACATATATGCCGCTTATGGCACATACTATATCAGAGTCCTTACAATTAATGACACATGGACTTAAAGCATTCCGTGAGAAATGCTTACTCGGATTAGAATCAGATCCACAAAGATGTGAATCGTTAATAGAATATTCACTTTCTATGGTCACTTCCTTAGCCCCAAAAATAGGTTATGACCTAGCCTCTGAAATTGCTAAAGAAAGTATCGCTACTAAAAGAACTGTAAGAGAAATTTGTATAGAAAGAATGGATGCATTAAAAATGACCGCTGAAGAAATTAATAATTTATTAGATCCTGCGAAAATGGCAGGACTTACTTAAATTACACGGCGAGTTAAACCAAGCCACGAGCGTAATACTTGAGCGAATATACATTTTAATGAACTGTAGACAGTCATATATCTATATCAATTAAACGAGCGGCCACAACCACAGGTACTGCTAGCATTTGGATTACGAATTTCAAAACCCTTACCATTTAGACCGTCATCAAAGTGAATTTCACTACCATCTAAATATTCAAGACTGGCGGCATCGATTAAAAAAGTCACACCATTGTGGGACAACTCTGCGTCACCCTCTTTGGAATCGTCGAAAGACATACCATACTCAAATCCAGAGCAACCACCTGCCTCAACGAAGATTCTAAGTAGCTGACCAAGTAACGCCTTATCTTGCAACATGCCCAGTATATGAGAAGAGGCGCTGTCAGTAAATGTTATCACTCAAACAAAAAAAACTAGGAAATATCGAGTGTCAAATTATACATACGAACATAAAAAAATAAGATAAACAAAAGCAATTATCATGCTAGATTAAATAAAAAACACCTTGCAGACATCATTGTTAATGATTTTTATTTATTCTGAAGATTGGTTTTTTGCAACAATTGCTCAAAAAATACTCAAGTCAACCAGCTATCCATAGACTTTGTAGAAACTATGTGCGCGCTCGAATTTCAACAATCACAAAAGCAAACTCAATCGCTTGTACTAGCGCCGCAGTTAAGAAATTCTCTGAAAATACTGCAAGCGCCAGCAGTAGATCTACGAACCGCTATTTTAGAGGAATTACAGGCGAATCCGCTACTCGAAGAGCTATCTATAGATAGTATTAGTGTTGAGGAGCGCATCAGCGAACCAGATGTAAGTGAGCCAGAACCTGAGAAAGAGTTAGATTTTGATGCTGAAGACTATAGTATTCTTGAGCGAATGAGTGAAGATGTGCGCGAGCAATTTGCCCAAGAAAATACTCCTTCACTTGTCACAAACGAAGTAGCTGAGCGGCGAGAACATTTTATGAACTCGCTCACTGTTGGAGTTTCACTCCAACAACACCTAATCGAGCAAGCTGACTTAGCTGACTGTACGGACGAGCAGAGAGAAGCCCTCACCTACTTAATTGGTAGCCTTAACGAGAGCGGCTTCTTGACGGAAACTTTATCGAATGTAGCCCTCACTAGTCGCGTTTCCTACAGCGCAGTTCAAAGCGCAGCAGCTTTATTAAAATCATTCGACCCTCCTGGGATCGGCACAAATAATATGCAAGACTGCTTAATTACGCAGTTAGAATTAAATGGGCGCGGCAACTCGGTCGCTGCGCGTATTATACGAGATTATTTCAAGCTTCTCATACGCCGACGTATACCTGAACTATCGCGTAAGACAGGTACTACAACCGACGATATACAAACTGCTATTGAAGAGATCGCGACCCTAGATCCTGCTCCTGGAAAGAGATTCAGCGCTGACAGTAATACTGTTATAGAACCAGACGTAACTGTTTTTAAAGATGATTACGGAAAATGGCAAGTGCTACTTAACAATGACTATATACCCCGCTTAAGAATAAGCGGAGTCTATAAAGAAATGCTTGCTAAAGGAACCCTCAGTAAAAAAGAAAAAGACTTTATGCTTGAGCGCATGCGATCAGGGAAATTCCTGATTAATTCCATTGAGCAGCGCCAACAAACCATCGAGCGTATTACCCGCGAAATTCTATCTTTCCAGTCCGACTTTTTTGAGCACGGAATCGCAAAGTTAAGACCACTAACGATGAACACAATTGCGCAGACCGTAGATGTGCATGAAACGACTGTATCGCGTGCTATTGCAAATAAATATATGCGCTCACCACATGGTGTGTTTGCTTTCAAATACTTTTTTACCCCTGGCTTCACCTCGAGTAGCGGAGAATCCGTATCGAATAAATCAATTAAAGATATGATCGCACATCTAATTGAGGAAGAAAATACCGCTAAACCCCACTCTGACCAAAAAATAGTCGATCTATTAAAAGAGAAAGAGATAAAAATTGCGCGCCGCACAGTAGCTAAATACCGAGAAGAGTTGGGTATTCTACCGACAAATTTAAGAAGACGATACGATTAAATCAAGCGCCGCAGGTATACCTTGCTTAAAGCGGAAGAATCCAGCTGTGGCTAAAGGGTAAAAATGGGCATCCCAGGGACAACGCTGCATGGATAACTTCACTCCTTGCGCTTCAATAGCAGTTTTAAGATCTTGTATTATCGAATCCCACATTCCAGTTGGAACTTCAGCCATAAGCACGGTATCTAATTGATTCGTTACTACCCAGTTGCTCAAAGAATAAACATCTTTAAACATCGGATGGTCATTTTGGAGTACTGAACGTAACGATTCTTGGCGAAACCGCGACACCATAGGAGCAATTTTATTTATCGTATACACTGCCGGTGAATAGTAGCCAGCTATATGAATATCAGCTTTATCTTGATTCGTAACCAACCAATTGAGCGCACACACATCATCTTCTTGTAAAAGTACACCTACGCGTGAATTTTTTTGTGGAGGAGGTCCTAAGTTTGGTAGACTGCATGGCTTATGCCTTAGAAAGGGCTTGGTAATAATCGCTTTGGTCGCTAATCTCTCTTTAACTTCGAAGCGACCTTGGGTGTATTTTCGAATATTATCTGGACGCGCAAGATAAGTCTTTCCTTCCGTGTGCAATCCGGCAACCCAGCGCCAGCTAAGAGTATTACTCGCGGGGTCACCATCGAGTAAATATTGCATAAATAGATCAGCACCTAAGACCCACGGAAGCTTTAGCGTATGGATCCAAATACTCGCGTACCACATCCGCACGTGGTTGTGTAAATACCCAGTCTGCTGAAGCTCCTGAGTCCACTCATCAATGCACTCAACTCCACTTTTCCCAGCAATTACTGCTTGATAACAAGGATCCATAAAAGATACCTCACGCGCTTGATTCAGCTCTGCTAAATAATGTCCCCAAACGGATGGGCGAAGCTGTAACCAACCCTTCCAATAAGTGCGCCAACACACTTCGTCTATAAACTTGCTAGCGGCGCCAGCGCTATGGTGATCAAGAACATGATTAATAATTTCCCACTCTTGTAATAATCGCGTTCTTACCCAGGGCGAGAGACCAGAAACATTAGCGCCAGTACTTAAAGCACTAACATAATTTCTTCTCGACGCATAATTTTTCCCTGCATGTGGAAGGAATCGATGAAGCGCATCTAGCGCTGATTGCCTGTTTGGAATGTGCACTTAGATCAATCGAGACAAAATTAAAAACCCTACAAATATACTATGGTACTTCTTATTTGGAAATGAGCTCTAAGCAGGCACTGCCAATTCCATCGGCAAGCAATCGTCCTTTAGGACTCAGCCTAAAAAGCGTACCCTCTTGAATAACTAAGCCTTCATTCACATATTTTTGTAGTAACTTCTGCAACTGTAGGAGTGAACCAGCACCCGGGAAACGACGTTGTAATCGCCTCCACTCAATACCCTTATTCATGCGCAGTCCAAAAATCACAGCATCAAAAAAAAGTATTCTATCATCGAGCATTGTTTGCTCTATTCGGCTACCCTCTTCATCCTTATTAGATAAGTCCTCAATCCATTGGTCTAGATTCGCCGCACGCTGATACCGAAAACCTCCGTACTGACTTGCTGCAGACGGGCCACAACCGATCCATTCGTGCATACGCCAAGTATTTAAATTATGCTGACATTGGCCCGACCTATTCGATGAGAAATTAGAGACCTCATATTGTTCAAAACCGAGCTCGCTTAAGAGCTCCCATCCTCGCTCGTAAAAGTAAAGCTCTCGATCTGCATCGATGCTTACTTTTCCTTCGGATAGTTTAACATACAGCGCAGTATCTTCTTCAAAAGTTAGGCAATACGTAGAAATATGATTGGGACGCAGCTTTGCCGCCTCTCGTAGGTCAGACTCCCAGCCTTGTATCGATTGGTTTGGTATCGCAAAGATCAAGTCCAAGTTTGTATTACTAAAAGCTGCATCTTGAATGAGATCCCACGCCTTGTAGATCTGCTTTGGTTTATGCAAGCGTCCAAGAGATTCGAGTAATTTGGCATCAAAGCTTTGTACTCCCATAGAAATGCGCGTCACTCCTAAATCGCGCAGAACAACTAACTTATCCGCCTTAACGGTGGACGGCGCCATTTCAACAGTCCATTCCTGCGGCGCATTTGGCAAGCGCTCGAGTAGGCTTCGCCCCATGCGCTCTAAGTCTTTTGCTGATAATAAACCAGGAGTACCCCAACCCCAAAAGATTGTTCCCACTTCACGACCCATGGGCAAGCGTGAGAATTCTAAGTCCATCGCATCTAAATAGCGGTTTAGATCACCGCGCCTTGGCTTCTCATGATAAAAGGCACAAAAATCACAAGTGGATGCGCAAAATGGTACATGGCAGTAAACTCCAATTGGCAGAGTGGATAGCACATTTGTTCGAGACCTAGGAAGTATTGATTTCACTAATTCAAATATTAAGTACCTCTAAATAAAAATTAGCCTCTTACTGCGATCTAAGAAATCAAGAAGCAATTAACTTAAATAAGCAGTTTTGCTTGCCGAATACTCGAGTACAAGCATTGCTAGGTAAATGATTAAAATATGTTACATTTTTAGCGCTTTTATTCTAGTTCTACTATTGGGATTGTCTGGGTGTAATACTCAGATAGAAAATATGACACCCACACGCGTTCCAGCCAATCCTTCTGGGATTTATACTTTGAGCGCTTATGCTAAGCTTAGTAATCAGTCTGTCATTCGCGAAAGCATGAGCGCATCAATTGTGATTGATGGGGAAACACACCAGATGAGCCAAAGCGAAGTTGGTGAAGCTTACTTTGATTATGACTATACAATGCCAGAGAATCGAGACAGTGCCCGCTTTTACTATGTTCTGGATTACAAATTTATTAACAAAGACAAGGTGATTAAAGATGCTACTGTTCAATCGAGTATCGAGCAAATGAAGCTAATCGATCGCTATTCGATCTCCCTGGATACAAGCCGAGCTCCGATTGGAACCTCACTAGCAGTTTTGGGTCGGGGTTTCTCGCGCAGAGACAAAGTTTATGTCGGAGGTGTGGAAGCAAACACCCGCTTTATTTCTAGTAATACTCTCCAGTATATTGTCCCAAATGTTACCCCAGCAATGTCTCATTTAGTTGAGGTCCGAGGCGTTAGCACTGAGAGTGCAGGTACTCTTAAAGTAGACCCTGCCCTACCACTGCGAGTCATCCCTGATAGTTTGACACTACAAAAAGGACAGCGCCAAGCGCTCGCCTTTGCTATGGATAATCCAGCGCCTATGGGTGGACTATATATAAATGTAACAACAGACATTCCTAGTAGTGTTATTATGCCAGAGGTGATTATACCCGAAACAGCTAGAACAGTAAATATTGCCGTGCAAGCGGGTGAGCCAGGCGCTGGAAGTTTGTATATACAAGGACCGGGCATGAATGAGATCGTGATTCCAATTACGGTTGAATAATTCATTGAAGTCACTTGAACGCACAAGGCACTAAAGCGTCGGCACTGCAGCGAGCAGCTTCTTAGTGTACGGATGCTGCGGATTGGAGTAGATCGCGTCTGCTGGCGCTTGCTCGACGATTTTCCCTTCAGTCATGACTAGTACAAAATCACTAATGTGTTCGACCACCGCTAAATCATGCGCGATGAACAAATAGGTAAGCCCCAGCTCCTGCTGTAAATCCTGTAAGAGATTTACAATTTGCGCCTGCACTGAGACATCCAGGGCGCTAACAGGCTCATCACAAATAATAAATTCTGGTTCGACTGCGAGCGCGCGCGCTATTCCAATACGCTGTCGCTGCCCTCCGCTAAACTGGTGCGGGTAGCGACGCATAAAATCCGCTTCTAAACCGACCTTTTCTAATAACTGCGCGACCCGCTCCTCTTTCTGCGATTTAGATAAGTGCTTATAATGAATATCTAGGGGCTCTGCAACACTATTATAAATACTCATGCGTGGGTTGAGCGAGCTGAAAGGGTCCTGAAAAATCATCTGAATTTTTTTGCGATACGGAAAATACGCTGCCTTAGAGACCGTTGATAAATCTTGCCCTGCATAGCCTATGGAGCCAGATGTGATCGGTGTTAGCCTAGCGATTGCACGACCTGTTGTGGTTTTACCACTACCACTTTCGCCAACGAGGCCTGTAGTCGATCCACGCGGTACCTCAAAAGAAATCCCATCTACCGCCTTTACTTGGCTTACCACTCGTTGGAACACGCCTTCCCGAATAGGAAAGTGTACTTGTAAATCACGCACCACGAGCAGTGGTTCTAAGGTATTTAATTCACTCATTAGGTTTTGTTACTTCATAGTATGTGCTGAAAGCTTCAAGCTATTTGCACAAAGAGTTTACCTTGAGATCGGAATTTAAAAACTCTATTAAGATAATGTGGATATAAGTTGCTACCAAAGTATGGACCCGAATTTACTAGTTGGAGTTATAAATACTGCTCTGCGAAATGACTATGAATCGCTTGAGGATCTTTGCTTAACTCAAGATATTAGCCGCGAATTACTGGTACAGCGCTTGGCATGTAGCGGCTACGAGTTTATTAGCGAACAGCAGCAATTTCGCTAATAGATTTTTGTACCTGTTATTTCGCTGCAAGCTAAAAAGCTATTTCGAGGCTGCCATTTCCTGATCAATTGTTGTCAGGCGGTGTTGTTTGGCACCTAGTTTTGGAATACAAGCAATCAGTGCCTTCGTATAGGGATGCTGGGGCGTGCTCAAGACAGTATCCACAGTACCGCGCTCAACAATGTTACCTTGATACATTACCAGCACCTCATCAGCAAAGCCTTTAACTATACCAAAATTGTGCGTGATGAGGATAATGCTCATACCGAGCTTGCTTCGCAGTTCGCGTAAAAGATCAATGATCTGAGCCTGAATGGTGACATCGAGAGCTGTGGTAGGCTCGTCTGCCACGAGGAGCTTAGGCTCACAAGCGAGTGCCATCGCTATCATTACCCGCTGCTGCATACCACCACTCATTTCATGCGGGTACGCGCTATAGCGCTGAGCGGCATCGCGAATCCCCACAAGTTCAAGTAGTTCAATCGTGCGCGCTTTAGCATCGCTAAGATCGGGGCGGTGTAACCGCACGGCCTCTTTTATCTGGTAACCGACTGTAAAAACTGGGTTAAGAGACGCAGAGGGCTCTTGGAAAATATAGGCAATACCCGCGCCACGGATCTTGCGCAATTCTTTACCACTCATCCTTAGAATGTCTTTCTCTGCAAAAAGAATTTCGCCACTCACTGTACAGCTTGGCGCCTGTGGCAGCAAATTTGTCAGCGACAAACAAGTGACACTCTTACCGCTGCCACTTTCGCCTAAAATTGCGACAGTCTGTCCACTTCTTGCCACTGAAAAGTCTATGCCATGCACTACCTCAATACTTTCACCACTCCCTTGAAAGGCAATTTTTAGATTCTTAACTTTAAGTAAGTCTGGCATAATTTACTAACCAAATAGTTCATTTATTTGGAATCAATACTCAACAACTTTGTTACCGCACTTGCATCTTAGGGTCCACACAATCACGCAATGTATCACCAAGTACATTGTAAGCGATCACGGTAATAAAAATTGCGAAACCAGGAACAAGCATCCACCAAAAATTCATAAAAAATACGATCATGTTACCCTGCGATTGTTTAAGCATAAGTCCCCACGAGGCGGAAGGCTCAGAAATGCCAAGCCCTAGAAAGGAAAGCGCGGCTTCTGCTAATATATAGCCGGGTATGGATAAAGTCGCTGCGACTAGTAGATAACTAGCAAGATTTGGCAAAATATGCTTGATAAGAATTTTAGGAAGTGATTGGCCCAAACTTTCTGCAGCAAGTACATATGAGCGATTGCGAATCGAAAGAGTCATACCACGAATAATTCTCGCTGTGCCCGCCCATCCTATAATCGATAGCAGCACCACGATAATCATATAGACCTGACCGGGGGAAAGCTCTGGGCTAATTAATGCCGAGCGAAGAGCGAGCAGTAGATAAAGCGCGGGGATCGACATTAAGAGCTCCACAAAGCGCATAGCAAAAAAGTCGACAGTTCCACCATAGTAACCTGCAAGCGAACCGACAATAAAACCAAGGATCAGGGTAATCGATATTCCAATAAACCCAATCGAAAGTGAAATCCTTGAACCATATAACAATCGGCTAAAAATATCCCTGCCCGTATCATCTGAACCAAGTAAATATAGCCGCGCATTTGGCACAGAGGCATCCAGCGAGAACAGCGTGCGATGCATCGGAATAATGCCCCACAAGTAATAAGGATCAGTCTTTGCGAAGAGCTTTACAGGCGTCGTCTCTCCAGTCGCTTCGTATAAGGGAGAACCCAGTGATTTCTTAGCGTAGAGCTTCGCATGTAAGCCGCCCTCCTTCCAAACAAAGCCTATCGGTGGGTGATAAGCCTTATCCAAATTTTGTTCTGTTATCGAGTAAGGCGCTAGGCAAGGAGCCAGTAAGGCGGCACTGTATAGTACTCCCAATATAACAAGGGCTGTAGCGCCGAGCGGGCGGCGCAACACTTGACCCATCAAGCGCTTAAAGAGGACATAAACAATATAGCCGACCAATGCGACGCATGCCACGGCTAGCAACCCTGCAAGCATAATGCCAATGTATTTAAGCCCGACTACAATCTTTATCAGTAAAGATGGAGCAAACACTTCTAGTAAAATTTCCGCCGCTATCACTGCAAGCAGGACAGTCCATACACAAGTAGTCTTTCCAAAGCCAACGCTAGTTGAACTAACGGTCTGCGCATTGCGAATACGAGGGTCCGCCCATGCGAGCATTAAATCGGCAACTAAATTACCCAGGACTAACATGACTACACCAATCATCACCCCTGCCATAACGACATACTGATCTTCACGAGTCAGCGCATCAAAAATTAGTTGTCCTAGACCTGGGTAGTTCATCACATTTTCGACTAGTAAAGCTCCTGATAAAAGACTCGCAAAGGAATACCCAAAAGAGGTTATAAGTGGGTTGATAGCATTGCGCAGTACGTGCTGAAACATGATCACTCGCTCGCGCAAACCCTTCGCCCGCGCGGTAGTCGCAAATTCTGCGCGCATATAGTCGATGAAGTTAGCGCGCATGATACGCATCATACCAGCCACACTGCCAACGCCTAAAACCAGAGTGGGCAAAATTAGATGGTAGGCATAATCCACCCACTGCAGCGCCCATGGATAAAAGTCACTCTCTACCGATGATCGACCGCCCTCAGGGAAGAGTCCAGTGATGGAGGCAAAGTACACCGCTAAAATCGCCAAAAAAAACTCAGGGATCGATAGCGCGGCATATGCAAGTAGCGCAGAGAAGCGATCAAAGATCGAGTCTTTATAGAGTGCTGCAAGAACTCCCAAGGGTATAGCTATAAACCATGCAAAGGTTATCGAGGTCAGCGATAAAATAAAGGTCGCAGGGACTCGCTGTTTTAGTAAACTAAATACTTCCACTTGATAAGTCCATGATTCTCCAAAATACGGCCAGCCAAGGTGCAGACCTTTTTCTGGAGCCCCGACCCAAGGTCCATATTTAATCGGCGCAATATTTGCGATCCAGTGACCATAGCGCACAAACCAGCGAGTTGGCGCTCCACTTTCATCAATGAGCCCAAGCTGGCGCTCCTGCTGCTCAATGACTTCCTGCGGGATATCGCGAGCCGCGCGAGCTTGCGTCAGAAAATCTCCTGGCGAAAGATACATTAATATCGAGACGAGCAGGCTCGTGCCCAATAATAAAGGGATCAGGCTAAGTAAACGGCGCAAAATAAAAGCACTCATTGGCTATTCTTCACTACCCTCCCAAATCTCTTCTATATTCCATAAAATCGTGCCTGCATTTGGCACGTATATATTACGCCATTTATTTTTTACCCCAGCATATCCGTACGGCGTAAATCCGTATAATAGTGGCAACTCTTCAGCCAAGATAGACTGCACCTCATGCATATAGTTGACGCGCTGCACCTCATCTAAAGTGCGCTCTTGTAAGCCAATTAGCTCATCAATGCGCGCCTCCCACTCTGTCACAGGAGAAGGCTGCTCAGGATACCACTGGTGGTACTCGCCGCTACTTAGGTAGAGCGCCTTACTACCAGATGGATCATAAGCCGCGCTACTAGAACCCCAACCAAGAATTGTAACATCATAATTAAAGGTGTCGTCGGTGCGGCGCAGCAAAGTCGCAAAGTCGGAGCGCTCCAAATTCACATCCATGCCCAAATCCTTCATGTTTTCGACGAAGGTCACGCCGACTCGGTCATAAAAATTACTTTCTACTAATAAGAGAGTAAAAGCCACCGGCACTGCCTTTGAATCGATTAATTGACCGGTTGCATCCCAGCTAAATCCGGCCTGCCTAAGTAAACGTTTGGCTTTCTCCGGATCAAAATCATAGCGTGGTAAATTTGGATTGTGCCATTTGCCCTGCGCGGGCGCTATAATAGAGGTCAATGGTTCGCCTTTACCAAAAAGTAGGGCATCGATTAGACCCTGACGATTGAGTCCATACTGAACAGCCTGCCTAAAGCGCTTATCAGTGAACCAGCGTAGCTTATGCGCTGGCAAGTATGCCTTCCCATCAGCGTCTACTCCTCGGTGTTGATTGAACCAAAAGAAGTTTACACTAGCGGATGGTCCACGGTCATAAATGCTAAAGCGATAGGTATCGGCAGCTTTTTGTACCCATGTATAATCATCGGCTCCTATGCCAGACGCATCACTCTTGCCTGTGGCGAAGTGTGCTACTTGTGTATTCGCCTCTTTGACAAATTGGTGGACTAGATAGTCCAGATATGGTAAACGCTGATGATCACGATCCGCTTTCCAGTAATGCGGATTAGGTTGTAGCACTAAGCGCTCCCCTGGTTTATACGACAAGATAGTAAAGGGACCCGTGCCCACAATTGCTTCTGGCGATTCAATCGCTGTTTTTGTGGACCACTGTTTTTGAAAGCTTCCATCTTCAAATGCTGAATGTAGCTTGTGCTTGGGCAAAATCGATTGACTAATGTCATATATAAATGGCGCGTAAACTGTTGGTAGATCAAAACGCACCGTATGTTTATTGATCTTTGTGTAGCGCAACTTTTCTCCATTGATGTGAAACTGCTGATAGTTTCTTGAGGGGTATTTTGGTAGCCGCTTGCCCGTGACGGCATCTACAGTTTCTGCTAAGATACAGTCGAAAGTAAAAATAACATCGTCTGCTGTGAAGAGCACTCCGTCACTCCAACGTACCCCTTCACGCAAATAAAAAGTGTATGATTTAAGGTCCTCGCTCACTTCCCATGCTTTGGCAAGCGCTGGTATAAACTGTTCGGCACGTGGGTTATATTCAACTAGCGAGCTTAACAGACGCGAGAGCAAAAGCGAGGTGCTAACGTTATTGGGTACCTGCGGGTTAAAGGTGGTAGGCTCTGTAGTTTCACTTAGTACAAAGATACCACCATACTCGCCTGGATCAGCTGATACACAAAGTACATCCGCAGGCAACGCATGTTCATCGCGCAAGATCGCAGGCGGCTTCGAACACCCGACAAGTATAGTCAGAATGCCAAGCATGACCCACAGAATAGCTATCCGGTATAATGCAATTTGATGACTTTCTGAATCCAACATGTAAACCTCAACGAAAGCCTCTCGGTCACAATTTTCAACCTCATTTACACAGTCATTAATTAACTAAATTATTGCAGAAACCTTGACAATGGACAAGTGTTCACATAAACACTTGTACACTATGAAAGATTTAACCCAACGTCAAAAAGAAATCTTAGAATATATTGAACACCATGAGTGGCGTAACGGCTTCTGGCCAAGTATTCGTGAGATCCAAGAGAAATTTCAATTTAAAAGCACCAATGCTGTGATGGGTCACCTACGTGCCTTGGAAAAAAAGGATGTGCTCGAGCGCATCCCAGGCCAAGCGCGTACATTTAGAATTCACCGCCCTAACGATGAAGAGTCCACTCAACTCCCTGAAGATGCTCATGAGGTAGTCGACATTCCAATCGTTGGGGCTATCGCAGCCGGTTATCCTGACCGCGTCGAAAGCGCAGGAGAAATTGGCCGCCTACAAGTCGATATTGGCAGTGCAGGCTTTAGCTCGCAACGTCGTAGTTTTGCCTTGCAAGTGCGTGGAGATAGCATGGTAGATGCTGAAATTTACGATGGTGATCGTGTTGTCATTGAGCCACGCGATGCACATGATGGTGACATCGTCGCTGCCTTAATTGACGGAGAGACAACACTAAAGCGCTACATTAAAAAAGCCGGTGAACCGCCTTATTTAAAGGCAGAAAACAAGTTTTACCCAGAACTGTACCCAGTGACAGAACTGTGCGTGCAAGGAGTAGCAAAGGCAGTCGTTAGAAATTTGTAATTGCTTCTAATGCGTGCTTGGCACTTATTTCAAGCTCCTCTCGTATCGCTACAATATTTACTATACCTGTAATCATGCAAGTTACCTTCGACCATACCCGAATTCGTGTTTCCGACCTAGATAAATCAATTAATTGGTACTGTAAGACTTGCGGGTTTAAGGTCCTGCGACGTACCGAGCGCTCGCCTAGCGGCAATCAACTAGCTCACCTGCAAATTCCCGGTAGTAGTCATAAACTAGAGCTTACCTACTCTGCTGATTATACAGTAAAATTTCCCGAAGATTTGGTGCACACCTGCATACGTGTAGATAATATTACGACCTACTGCGATATGCTCGAAGAGCTTGATCTAAAAATTGATCTATGGCCTAATGACTGGCGCGAGCGCTTTAAAAAGTCTAAGAAAATGGCCTTTATTACAGATCCTGATGGATACGAGGTCGAAATCCTGGAACACAGCTAGTCCTAGACTGGAATCATCACACTGCTTGAATCGCTGTGACAATTACCGAAGCGTGAATACCTAAGCCTCTACCCACATCACTTAAGCCCTCACCACTGGTCGCAGTAATAGAGATGTCACAAAAATCTACTCCGAGTAATAGTGCTATAGAATTGCGTAAAGCAGCCACCTTTGGATCGATCTTAGGGCGCTGGCACTCTAGCGCGATCGAAACATGCGACAGTTTCCAGCTGCCTAAGTCAGAAAGGGCAACTTTTAAATACTCACGACTGTCTGTCACTCCATCCGCACACATTGAATCTGCTTGAGCTCCAATCACTGTACGCCCAGTTACTGCACTGATCGCATCGGTCAAGGCATGTAAAATAACATCAGCGTCACTGTTGCCGTCCAGCGCAGGAGCATCTTCAAACTCTAAGCCACCAAGAACTAGTGCCTTATCAGAAGCACCTTCCACGAAACGATGGCTATCAATTCCTAGTCCTGTCTTTATTTTCATGTGATAAGTAAGCTGGAACTATCTCCGATTAATACAACTCAGGAAAGAAACGCTTCTTTTCAACTACCGCACTTTCAGCGCTATCAGATGCATGCACCACGTTACGCATCATATCCGTGCCCAAATCACCTCTGATGGTACCAACTGGAGCTTCTTTAGAATTAGTGGGACCTAGTAAATCGCGAACCTTAGAGATTGCACCGTCACCGCTTAGTATAATTGGCATAACAGGCAGTGAGCTCATAAAAGCCTCAATATCTGGAAAAAATGGTAAATCAGCAACATGGGCATAGTGTTCACGCAGAATAATTCCGTCTAATTGCATAATCTTTGCTGCGACAATTGTGAATCCAGCATTTTCAAAGCGCCCAATGACTTCACCAGCGATACGTTTTTCCATACAGTCTGGTTTGAGTATAATAAGAGTTTCTTCCATAAGAACTAATAAAATAATAACACCATGGATACAAAGAGCCCAATATGTTACAAGATAATTGCAAAATTAGTATTTTATAGTACTGCACCAAAAAAATCAAACTGTAGATTGTATTCTTGCCCCTACCAAGATAGCAGGTTAATACTAATATTTAAATTAAATTGTCCCTAATTATGCTATACGTATTGAAAACAAATCTACTAAGAAAAGCTAACCGTAAAGGCGGCTTCAGCTTGATTGAAATCCTCATAGTAATTGCGTTAATCGCAGTTATTGCAGGACTGGCTATCAGTAACTTAGGTGGCATATTTGGTGGTCAACAAGAAAAGGCCGCACAAATTTTTGTTAGCCAATCATTGAAGATTCCTCTGACTGCATACAAAATTGACATCGGAAGTTATCCTAGCACAGAAGAAGGTCTTAAAGCGCTAATACAGGCTCCAAGCGGTAAATCAAGTAAGTGGAAGAAGCCATACATAGAGGAACTACCCACAGACCCATGGGGAAATGCCTATCAGTATCGTTATCCGGGATCCAAAAATGTTAACGGCAGCAGCGGCTATGATGTATGGTCGTTCGGTCCAGATGGCAGTGAAAGCGCCGATGATATCGGCAATTGGAAATAAACGAATCCAAAAATTAAGCGCTTTTAGCTTAATTGAGATTCTATTGGTTTTAGCGCTGATGGCAGTGGCGAGTAGTATTGTGATTTATAATTTCGCTGCATTCGCTAATAAAGGTGATAGCTTAAGTACGGTCGACATTTTAGATGCTTCTATTCGTGAAGGTCGCTACTTAGCAGCAAGCACAAAAAAAATCATTGTCCTCTATTATGATGATCAAACAGGGCAACTCGTTCTAAGCTCCGGTAATAATACCCTAGTCCAATTCCAATTAGATGAAGTATTCAGAGAAAATGGACGTGGCAGTATTGTGTTTTATTCGGTTTTATCTTCTGAAGGCATGTCGCCCATTGTGGATCCAGTTCAAAGCCGTAGCCAAATAGCAGCTGTACAATTTGCACCTGACCGAAGTTCGACACCATTTGTTGTCGAGATCGATGAAGGTGAAGGCACTAGCAAAAGACATGTTTATGATCCATTTTCCAGCTTGCGAAAGGTATCCTCTCCATGACAGCCAAAAAATCAAACGAATCTATATCTAAAAATCGTCATGGATTCTCACTTATTGAAGTTGTGGTCGCAGTTGCACTCTTCGCAGCCGCTTCCATCGTTCTTACTTCAGCCTTTGTAAATGCACTACTTGCGCGCGAACATGGTCAAAACAATTCGCTGCGTACCGATGATATTCGTGCGGTACGCCTACAATTACTACTAGAAGAAAATAGGGACGATGCAGAAGATGGTGGTGATTTCGAAACTCTTCATTCTGGTCTTGCTACATGGAGGTGCTCGATCGAAGAATCTCAAATTATCGACTTGTTTAAAGTCCTGTTCGAAATAAATTTTAGTGACCCCATTGAAGGCACTGATGAGAACTATCTGGAGTCACTGTATTTACTACGCCCGACTTGGTCTAAGAGTGATGAGCGCAGCGACTTACTTGTAACTAAAAGACGAGAGCTTATGAATTCTCGAGATTTTGAATAATGTTTCGATGCAGCCATAGTAACAAATTTTTACCCATAAAAAGGTCTCTTTCTCGTAGCGGAATGACCTTGATAGAAGTCGTACTAGCACTCGCTGTAGCAGGGTTTTTACTGACTGCTGCCACCTCTTTTGTTGTATCCATTAGCAATATATGGGCGGAGCGATCGCAGCGAAATTTTTTCGAAGATCACGTGGATGGAGTCACTGAATTTATTAATGTTATGCTACTATCAGCTGGGAACCACATTAAATTAAATGATAACAAAAATTCATTTAAGCAGCAACAAAATGGTGCAGAGATAAATATTCTAAGTACCTCAGAAATTCCGTCTGAGCAAAACGATACGTATATTGCTGGCCGAAAAAAAGATCCGCAAGAAAATCTCAGATATGATTCTAATTCTAGAGGCTTAATGACATATGAAACCAGCTTAAGAAATAGAGATTCTACACCAATAATATGGGAGAAACTACCAGGATCCCCTAACTACCAAGAGCCATTACTACATTTTAAACTTAACTACACCCCTCCGCTATTTGTTTCTGAAAGCGCCCAACCTAGCCTAGATCAAGTCGAGGTATACCTATTTTTTGATTCCTCCAAGGGCTTGAGCGTGTTGTGGCATTCAGTCCTTCAGGAGAAAACTGAAACTGTCGAAGATTTAAGGCGAACTTTAATAAGTCCTTACGTAAAATCACTAGAGTACGTCTATTGGGATTCAAGCTTTGAAAAGTGGGAAATTGAGAAAAAACCTAAAGAAGGAGAAAACTCTACTAATCGAGAATATCTCTTACCTAGAGCTATTCAGCTATCTTTTGTTTATGAAAATGAAATAAAAATGCGTACTCTCACAATCCCAGTCACTTCATACAGCACAATTCTTTTTTAATTCAAAAAGTGTACCAATACCCTCACAGAAAAGGCAGGCTAAACGTATCCATAAACCGTAAAAATAATGGCAGTATACTAGTCGCCATTCTCGCTATTATTGCGCTCCTTGCATATTTGGTAACACGCTTTGTTGATGAAGCGGTAGACGATCTCAAATACCGAACTTTATTTAATCAAAGTCCAGAAATACGAGCCTATGCATACAGTCTGCTAGAGCTCTCTTTAGCAACCATTCATGAAGTGGCACTCATTGATGGGGGCAAATTATACGCTCCCGAACAGGGTTGGGCAGACCCGCTGTACTATGCTCAAGAAAAACCGCTAGATGGGTGCTCTATATCCATTAATATTACTGATGAAAGTGCACGCTTACCGATAAACTTAATCGATGAACCAACTTTAAATCGAATCCTTGAAGATACCTTTGAAATCGATTACGGCACTACCAGAGAACTAACTAGTACCTTAGCCGACTGGATAGATATTGATGGGGATCAACGCCTCAACGGAGCGGAAAGTGAACATTACCTAGACGAGGACCCACCCTATCGAGCGGCTAACAGTCCGCTACAATCACTTAATGAGCTACGCTTAATTAAAGTTTGGCAAGATGAGTTTTTTGATGAGAACGGATTCCCTAATCGAAAATTTGAACAATTGGATAAACTATTTTCTGTATCCATAAAAGGCCCAGTAAATATTAATTCCGTCTCTAGCGACTTACTTTCAGCACTCAGTGAAAATCAATCTTGGGATCCAGATCGAATATTTGATCAACTACTAAATAGGCCATGGTTTGAAGAGCTCCCAGATTTTCTAGGAGGCGATCTATTCACCACTGAAATTAGCTTACTTCGAGTGACTATAAGAGTGACGCGCGGCTCGGTTCCAATGACACTTAGCGCCTTAGTGGAACCTAATTTTAGCTCAAGCTCATCAAACCGCTCACTGCCAAGCACTAGCAATGAACAAATTTCAAAAACTGGCACTCTAGAAGAACAAGATGCTATCCAATATCCATTTAAGATTATTCAAATAAGCGAATACGAATCACATATTGTAAAGCAAGAATCTGCGCGATATTCAGCTGTAGACATCCTGCAATAAAACGCTTCACTAATAATAGAAATAATTCTTGTGAAAATTACTGCTGCAGAAGAACGAATCAAGCATAGCGATATAAGCCGTGAAGTCATAATTCTACCTAATGATTTGTTTTTTGTAGATATCACAGAGCTACCAATTGAAGTCGACGAAAATGAAATTGATTCTTTTGCTGAACTAAACATGGAAGGCTCTTCGCCCTTTCCTATAGATCAATTAAACTGGGGCTTTCGTTTTGACCAAAATTCACGAAAGATACTCTTATTTGCAACACACCGTGATCGACTAAAAAATAGTTACTACAAGGAATTAGAATCATACCTTTGGGTACTTCCAGAAATTGCAGTACTCCCAGATATCAATTCTTTGGAAGTAAATACTTTTCCCGTGCAAGCAAGCTATGATGGTACTGCACTAAGTTTATTAAAAAAAGAAATTGAGATAGATGAAGCTGGGTTGCCCACTTTCAAATTTGTAGTAACGGCAACAAATACTTGTACAGGTGATAGCGATTCAGAAGAAATTACTGGACTAGAGCACTCAAATCCTCCTCCAGAACATGTTATATTCACCCCTAACGATCTTGAACTTTGGCGCTCTGATGTGCGTAGCCTAGAATATAAAAAAAGAGAAAAAAGCAGGCGCAACATAAGTGCACGTATTACTCGATACTTTTATTGGGCATCAATATTTGCTATATTTATTATCGCACTTGAATGCATTTTATTGGGAATAAATTTATGGACATCGAAGCAAGAGGATCTAATCGCTAAACAATCTGGCGCCGTCTCTAAAATAGAGGAACAGCGCAACTTAATTAATAAGCTAGAGCAGATGTTTCAAAATGAGGTACGGCCAGTCGCTATTTTAGGTGCGCTTAATACCGTGAGACCTAGAGGTATCTATTTTACTAGCACGACAACAACATTAGGTAACAACATAACAATTGAGGGAGTTGCACAGACGATCAACGAGCTTAACAATTACATAGAGATACTAAAGGGCTCTGGCGAATTTTCTTTAGCACAAGACCCTAAGTCTTTGACGCGATCAGGAAAAACTACCTTCACTATGACTTTGGAATATACGCCAGAAAAAGACAACACTACTGTAAGCTCTGAATGAAGGCACGACTCATATTATTAGAAGGCTATTTTAAGCGTATGAGTTTGCGTGAACAATTTCTCACCCTACTTTTCGTAATCGTTATGTTGAGTATTTGGTCGGGCAATTGTTTTAAGCGCTATGGCCAATGGATTAGCGCAAAAAAAGAAGCATCGTCTATTTTACAAACACAGCAACTCTGGTTAGACCAAGCGGACACATACTCCGCTGAAGCTGCACAAGCAAAAGAACAACTTGACACAGCGCGTACTTATACAGCAACACAACTATCGGGTCAGATTGATAAATTGCTACGGCAAAGCCAGCTCTCTAATCTCGCTGACATTGATCCAGTGAGATCAAAAGAAGGTGAAATTTTTAATGAACACACGATTCGTGTTCGATTAAAACGTATAAACATAAAACAACTGATCGAACTAAATAAATTGCTTCGTCAGCAAACTCCTTATATCAATCAACAAAGCATGCGCATTACAGCCAACCGCAGTAAGCCTGAAGAACTTGATGTGCGCTATGAAATCAGCTCGCTAGAACTTATTGTATCTGCTCCGTAATTGGAGTATAATAAATTAAATATTTTGCATTATCCATGAAAAAAAATCTGCCAAAATACATCACTATTTTGCTGCTCAGCTTAGTAACTGTGATACATGCTCAAGTGCGCACCAGTCAGCCTGTAGTTGAGCCGCAATCCGGATCACCGGAAATTGAGATTGGTACACTTATCCTAAGTGATGAATCTGCACTGCAGGTACTGGACTTGTTGGAGCAGCTTACTGGTAAGATTATTCTACGACGCCAAGATTTATCTCCTGCAAAAATCAATTTTAACTCTCGAGGTTCAATTACCCAAGGCGAGGCAGTGCTCGCGCTGGAAAGCTTGCTCACTCTCAATGGAATCATGCTCACCGAAATGGGTGGTCGCTTTATGAAAGCTGTACCTGCTACAGAAGTAAACCGGCACGTTCCAGAAATGCTAATCGGTACTACTCTGGAGCTAGCGCCTAGTCAGCAAATATACGCTAAATTATTTCGCTTTAAATATTTAAATGCAGAACAAACTAGCGCCTCAATAATTACTCCACTAATGTCGCAGAGTTCGAGTTTTATTCTCTTCCCAAAATCGAATGCACTCCTTATCACCGATGCACTAATCAATTTACAACGTATCGAAAATATTGTGACGGAAGCTGA
This sequence comes from Verrucomicrobiota bacterium, assembly GCA_036160955.1. Lineage (GTDB taxonomy): Bacteria > Verrucomicrobiota > Verrucomicrobiia > Opitutales > Coraliomargaritaceae. The sequence goes on along the minus strand of JAYYDJ010000095.1, from coordinate 14,333 downwards.
CCAGCCGCAATATTTAAGAGAAACTATGCAGTTTGTTAAACTCAATTACATTCAAGCAGATGAAATGCAGAAGCAACTCGAAGACTTAATAAATGGCCCTCTAAAAAGTTATTTAGAGGGCAACACAAGTGTCACTGCTGACGAACGTACCAATCAACTTATCATTGTATCTCATCCTGTAAACCTAGAGATGATTATGGATGTTGTTGAAAAAGTAGATGTGGACGCCGCACCACTTACCAGCAGTGAAGTGTTTCAGTTGCGGCAAGCAAAAGCAGAAGAAGTCGTCCCCATCATTGAGGATATTATCTCTGGTCAAGAAGAAGGTCGTGAGGAAGACGCGAAAGTTGCCCGAGAAAAACAAAGCGAAAACGCTAACAACCAAGCACCACAACCTCAGGCGCCAAACACAGTGAATGCACGCAGCTCATCGGGCGGCAGCGAGTCTAATAGTGCCTTGCAGTTCTCTAACTTTGTAGGATTATCAGCTGACGAGCGTACCAATTCTATTGTAGCATATGGCACCCCAAGCGATCTGCGAACGATCAAAGAACTCATCGATAAAATAGATATTCCACTACCCCAGGTTCGTATTGAGGCAATTATAACTGAAGTAACATTAGATGAAGACCAAGCTAGTGGATTCAGTCGATTTAATCTTCAATATGCAGATGGCTTGACCCAATTAACCGGCAGTCTCGGCAAAATTGTATCTACGACGGCTCCTTTACTGGATGCTAATAATGACCCTATCTCTATCTCTAACATATCAAGATGGGAGGGAAAATATTCTTTAGATGCAATTTTCGATATCGCTGAAAGTGACAATATGATTAAAATATTATCAACTCCTTCAATAGTAGTGAGCCATAACGAAGAAGGAGTCATCAATGTCAGCCAATCTCGACCCTTTCAAACCGGCTCGACATCATTTACATCGAGTGTAGGAAATGTTCAAACCCAAGTTGAGTATCGCGATGTTGGAATCAAGCTCTCCGCAACACCCCTTATCGGCGCTGATGGATCTGTGCAGCTACAAATTGAGCAGACCATTGATACTGTTCAAGCTGTGAGTAAATCCTCCACAGCTGATGGCTCGATTGATACTCAGCCGATTATCGGCAAGCGAGAAGCCAATTCTACTATTACTGTTAATGATGGCGATGTCATTATACTGGGTGGCTTACAGGAAAATAAGAAAGATATATCTAATACCTACTTTCCTATCATTGGAAGATTACCAGTACTAAAGAAAGTCTTCAGCGGAGAAACTGTGAAGTATACGCGCTCGGAACTAATAATTTTTATTAGGCCAACGATATTAAAGAATCCTGTGGAAACAAACAAAATGAGCCAAGAAGCTATCGATCGCTTAAAGGAGCGGGAAGCAGTACTGGAGTACTTAGATACTGGAACCACTGGAGATATTTACATGGACGGTAGCGCCTTCGAAGATGAGCCCATTCGTAAGGATAAAGAAACAAATAACAGATTCAGGCATTTCGGCCTAATGAGGGAGCAACAAGATTTGAAGATCAAACAGAATATGCCCAAAATTTCTACAGAGGCTATTCTAGAAATTGATGATGCTACTAGTGATTTAAAAAAGCCCTATTTAAAGGATAAAATTAGTGAATTGTGGAAAACATCTAATAATTAATCTTTATTCATCAAAACATGCGAAAAATGGAAATAAAGTTAATGACTGCCAAGACTACCCTAATAATAGCGGTTTTTATATCTAATCCACTAACTGGTAGTAATTTAGAATTACCTAAGAATAGTCCATTTCTCCCCCACGATTATGGCATTAAGAAAGTGACACCACGCCCCCAACCCGCTGGAGGTAATGGACTTATTTCACGGCAAATAGAATTTCGTGGCATTATTCAACTCGGTGGTAGCTACCGCTTTAGCCTGTTTAATAAAAAGGAAAATAAAGGCTATTGGGTGACTGAGAATGAAGGATCAAATGGAATAAAAGCTATGAATTATAACCCCCAGTCTATGTCGCTGACTCTCAGTATGAATGGTACGGTTGAACAATTGATCTTGATTTCCGCAAACGATAGCCCGTTACCAGTAGCCGTGTCTGCCCCGATCAGTAAAGAAGTCTCACCACGACGTCCTACAACATTAACTCCACCTAAACCACAGATAGTAAATAAGTCTGCTGTGGTTCCACGCCGTAGAGTCATCTTGCCCAACAAAAACTAGCCACATGCTAACCGTCGTCGATTGGGGTCGCACCAATTATTCTGATGCCTTAGAGCAACAAAAGGCCTTGGTTCAGCAGAGGATTAATGGCCAGATTGGAGATACTTTAATAATTACTGAGCATAATCCTGTATTTACTACGGGAATGCGAAAAAACGTGTCTGAGCACTTGATTTGGTCTCCAAAGCAACTATCTAAGCGGGGCATTGAGTTTTTGAAATCTAATCGCGGTGGTGACATTACCTATCATGGTCCTGGTCAGATAGTGGTTTATCCAATCTTTTCACTTCAAGCTCGTAAAGATCTACATGCTTATTTACGAGATCTAGAATTAGTTGTGATTCGAACACTTAGTCATTTCAATTTAGTAACTTCTAGAAGAGATGGAAAAACTGGAATATGGCTAGAAAATCACCGAAAAATTTGTGCTATTGGAGTCGCCGTTCGATCATGGGTTACCTATCACGGTCTTGCATTGAATGTTAACACTGATTTATCTTACTTTAAAGGTATTGTACCTTGCGGTATAACCGATGGAGAAGTAACATCCATAGCAAAGGAGCTAAACAATCCACCCTCTTCAAAATTGATTAAATCACGATTAGCAGTTGAGTTCGAAGCTATTTTTGCAACTATAAGTGGTTGATATGGAGAATCGAAAACCTACTTGGCTTCGCGCCAAATTGCCAACTAGTGCTGGCTACAAAGCGACTCGTGAGATAGTTGATACTCATAATCTACACACAGTATGTAAAAGCGCTCAATGCCCAAATATGGGTGAGTGTTGGTCTCGCGGAACTGCTACGGTAATGATTCTTGGAAATGTCTGTACTCGTTCTTGCTCTTTTTGTGCTATCCAAACCGGTCGCCCAACAGAACTCGATTTAGGTGAGCCAGCCCGAGTAGCTGAGTCAATCGCCAAAATGGGCTTAAAATACACTGTTGTTACATCTGTCGCTAGAGATGATCTAAAAGATGGTGGTGCCTCTGTATGGGCAGCTACAATTAGAGCAATTCGTCATCGTAAACCAGATTGTGCGATTGAAGTACTCACTGCTGACTTTCGTGGTCAGCAAGAATATCTCGATATTGTACTCGATGCCTGCCCTGATATTTTCAATCACAATATGGAAACGGTAAAGCGTCTGCAACGCCCCATAAGAAAAACTGCTCGTTACGAACGTTCTTTGTGGGTCTTAAAACATACAAAAAGTCGTGGCTTCATAACAAAATCTGGCATTATGCTTGGTATTGGAGAAGAGGAGTCCGAGATCAAACAAACTTTGCAAGACATGGTCGATGTTGGAGTCGATATTCTTACAATCGGACAATATTTACAACCTACGAAAAAGCACTCTCCTATCGATCGTTGGGTCACACCAGATGAATTCCAGAGATGGAAAAAATATGCCCTGGAAATTGGCTTTGGTGTCTGTGAATCAGGGCCACTTGTGCGTTCCTCTTATCATGCAGATGAGCAATCTGATTTGTTTGACGTATTAGCACGTCGTAGGAAAATGCTAGCAAAGCAAGAGCTAATAAAAACTAAGAGTGTTAAAGTTAAAAAAGAGCTCTCTGAAGTCTGATCTAGCTTGCTTAGACCCACTCATCGCCACGACTCTTGAGTGCATTAGCTAATACTCTGGCAAAAAATGGTCCGCGGTAAATCCAACCTGTATAGAGTTGTACCATTGCTGCGCCTGCATCCATCTTCTCCCCCGCAGATTCAGGTGAATCAATTCCACCGACACCGATGATTGGCAAGCGCCCTAAAGTAGAACGATGGATATAATTAATGACTTCACTTGAACGTTGGCGAATGAAAGCTCCTCCACTCAAGCCTCCCGTTTCATTTGAAATTAGACCGGATGGCCTGGCTATGGTGGTATTAGTGGCAATGATACCGTCAAATCCTAGATCCAATAATACTTCCATAATAACGTCGATCTCAGGATATGTTAGATCCGGGGCAATCTTCAACAACATCGGATGCGGTTGACGCCCAAGTTTTTTTGCATGTCTTTTATTAGCATCTCTTAGACATTGGAGTAAATCACGCAAATACTCAGCAGATTGTAATTCACGTAATCCTTGGGTATTCGGGCTACTTAAATTAACCGTAAAGTAATCAGCTTGATCAGCCAGAATATGAAAACAGGCTAAATAATCTTCTACTGCTTGGTCTAGTGGAGTTGCTTTAGCTTTTCCTATATTTACTCCCACTGGAATGCGCCTTTTACCTTTAGGATAATTTTTAGTGAGGCATTTAAGCATGGCATCTGCACCATGATTATTAAAACCCATTCGATTGATTAAAGCATTGCGCTCAGGGTAGCGGAAAAGCCTTGGTCTTGGGTTACCAGGTTGAGCCTTCGGTGTTACAGTACCAACTTCTGCATGTCCAAAACCAAGTGCTTCGATAGCCCTTACAAACTCTCCATCTTTATCCATCCCTGCTGCTAAGCCAACACGGTTAGGGAACTCTAATCCAAACAATTTTACTGGCTTATCTTCTTTAACTTGATTGAAGGCTCGTAAGAAAGTGCATAAACCAGGTACTCGACTAGTAGCAATCAATACTTGACGCCCTCGATCATGAGCTTGTTCTGGATCCATTTGAAAGAGTGCTGGACGCACAATATTTTCATAAATATATCCCATAATAATAATTTATACGACTTAACTTTAAAAGATAATAAGCTAAGGTTAATATTATTCTTAACAAGTAAAATGGCATTTACTAAAAATTCTCTATTTAAGCCCTTTACAAGCCCTCTTGCTGTAGATTTACCGAATAGAGTACATTTCTATATAACACATAGTAATCAGGACATTTCTGAGGCATGACAAATACGACTTCAAAACTCACATGGTGTAAGGCACGAATTGGCGAAGACATGAATTGGTGGATTCAAGAGATCAGCGATCCTATTCACTGGGACATCGATGGCTTGGGCATAATTGATCCAAGGCAGTTCCAACACATTCTAGATTTAATTGAATCTCTATCTGACTATGGTCTACAAAATGAGTTAGTTGAAGAAGCTTTTTATTCCTTTGCTATCGATAGAATTGAGAAAGATAAGAGCGTCCTTTTAAAGCGAATCAATGATAGTATTCTCGAAAGTGAAGAACAACTATTTGCTCTGCCTAATGTAATGGATGAGGAGAAAGGCCCCTATGCCGATCTAATCAATCACATTACCAAACTCAGAGTGCGGCTACTCAATGATTTGATAGACTTCTCACAAAGCTTCACCATCGAAGAACTAGAAGAAGAAATTCGTGAGACTCAGAACAATGACTTCATGGAAGGAAGAGCCAGTCACTTTTTTAATGAAATGACCGCTATACTTGAATATGTCCCTGAAGGATTTGAACTCGACGATGAAGATAGTAGCGGGCCTAAATCAGAAGATGAGGAGTTACAAAAAGAGCTCTCTGACGTTGAAGCCGACACCAGTGAAACCATAGAGGCTGATGATACTATGAAGTGGGAAGAAGAGGAAGAAGAGGAGGGTCAAGATGATTACAAGGAACAAACTTCTCCACCTGAAGAAAACGATTAAATATTCTATTAGCTTTATTTAGCTTTGAATCTATTGACATATCCAATCAATCGTACTCTCAATGCCAAGAGTCGCCCTCAATCGCCACATAACGACAATTGCTGCAAACAGTGCAATCGCACGCTGTATGGTTGAAAGAAAACTAATTGCCTGATTGTTTCGTAAGCGAAACAATTGGCTTTGTGCTAGCCAAAGTAGAGGCATTGTGCCGACTCCAAATCCAGCAGCAAATTCAGCTCCGCTAAGTGCAGATCCAGAAAATAAGGCTAGTCCCATAATCATATACAGTGGCCCGCATGGGAGTAGCGGACTAGTAAATCCAAAAAAAATAGCTTTGGCTATTGGGCTAACTGTAATTCCTCTTGAAGAAATTTTTTGGTATGTACTGGCTAACCATAAAGGTCTCGGGTAATATCGTTCCAAACGAAATGCAATTGTTAGAAAAAAAATAATTAAGACCCACGGTAAATAATTTAACCATGAGTTATGCAATAAATTTATTAAACTTCCTCCAAAAGCTCCAGCTAAAGCACCTACTAAAATATATCCTATGAGTTTACTAAGATGATAGGAACTCAAAATTACATGAGGATTTACCTTATTTACACGACCCGTTAAAAAAACGCAGGAAAGAGGACCGCACATAGCAACACAGTGGACACTTGAAACAAGCCCAGCAATAAATGCAGTTGCACCATTATATATTGATAATTCTACAAACACGGCATCCAAAATGCTAAACACTCAGTAAATAGCAATCCGACAAGTATAAAGGGCAAATCAACCATCACTCAAAAAAGTTAATCCCTTCACAAATCTTTTTTCTAGTTAATTTAGAAACAATAATAAAACTATGAGAAGTATTGTTATAATTGCAGAAGAAAATTTACTGCGAGATCTTCTAGTTCTTGCTATTAGTGGATACCCAAAGCTTGATTTAGTTGCCAAAGCTGGTAACGACTCTGACGGATACGACTTATGCTTAAAACACAATCCTGATTTAGTCATTATCAATTTAACCTCACCAAGCTCCCAAGGTTATGAACTAATCAGTCGTCTAAAAAAAAGGCTACCAAGACAGAATGTCTTAATTTCTGCTTCGCTTACTTATAAATCCGCGCTTAGAAAACTTATAAGAATCGGCATAACAGGATATATTCACACAAGTGCTAGCCTAGACGAGTTAGAAAAAGCGATTAAACAGACGGCTGAAGGCAATGCCTACTTTAACTCAGACACAGAAAAAGTATTACGTGAATTTATTGAATCTAAAGAGTCTTACAATAGTAATCGCTTAGAATCTATAACCAAAAGAGAACGTGAAATTATTATTTTAGTAGCTGAAGCTTATACAAATAAAGAAATAGCGATCAAACTAGGCATTAGCGCTAGGACTGCCGATACGCACCGTGCAAATATCTTAAAAAAGCTACAATTACCAAATTCGGTAGCATTGACGCGCTGGGCAGTTACAAAAGATTTAGTAAGCACAATCTACAGCAAATCATAAAAAATTACAAAGTGAGGGAAACTATAATGTTTCTGAATGCACTTTGCTTGCAGACAATAATCAACGATGAGTACTTTTTGGGCGCATCAAAGAAAAAGCTATCATTAAGGATAATCCCTACTGGCAGGCTTCACACTCTTCACCATTCATCATAGCATCCAATGAGCACGCCTTGACCTCGGCATCAGTGTACTCCCTTTTCTCAGAAGACGTTCCCTCTGTTTGACCTGCTCGCCCTCGAACCTCTTTTTTAACGCTGACCGTAGCTTTCTCAATATTTGAAGCACCTAGAGTACGTAAATAATAAGTAGTCTTCAAACCTTTGTGCCAAGCGTCACGATACATGTGTGAGAGTGATTTAATGTCCGGTTCTGCTAGAAAAAGATTCACCGACTGCGACTGATCAATCCATTTTTGCCGGCGTGATGCCGCATCTATCAAGTATTTATAGTCTACAGTAAATGCAGTTTTATATTTTTCACGTATTGTATCTGGTATTCCTTCAATAGCTTCAAGCTCGCCATCAAAATACTTAAGTTGCTCGCATAATTCATCATTCCAGAGACCTTGCGCTTTGAGGTCTCTAACTAAATGACCATTTAAGACAATAAAATCGCCGGACAAATTACTTTTTACAAAGAGGTTTTTATACGTCGGCTCGATACAAGGCGACGTACCCATAATATTAGAAATGGTAGCGGTTGGAGCGATCGCCAAAACGTTAGAATTACGCATTCCCTGTTTTTCAACTTTTTCTCGAAGTGGTTTCCAATCCATCTTCCCAGCACGAGGTACTTTAACTTCTTCACCGCGCTCTGATTCGAGCATATCTAAAGTGTCTTGTGGCATTAATCCGCGATCCCACTTAGAACCTGAATAAGTACTGTAAGTTCCGTGCTCAGCAGCAAGGTCGGAAGATGCTTCATAGGCGTAGTAAGCAATCGCCTCCATAAATTCATCGTTAAACTCGACTGCTGCCTGAGAAGCAAATGGTATATTCTTTACAAAAAGAGCATTTTGTAGACCCATCACACCTAAACCAATTGGTCTATGGCGACTGTTTGCTGTCTCGGCAGCCTTTGTTGGATAGAAATTAATATCTATTACATTATCCAGAGCTCGAACAGCAATACGAATGGTCTCACGCAATTTGTTATGATCTAAATTGCCGTCCTTATCCAAGTGGGAGTCCAAAACAACAGAGCCAAGATTACATACTGCTGTTTCTTCGTCACACGTATTTAGCGTGATTTCTGTGCATAGATTGGAGCTGTGTATGACACCTGTATGATCTTGCGGACTGCGTATATTACAAGGATCTTTAAATGTTATCCACGGGTGACCGGTCTCGAAAATCATACGAAGCATGGACTTCCATAACTCAATAGCAGGAACTTGCTTTCCTAAAATTTCCCCTCTCTCAGCCATCGCTTCATACTCGGCGTAGCGTGACTCAAAAGCTTTCCCATATAGGTCGTGTAAATCTGGTGCTTCATTCGAGCGAAAGAGCGTCCACACTTCTCGTGCTTCCATGCGCTTCATAAATAAATCTGGTATCCAATTAGCCGTATTCATATCATGAGTGCGACGGCGGTCATCACCAGTATTCTTACGTAACTCAAGAAAATCGTGGATATCATTGTGCCAGGTTTCTAAATAGGCACATCCTGAGCCACGACGCTTTCCACCCTGATTAACTGCAACAAGCTGATCATTATGAAGCTTCAAAAATGGAATGACCCCTTGGCTCTCTCCGTTAGTTCCATTGATAAATCCTCCTGTCCCGCGTACAGCTGTCCATGAACCGCCTAGGCCCCCGGCCCATTTCGATAAAAACGCATTGTCTGCGATACCGCGGTGCATAATCGACTCAATGCTATCGTCTACCTTGTACAAGTAGCACGATGAAAGCTGAGAGTGCAAAGTACCTGAGTTGAAGAGAGTTGGAGTCGATGAACAAAAACGCCTGCTTTTGTATAAATTGTACAAACTAATAACGTAAGCCTCACGGTCTTCTTTTTCTGCATGGAAAAGACCCATGGAAACACGAATCCAGAAGTATTGAGGCACCTCTAAGCGGCGGTGTTGCTTAGAGGTCTTATCAACAATCAAGTAACGATCGTAAAGGGTCTGCACTCCCAAATAATCAAAATCTAAATCTGCAGATGGGTCCAAAGCATCACCAAGCCTATCCAAGTCATACTCCAAAAGCTTAGGATTCACCCGACCTATTTCTACGGCTCGCTTGAGATAAGTTTTTAAGCCACGGCGATGCGCATCCTTGAGTTTATCAACACCATCTTCGACGATATCCCAACCCAATGCTTCTTGGTAAATATACGATAAAAGAATGCGACCAGCAAAGCGCGCAAAGTCAGCATCTCGCTCAATTAAAGCTTTCGAATTTAATATAATTGTCTTTTCCAGATCCTCACGCTTCATTTCTGGATATAAAGAGCGGCGCAACTCTAGCTCAATTGCATCAGAATCTAATCTCAGCTCTAAACCAATAGATGCAAATTCAATACGTTTTTTAAGATCTATACCATCCCAGAAAGTGTTTTCACCGTCCTCTTCAGTGACTACAATCATTGATTCTTGCTGCGCTTCATCAGAACCAGCAGCATCATCAGAGTTTTCACGTAGACGCGAGCGGTGCGCACGGTAAAGGATGTAAGACTCCGCTACCTTAAAGTGGCCTTGGCGCATAAGCTCTTCTTGAACACCATCTTGGACATCTTCTATGTTGATAAACGCTTGGCCGTAACTGTTGAGTCGGTCTGTCACCGAGCGTGCCACTTCAACTGCTGGCGATGAGTCCATCTGCAGCGAAAGGAAGGACTTACGCACAGCTATTTCAATTTTTGATTCATTCCAGGGAACAACCTGCGTGTTTCTACGAATCAAACGTATTGAAACCGGGCCTCTTTCTTCAGTCGTATCACCATGATTACGTGCGAAGACTAAACTCTTCGCTACATCATGTGCATCGTTTTCAATGAGCGCTTTTTCAATGAGTAAATCAATATCATGAGAAGACAGTTTTAGCTCGCGCCCTTGCTCAATTTGCTCGGCTAGTACACGGCCTACACTTTCTGCTACTGTCGCCACAAACTTTTGGTTTTGGTCGGTAAAAATTTCATCCTCCTGTCGAGATAACAATAAATCAGTCAAAGCTGCACCAATCGTATCAGCAATTTCTGCAAGGTCGAAGTCGCGCTCTACTCCCTCTGCTGCTACCTTTATTTCCGGACCTTGCATCCCGCCCTGCTCAATCACTCCGCGCCAATCAAAACGCGGTTTTTTTTCTTTTGGAATTGTTGCGAAGCGTTTGAGCTCAAGATCTTCTTCGAAGGAAATTTTTTGTATCATTTTTTATTTTGGGTCAGTAGGCTAACGGTAAGTTTTAATCAATTTTGTGGGGTAGAGAAGAAGAACCATGGCGGTAATTACTCCGCCAGTACAATTAAAGTTCGTCGTCATCGACTGAACCTAGCGCGGATGCTTTCTGGTATTCAGTCACGCGACCTTCAAAGAAATTTTGTTCTTTTTTAATGTCCATCATTTCTGCGAGCCAAGGGAAAGGATTGGCCACACCATCACTTATGGGCGGTAAACCGACGCCTTCGAGACGGCGATCTGCAATATAGTCGATGTACTGACAAAACTCATCTGCACTTAACCCGACGGAGTTTACAGGCAAGCAGTCACGAATAAACTCTTTTTCTAGAGTGATCGCTTCACGCATCATGTCGCTGAGTTCCTCTTTAAAATCGGGTGTCCATATATCACTGTTTTCTTCAATCAAATCCATTAATAAGTTGCGGAAAACTTCAATGTGATTAGACTCATCACGTAGCGTGTAACGGAACATCTGCCCAAGTCCGGGAAACTTATTTTGACGATAGAGTGATAGCACCATGCCAAACAATCCGTAAAACTGTGTCCCCTCCATACACTGGCCAAACAAGAATAGATTCTTCGCAAAAGCCTGCTTGTCGGCGACTGTTTCCAAGTCCATGTCACGGCGCAGTGCGCGTGAGTTACTGACAACGAATTCTGTCTTCTTGGCAATCGTTGGAATATCTTCGAACATTGCTTCGCATTCATGTGGGTTGATGCCGAGTGAGCTGATCATGTATACTAGTGAGTCAGCATGAATATTTTCTTCGTGTGCGTGTCGGCCGAGAACTAGCTTTAGTTCGGGTGCAGTCACAAGTTCGCGTGTGACGTGCTGTATATTGTCTCCGACAATGCCCTCGGCCGCAGAGAAATAACCAATCGCCATCTTGATAATCCAGCGCTCCACTTCTGATAGTTCACTGCTACGCCAAAGTTCAACATCTTTTTGCATTGGTATGTCCTCTGGTTCCCAATGGTTGTTCTTCATTGTCTTGTACAAATCATATGCCCACTGATATTTTAGAGGCAAAATATTAAAGAACATTGTGTCTTTACCATTGATGATCTTTTTTGCAGAGAAAGCGGCTTCTGCTTTGCTTTCGTCAAGCACGAATGTGCGATCTCCGATTTTGTAAGTTTTTTCCATAATATTGCGTCTTTTTTGAGTCAGTGAGTTAGAATGAAGTTTTTCTAAGATTTTACCTAAATTGGCCCTTGTAAATAAATTTTTGCATTTAAAATTTGGAGTGCCTTGTACAACAAAAAGATACGTCTTTTATGTTGTATATTTTGGACATCATAGAACGGTAAACATGTTCCCTTTTAATGCTACTGTCAACATGGGAACACAATATATTGTGAAATTTTACAATTTAACCACTACATATAGTTATTATGCACAAGTTATTCACAATCAACTGCGAACAACATTTTATAGTTATTTTACAATGGGACTATTATCGTTTAGATATAAAAAATTAAATTTTTCTATAAATTAGGCTCCAATTGCAACCAATTTTGACACTCCACAGCTTATTGGAGACTACCCACCATAAGTCACACAAAACAGCACCATCCATAACCACATAATGGGTATAAAGCTACTTTTTAAAAAGTCCTATAATGTACCTGTAATTACTTATTATTCGACCCCTAATGGGACCGTAGGGGTATTTGTTTAATCCTCTAGTACTGCTTACTGTAAACTGACATCGGTACCCGCGCCCTACTCTTTTATCTTTCACTCGAAAAAAGTAGCCGCGTTCCTATGTAAAATGTTATTCCTCGCATAGACTAAAAACAGATCTAGTGACTTGAATTACGCATAAAGGTGGATCTCGGGCTTGACAGAACAAGAGTGAATCACACGATACGCGATTCCTAATCGCTTTGCGTGAAGGACTCAGATTTTTCTTAATTCTGCTGGATTAGCTCAATTGGTAGAGCAGTTGACTCTTAATCAATTGGTTCGGGGTTCGAGTCCCCGATCCAGTAGGACTTTATTTTTTTAGACGCCTCCTTAGCTCAGCTGGTAGAGCAGTTGATTTGTAATCATCAGGTCGTCAGTTCGATCCTGACAGGAGGCTCCACCTTAAAGCCCTTAAGCTTAATAGCTTAGGGGCTTTTCGATAATGCGAGAAGAGAATCTGTACTTTTGACTTAGCCATTACTGACCCACTTTTAGTGTTCACTACTGGGCATATATGGGGGCTGGGGTTCGCTAGGCTGCTCTCTTGATTATGTGTATACATCAAGTAGCTTGTAGGGACTTGTTATTTAGTACTTAGCAGCAGGGACTTTTTAGAACTAATTTTTTGGAGCTTTTTACTAGGATTAAAATTCTTGTTGATAATACTTCCCATAAATAGACAGTTTGGACATGGAGACTACTCTATATATTATACCGCTTTTTGTTGTTCTAGTTTGTATCTTATTCGCGCACAATACATCTCCAGAGCCTAAGGTATTATCACAGAGTTCAACAGGTTGGGATGGCTCGTTAATAAAAAATTATCCGATAGGCCAACCAGAGTTAACGTTTATTAAAGCAACTATGCCTATTGGGATGACTACGACGATACATAAACATCCAATCCAATGGCAGTTTATGTCTTGAAAGGAGAGATTGAAATAGGAGATGAGAATGGTAACTCCAAACAATTCAAACAAGGCAAAGTGCTAATGCCAACACCAGATCAATGGCACTACGGTCGAAACATTGGTAATATTCCTGCTGAAATTATTACTTTTTATGCTGGTACTGTAAATGGTGCGCCGCTGCGAGTTATGAAAAATGGGGATTAAATACCCCCTAGTTGCTAATAACTAAAGAAATAAATAATCGGGCTTATTTGGCTGTGTACGCCCACAAAACCATACCCTTTACTTACCCCTAAATAGAAAGCTCAAAGGGCTTGTAGGGACGCCTAGGTCAATATCCTTGTGCAAGGACGGGGTATCTTAAGGGATACTGGATACATCTAGTCCTCTGAAAAAATTACTCAGCCATCTTGAAGCGTATGAATTTTGTATCCGAATCCGATGGCACAGGCACTGTCATAGTAGCTGGATCTCCTGTATCTTCCCAAACCTGAAGATCAGAACTTTCTTCCATTTGTAACCGCACGACAGCTTGCCCGTTTTCTACTGCTATTATTCTAGAGCCGACTCGGGCATCCCTCACTTCTTCCATAGTTAAGCGAGCATCCCTCTCCACAACTACCTGATCGTATGCATCTTGTAGTGTGTCATATGAATCTTGTTCAATAAATCCAAAATTAGCTTTTATAGATTCAACAAAATCGTCACTAACAACATATACATATCGTATTGCAATTGATTCATTACCAGCTGCGTCGCTGACGCTGTAAGTAATTGTATCAACTCCTGGTACCGATGTATCTACCGTACCTGTTGTGCTTGGACTAAGAGCTCCGTCTACGATATCACTAGCGCTTGCCCCTGCATCGGTGTAAGTATTTCCCGCCTCTACTGTCACTGTGCTCTCTCCTGCTATCGTAATCACAGGTGCGGTCGTATCGACCACCACTACTGTTCGTGTAACTGTTGTCTGATTACCCGTAGCGTCGCTGACGTTATAAGTAACTGTGTATGTACCTGTTGCCGATGTATCT
>JAYYDJ010000094.1:0-5212 GCA_036160955.1 Verrucomicrobiota bacterium | reverse complement strand
TACGGGCGTGGACATCCCAGAAATATTCGGCACTCGAATAGGTATGCAGTTGCCCTTCAAGTCCGCTGGCTCCCTTGGTTTGAACTGCGACGGTGGCTTCTTCGGTCTCGGAAGTATTGATCAGCATAATTTTTAGACCAGTATCTGAACGAGTAACAAAACTCTTTACTGATTCCATACCGGAGAGGTCACTTTTTAGCATCTCGCTGCCCATTAAATTACTCCACATCCAGAGTGCCCAGTATTGACTTTTTGGCATCACAGACATGTTGCCTTCATTAATATAAAATGTACTGTGACCACCTTCATCTGTGTAGGTGGTGAGGTCCCATTCGTTAGCGAAATCAACGCCCTCTTCAAACATGACCCCTATCCAGAGTGCCGACCAGAGGGCACTGATTAGATTGGCGGTGTCGCGGTCCTCATTGACTTTGATATTCCATTCGCTAATTCCGATTTCAATTTCATCGATACGCTGGGGCTGATATTTGCTGATCCAGCCATTTACGCGTTTGATCGCTTTGCGAAGATCTGAAACCGCAGCAAATTTGTCTGAATTCTGGCGCGTATTCACTCCAACTGGGTAGGCATGTATACTAATGAAATCTACAGCGTCGCCACCATCGCGTATCAATTCTTCGACGAAGCTAAGTGACAAGTCGGAGCAAGCGGGACCGCCGAGGTGTATGTCGGGATCGATTGCGTGCATTGCCTTGGCAAATTCGATAAAGCGTTGCGCGTAGATCGTGCCGTTCATGGAGGATCCGTCTGGAAGCCGATGTCCCAATTCCCAGTCGCCATTAAGTTCATTGCCGACCTCCCAGTAGCGCACATCATAGCCTTGTGTTTGGTTGGCCCATTTGACCCATTCGGCAGCGAGTGCTGGCGTTCCAGAACCCACGTTGACAGTTACCATTGCCTTGGTGCCTAGATTATTAATCCACTCGTGTTGGGTCTTTACATCTAGGTCGCCATGATAATCGGATAGCTGACCTTCTTCGCCATGTAGTCGGAAACCCTTCTTATATTCGGAGTAGTCGACCTTCCAACTACCATCGGCGTGCTGCTTAGAAAGGTCAAAATTTTCAACACCATGGTCATTGCCGCCGATACGAACTCCGTTACCGTTCCAATAATATTCGTTCGACCATGAACCACCCGGTATTCGAATGGATCCAGGATGCCAGTCGCGAATTGCTTCTTGGAAGTTTGCATTCTCTATAATCGGGAGGCGACTCCACAGAGAGAGGTTCGTCCCAGTGAGACGATGCGGGTCGGCTGTTTGAACAACCTCGTCTAGGTCAATACTGAGAGTTGCATCTACTGAACCTGCTGAGGCGTAGCAACTAACGTGCAAAAGTGCGACGATGGTCTGGGTCGTCGTCGATTTAATGTATTGAGGTATGTGAAAAGCCATAAGAGGGATCAACGTAAATAATCAAGATGAGGAATATTTATGGTAGGTAAATGTAATATGTCATTTATACTTTTGTGCTTAATAATGGATTTGCTTACTTTATGGTTCATTAAATCGTTCATTGTATGTATAAGTTCCGATTTTTTCCTCTAATTGCCCAGTTGAGGCGTTTTCTCATTATATGATCTGTCTATTTAATGTTTGAATGCCATAGCGGCAAATTTTTCTCGAATTAAACCTTTTTTATGGATTCCTCTATTGCCCCAAACAATGCGACCGTTGCTGCTGACCGAGTGCCCTTGAAGCAGAAATTAGCTTACGGATTGGGAGGACCTGTAGATATTTTAGCAATCTGGGTTTTTGTTTCGATTGCTTATCCTGTTTTTAATATGGAACTCCAGATGTCTCCGACAAGAGTAGCGGTCATTCTGATGGCACTGCGCCTGTGGGACGGCATAGCCGATCCGGTCATGGGATGGATTTCGGATAACACACGTTCTCGCTGGGGGCGCCGCCGCCCTTTTATCTTTATTGGGGCAATTCTAACCGCGATTACATACCCTTTAATTTGGTGGTTCCCAATGGACCTTTCGCACGACCAGTTGATGATTTGGGTGATTGGTTTTGGTATATTATTTTACACCTGCTTCACGATTTGGGCAGTGCCATTTCAAAGTCTGCTGATGGAGATGACTCCAGATTATGACGAGAGGACTAGAGTTACAAGTATACGTGGAATTTTCCAAAGCTTGGCGGGTTTGTTTAATGGGTTTTGCTGGTGGCTTTCCCTGCGCCCAGTTTTTAGTATGATCAACGAAGCAGGCGAGCTGGTGCCAAGTACGATAAACGGCATGCGATACATTAGCCTCGGGGTCGCTTTAACTATTCTAATTTTGGGTCTCTTTCCCGCCTTGTTTGTCAAAGAGCGTTACTATACGAGTGGTCTTGTTAAATCACAAAAACGAGTGAGTCTTTTCAAAGGCTTAAAGACTACTTTAAGTTGCAGACCCTTCCTAGTACTGTGTCTTTTTACGGTGCTATTTCTTTTCGGGCAGAGCATTTATGATAACTATGGACGTTACGTGGGGACTTATTATGTCCTAGGAGGAGATTGGGAAAAAAGTGCATTAATCACAAGTTGGGGGACATTAGTATATGTAGTTTCTAATCTTTTTATGATTCCAGTATTTGCCCGAATTTCCGAGAGAATTGGTAAGAATAAATGCCTCCTTAATGCGTCCTTTTTCTTTCTCTTTTCGGCAATATTAACCTGGTACACCTTCACGCCTGAGCAGCCTTACCTTATGTTAGTGAACGGGGCATTTCTGGGGGTCGCATATGCGGGTCTGTGGACTATGCTACCAACTATGCAGACTGATGTTGTCGATTACGATGAGCTCAAAACAGGGGCTCGCCGAGAGGGTAGCTTCGCCTCAGTCTATTCTTGGGTGCTAAAATTAAGCTTTTGTACCGGATATCTACTTTCTGGACCATTCTTAGAGATGACAGGTTTTGATGCCGCTTTAGGCGGAGAGCAATCTAGAGAGACACTCAAGCACTTACGGCTAGGTTTTGTATTTGTTCCTGTAGTTACAGTGGCACTTGCTATTGCGATGTTAAGATTTTTCCCAATTGACCGAATCAAGGCTAGTGAAATTCGTGCGTCCTTGGAAGCGCGTCGGGGCGCTCTATAAATCCTTGTTAGGTTAATGTTCTATTCTCGCACATAGCTGTTTTGTGAGTCTTAAGTGATAAGGTAACTTAGACTTATATATACGGTTTTCTAATTAACATGAACCATCGTATTACTTTTTTGAATTATTTAAATTTGCTTACACATTTTATCGCTTTGCTAGTATTTTTGAATGCTAGCGCATTAACGGCTGCAAAGCCGAACGTTTTGCTACTCGCGATCGATGATTTACGTCCTGAAATAGGATGTTATGGAGCCACGCACATGGTCACTCCTCACATGGACCATTTAGCTGACCAATCGATGCGTTTCGAACAGGCATATGTTCAGCAGGCAGTTTGTCTACCTTCCCGCATTAGTCTATTCACAGGGATGCGTCCTAATTCAACGGGGGTGCATGATTTACAGACCAAATTTAGGGTCACAATTCCTGAGGCGGTAACGCTCCCCCAGCACTTCGCCGCACATGGATACGAGACTATTGGCATGGGGAAAGTTTTCCATGACGAGCAGTGGAGAGAGTGGAGTCAATGGATCGATACAAACAAGTTATCAGGCGTAAAACCCTACCAGAACCCAGAAACTCTAGAGAAGATTAAAGCCCTTAGGCAAGAGGCTCGGCAAAAAGGTCTCAAGGGTTCCAAATTACTACGCTATACTAGGGGGCCAGCCTTCGAGAAGGCTGACGTTCCCGATGAGTCGTATCATGACGCTGCGATGACAAGCCGCGCTATTGAGACACTCAAAGATGTGAAGGACCAAGCATTCTTCATGGTCGTAGGGTATAAAAAACCACACCTTCCATTTGTCGCACCGAAGCAGTATTGGGATCTTTACGATTTCGATGCGATACAACTACCCGAAAATTACTATACTCCTAAGTCAGCACCCAGCATAGCTCAGATGAGCTGGGGTGAATTAAGGGCCTACTCGGGCATACCGGAAAAGGGTCCGGTAGATACTATGACTGCGCGCCACTTAATCCATGGTTATTACGCTACTGTGAGCTTTGTAGATGCACAAATAGGTCGTTTGATGGAGGCTCTCGAAAAAGAAGGCTTAGCTGACAATACTATAGTCATTCTCTTCGGCGATCATGGTTTTAAGATTGGAGAGCATGCTATGTGGTGTAAGCACACGAATTATGAAATCGACACCCGCGTTCCGTTTTTAATTAAAACTCCTTGGCCATCTCTAAAAGCTGATAGTACGACTGCCCTAGTTGAGCTCTTAGATCTGTATCCAACTTTATGCGATCTTACGGCTCTTCCGACTCCTGGCCAGTGCGAAGGATCTAGCCTATTGCCATTGTTGAAAGATTCTCAGGCGCCTTGGACGGATTTAGCCTATTCACAATATCCGCGTCATGGCGGAGTTGTAGGCTATTCTGTTAAATCACCTTCTGCTCGTTATACCGAATGGAGAAGCAAGAAAACCAATGCTATAATCGCACGTGAATACTACGACCACCTCATTGATCCCGATGAAAATAACAATGTAGCAGATAAGCGAGAGTATCAAAGCGAGATTACTCGATTATCAGTGACCATAAATAAGAACCTTATAAACAAATAAATATGTCATTTAAAAATAATTTTGCTTGGGGCGCAGCGACTGCAGCTTATCAGATCGAAGGCGCAACAGAACTCGACGGCCGTGGCCCATCCATATGGGATACTTACTGCGATCAACCCGGGGGCACACGTGATGGCTTTTCTGGTTCAGTGGCTTGCGACCATTATCATCGTTATGCTGAGGATGTCGGATTGATGCAGGATATTGGCCTAAAGGCTTACCGATTCTCAATTTCATGGTCTCGCGTGATTCCAAATGGTAAGGGTGCTATCAATGCTAAAGGTTTAGACTTCTACGATCGATTGGTGGATGAGCTACTTAGTAAAAATATTTGTCCTTACGCGACGCTTTTTCATTGGGATTTGCCTCAGGCGCTACATTTACGAGGAGGATGGCTTAATCGCGAAAGCGCTGACTGGTTCGGTGAGTATACTAGAATCGTTGCGGAGAAACTTTCTGACCGCGTGAAACATTGGTTTACTCTGAATGAGCCGCAGTGCTTCATAGGACATGGCTTATTAACGGGT
>JAYYDJ010000093.1:0-6715 GCA_036160955.1 Verrucomicrobiota bacterium | reverse complement strand
GGTTTGTGACGAGTCTGCGTCGAACACTGCACAAGCAATATTGGAAAATTTTGGGGCAACGGTTTGGAGACTTCCTTTAGTCGAAGGGCATGTAGATTTTTCTGCCTTCTGTGAGCGCTGTTATTCTGAGGAAATATGTGGTGTGTATATAGAGCCGGGACCTACCTTGTTCAATGCTTTGATTAAGGAGCGCAAAGTTGATTATTTATTCCATTACATAGCCCAAAAGTATTTGTGTCACGATCTCGAGGGGGATCGCTTTATTCTAAGCTTTCCTAATAACACTAAAACTTTGGAAGTTTCTAATGAACTGCAGCAAATTCAATACACGCGCTTTGAAGATGACCTTTTAGTGCGCGGCCATCTGTATTAACCCGAGTAAATTTATATTTTCCTTACTGTTATATTCTATGCAGCTAATCATTGCTTCCAGCAATATTCATAAAGTTAAGGAGCTTGATGTTTTATTTCAAGGTGTCCTGCCATTTAAAGTATGCTCAGCTAGGATATGTGGTGGAATGCCTTTAGTGAATGAAGATGGAGAGACTTTTATTGAAAATGCACAAAAAAAAGCCTTAGCTTTGATGCAGATTGCACCCTCAGATGCATGGATTCTAGCAGATGATTCGGGTTTATTAGTAGATGCCTTAGATGGGGCGCCAGGTGTTTACTCAGCTCGTTACGCTGGCGAGCAAGCTAACGATGAGCAAAACGTAGATAAACTATTGAAGGTGCTTCAATCGGTGCCGGTGCGGCAGCGCACTGCACGCTTTAACTGTGCACTATGTTTAATAAATCCAGATGGGCGTATTATGCATTTCACAGGAGCATGCGAGGGTCATATCGCTATGAACGCTACGGCAGGTGCAGGTTTTGGATATGATCCAGTCTTTATTCCAAACGGTTATGCGCATAGCTTTGCTGAACTTGGTGATGCAACTAAAAGTGAAATCAGTCACCGTGCATTAGCGGTTCGCTCTATGTGCCAAGAATTACAGGGATTGGATGTACAATCTACTTAAGTAGGCTCTACCCACTTGCCGTTTTTTTTGATTAGCTCTACTAAGTGATTGAGGGCTTCGCTTTCGTGCACGTTGTACTCAACACATTCTTTACCAACATAGAGGTTTATTTTGTTAGGTGCGCCGCCAACATATCCGAAATCTGCATCTGCCATCTCCCCAGGACCGTTGACAATACAACCCATGATTGCTATCGTAACACCTTTGAGGTGTTTGGTTCGAGCACGAATAGTTTGCGTTACACTTTGCAGATCAAAGAGTGTACGTCCACAGCTAGGGCAAGCAACAAATTCGGTTTTTGAGATACGTGACCGTGCGCCTTGTAGAATATTATAAGCTAGGGCAGTACCTTTTTCTAGTACTGGCTCAGTCTCGATGCTAATAATGTCACCTATTCCATCACAGAGTAGGGCACCACTAAATTGGCTCGATTCGATGAGGCGATCTCCAAAGTAGTCTTGCGTAGCAAGTGTATTTTCTTTAGTGTTACGTATCCAAATGGGTACATCAGGCAGGAATTCATTGGCTGCTTCGCTAAGCTCTCGGTAATGTCCAAGTGGATGTGAAACTCCTTCTGATTGTTGACTGCTTATGATTAAGCGATCACTGCCCATTACTCGTAATTGTTCCCCTATCTCAGATCTCAGAGCATCCGCACTACAGTCGATTGCTAAAATAAACCCTTTAACGCGGCAAAAATTTAGTAACTCAGTGGCGTAGAAAGCATCTTCTGTATTAACTTTTTGCAGTATAATAACACCTGCTTGGCCTTTCGGCCATGAGAATTGCTCCAGTTCGCTCAAGTCAATATTAGTACTGATCTCCAGGGCAAAGAATTGTACCACGCTGTGAAGGGCTTCATGTAATCCGATAAATGCAATGAGATCTTCTGAGCTTTCGATTTTAATTTGTAGGCCCTCCAAGTGACAATCTTTTAATTTAGTCTGTGTTCGGCAAACAGCTTGAATTATGTTTGTTGGATTAGATAGCGATTCGAGTGATTTGACGATGATTGCGGGGGCTAAATTACCGCCAATCTGTGATTTAGGTCCTAAGCGAAGTACACGAGTTGCTCGGCGGTTAAAATTATAGGGATCGATACTGTCATGCGTTATTGAGTTATGGATAGTTTTTGATTTTTTCCATAAGTCCATGGCCTTGTTTGCTAAGTCAAGTGCCACCGGAATCTCATTAACTGGATCCTCTGTTAGTGAGACCCGTAAGGTATCTCCAAGTCCATCAGTGAGTAGCGCGCCTATACCAATAGCACTTTTAATTCGAGCGTCTTCGCCATCACCTGCTTCGGTAACACCGAGATGCAAAGGGTAGTGCATATCTTCTTTTTGCATTCGAGCTACTGCAAGTCGATAGGCTTCAATCATAACCTTTGGATTGCTGGCTTTCATCGACAAGCAGATATTATAATAGCCATGGCTTTCTGCAATACGGATAAATTCGAGTGCACTCTCAACCATTCCAAGTGGAGTGTCACCGTACCGATTCATTATACGATCTGATAGAGAACCATGATTGGTTCCAATTCGCATGGCACGACCGAGTTCTTTGCATCGTTTAATAATCGGTGAAACCGATTCGTAAAGTCGATCGAGTTCCTCGTTGTAAGCTAAATCGCTGTATTCGGTGACAGTAAATTTCTTTTTATCTGCATAATTGCCTGGATTGATTCGAACTTTCTCCACGTATTTTGCTGCTTCCATTGCTGCAGATGGCAGAAAGTGAATATCTGCTACCAAAGGTACATTACACTTTGCTGCGCGTAGGTTTTTTGAGATTTCTGCAAGCGCTTGAGCAGCTTTTTTATTCGGAGCGGTGATCCTTACAATCTCGCAACCTGCTTCAACAAGAGCTAGGGTCTGTCGTACTGTTGCATGGATGTCTTGGGTGTTTGTTGTTGTCATAGACTGCACTCGTAGTGGATTGTCACCCCCTATCCCTATAGAGCCTACTTGGACAACTGAACTCACGCGCCGAATAGCCTGAAAGCGTGATGCGCAATAATTTAGTGGTGCTGAGTCTGCAGATGACATAGCTAGTATGATAGAATATTTTTAGGGATCAATTCTTTCTATAGTAGGATCAACTGGTTCATTAGCTACAACATCATCATTTATTAAACCCGAGCTACGACCGACTCTTCCTATATCAAAAAAACTTACATAAGCGACAAATCCTAGAAGCAATATTACAAAGGCAAACTGAGTGCTTTCCATAAGCTTTCTTGGTAGCGGTCTGCCTATTACTTTAGAAAGAGTTGCAAAAAGCATATGTCCTCCGTCAAGTACAGGAATGGGCAATAAATTAAAAAGTGCTAAATTAACATTAATCAGCGCGAGAAACCAAATAAGATCAACCCAACCATAACGAGCCATAGTACTCAATCCATGCACGATTCCTACCGGTCCGCTCATGTTACGAACCTTAACGTCTGATCCTTTATGTATTAAGGCAAATAAGGTCCGACGCATAGTATTTGCAAATTGCAGCATTTGTTCTGCAGGGTTATAATGGATCCGTTCGGTCTTGAAAGGATAGTCATATGCAAATCCGAAGCGCGGTGTTTGTTCTCCTGCTTTTACTCGAGGTTGAACAGGAATAACTAACGTATCTCCGTTTCGATCGACAGTTATTTGTATGATGCGATCGCCGTGATTGGCTAAATATGTGGAAAGAAAACCACTAGAAATAACTGTTTGTCCATCGAGTTCTATGATTCGATCGCCTGCTTTTAAACCTGCTCTAACAGCAGGCATGTCCGGCTCTAAATGTACGATTATTGGTGCCGCATTGCTGTCAGAAATAGGATAAATACCAATATGTCGTATCGCTTCAGAAGAAACGGTTTGTGGGTATACAGTTAAGGACATTTTTTGTTCATCACGAAGTATTTCTAACTCTACTATAGCTCGACCTTCTTTGGTACGCCCAGTACTAGTCATTAATACATTTTGATACTGCATCCAACTACTTATTGCTTGTCCATCGATGCTAACAATTTTATCACCTTTTAGGAGGCCAGCGACTAGGGCAGGACCTGCTACTGTTTGGTTAGAGCTGTTGACGACAGTCTCAGCAATATAACCGACCTCTGTAGTCTTGATGATTTCTCTTCCGACTCCCCATAGTACCAAAGATAGCAAAAATGCGAAAATTAAGTTACACACAGCTCCCATGACTGCCACAATCATCTTATCAGCATAAGAGATGGGAGGCATTTCGCAGATGTTATCTTCTTTATTGCCCTCAAGGCGCCCCATATCTGCTAGTTGAGGCAGAGAAACGTAGCCGCCTAGCGGTAATAGTGATATGCGAAAATCGGTTCCATATTTATGCCATCCAAAGAGTCTTGGACCAAAACCGATAGAAAATTTATCTGCAATAAGTCCTCGCTTTTTAGCAGCTAGGAAATGACCGAGCTCATGAATAAAAATTGAGAATCCTAAGCAAAATACAGCGATGGCGATAAACCATAAATTAGTTAGAAAAGACATATTAATGAGTTGTAGTAACGTACTTTTTTTACATTGATGAAGATTTAAATGTATTAGCTAATACTCTTGTTCGAGCGTCTATTTCAATCAATGCTTCCACGCTCGTAGCTGCAGAGTTAGTATCGTTACTTAAGCACCAATCGATAATACGAGGAATGTCTAAATAATTAACTGATCCATTCAAGAATCTTTCGACTGCTATTTCATTGGAGGCATTGTATATTGCCAAAGCATTACCACCGGTATTTAATGATTCATAAGCTAATTTTAGACATGGGTAACGAGCTAAATCTGGATTTTTGAAATCCCATTTCATCGATTGTTTAAAATCTAATGTTGGCTCGACGCTTGCAGATCGATGTGGATAAAGTAAGCAGTGTTGAATCGCAAAAGTCATTGATGGGGGAGTAAATTGACCTAATATAGAACCGTCAATAAACTGGACAAAGGAGTGTGCTATGCTCTGCGGGTGAATGACTACTTCCAAACGAGATGGCTCTAAATTAAACAACCAGCGGGCTTCAAAGAGTTCTAGCCCCTTGTTTGCCATGGTGGCAGAGTCGACTGTAATCTTTTGACCCATTGACCAATTTGGATGCTGAGTTGCATCGGTAGGAGTAACAGAGGCAAGTTCTTGTATTGGAGTATCCCGAAATTGCCCTCCCGATGCGGTAAGAATCAATTTCTCAACATCCGCCTTAGAATGACCTTCGAGGCATTGGAAGATTGCATTGTGTTCACTATCTGTAGGTAATAATTTTGATCCGCTGCGTTTAGCAGCATCGATTACGAAGCTACCACCAAGTACAAGTAATTCCTTATTAGCAAGTGCGATCTCTTTACCCATGTCTATAGCGGCTAAAGCAGGCTTTAGACCACAAGCACCAACGACTCCAAGTACTAAAATGTCAGCATTTTCAAGAGTTGAAATTTCAATTAGTGCTTCGTTGCCCCCAAACAATTGTGTTTCGCTGGGAAAACGACCTTCCACTTTCGCTCTTTTGTAGGTATCCGAATCAGTGATTGAAGCATGCGGAACTTTAAATTCGTGGCAAATATCTGCTAGCTTCTGATCATTTAAATGAGCGGTTACACCAATTAACTTTAATTTGCTTTGGTGTTTGCGAAGTACGCGTAAAGCGTTGGTGCCGATGGATCCAGTGGCTCCTAGTAATACGACATTTTTGCAAGCAGATTGTTTCATCTGTAAGGTTTATAATACTGTGTATTTGAAAAGCAGATAAGCAAGTGGTGCAGTTAGAATAAGGCTATCAGATAAGTCAAAAAATCCACCAATTCCTGGTATTACATCGCCGGAGTCCTTAACTCTAGCTTGGCGCTTTAATGCTGATTCGACCAGATCTGAAGCGATTGATGCAATAGCAACTAGAGTCGCAATGAATATTGCGAGCCACCAGCTAAAGTCTTCAGGTAAGAGCGATTTAAATATGCTTAGAAGTAAGAGCCCTGCGATTACTGCAAATAATATACCACCTGTCGCTCCTTCGTAAGTCTTTTTCGGGCTAATAACTGACAGCGGTGTTCTACCGATACGCATTCCTACAAGAAAGCCCCCCACATCGGTACTCTTTGCGACTGCGACAATCCAGATAGTCAAGAAAATGCCTGTAGTACTACCGTAATTACTAACTTCTGCCAGACGAACTATTTTGATTAAGAAATGTAACAGGTAGGGAACATAGATTAAACCAAATAAGGTAGGCATGAAGCTACGCAAGCGCCCAGCTTGTAAGTCCATGCGAATAATTATTAAGGTCAGTAGTAAAAAGATTAGTAAAAAAAGATCATTACCAGCGTCTAAGTCAGGTAAGTAGTACGCACCCAAAGAGATCACGGATCCACCTATAAGACCAATGGATTTGATTGGGCGTAAGCCCATTTTCTCAAAGAGTTGGTATAACTCAAGCTGTGTGAAAAAAGAGATTACAGTAATGAGGAAAATACCTGCATGAACTCCAAAAAATAGAAGTGATATACCAGTGATTGCCCATAGGGCGATGAAGCTAAAAATACGCTGACGCATTATCTTTTTAATAAAGGTTCTGATCGTTTATGTATTGTGAAATTGGCAAGTAGTTTTTCCGTAGCGACGCTCACGCTCGACGTAGTCTTCGATCGCTATTTTAAATTCAGCTTCACCGAAGTCTGGCCAGAGAACCGACG
>JAYYDJ010000092.1:0-20116 GCA_036160955.1 Verrucomicrobiota bacterium | reverse complement strand
AGCGTTCATTAAATTTTATAAACTCTTTCGCTAATCGAACAGAATGTAAATCAGCTTGGGGTAGGTAGTCGCGAATGAAATCGTCACCAGGAACTCCAATAATGTGCTCTTCAATTAATGTATCACCATAAACAAGGAAGTTTATATGGTTTGGAGAGAGTAGTTCCTCTAACTCAAGTCCATAAATACGAGAAGCATCTGCTTTTTTAACGTAAAAGTAGTCATGGTTGTCATTGTGCTGATTAACAACTCGAACTCGCATTGGTTTCGTATTGCCAAAGGTACAAAAGTCAACGCGATCGATAAATAGATTGCCTATCGCTGTTTCATCTCCTCCAGAGCGAAGTATTACGTAAATCTTTTTGAGGCCTTCGTATAATTCTCTACCGCGTTGTTGCTCATAAATTAGAGTTAACCATAGTGTATCTTTACCATTCTTGTTTATTAACGGGAAGGCATCATCATAATCTATGAGGTCCTCGTAGCTAATAGGTAGATCAATTCCACGTTGGTATTCTGCCAGGTAGTCCCGAAATGCTGAATTTATGGGGAAAAATTGTTTACGCTGCTGCGATACTAAGCCGTCAATAGTCATCTTTAGGATCCTTTTGGAATATGATGATTAGGACAAGCATCAAAGATAGTTACATTTTTTGGTTGTCTGTAGGAATTATACGATGCCATCTTGTTGATGGCCGGGTCCTATGCAATACTGGACAAGCGAACCCCGTCAGGCCCGGAAGGGAGCAGCGGTAGTTTGAACGGCATGTGCCGTAGGGTGCCTGGCCACTTTAATATAGTTTAATTATTTTTTCTAATTCCCGATTTTTACTGGTCCCTATACTATAAAACCCACTTGCCAGTATCTACGATTAGTAGCTTTATATAAAAAGTATGGAGAACGGATACCAAGTTATTGCACGTCGATGGAGGCCTAAGCAGTTTGGCGAATTAGTTGGTCAGGATCATATTGTTCGCACATTGAGTAACGCTATAGAATCCAATCGTATAGCTCATGCGTATTTATTTGTTGGGCCTAGGGGTACAGGAAAAACCAGTTCTGCTCGCTTATTTGCTAAATGTTTAAACGCAGCAGGAGGTCCAAGTATAAATCCAGATAATGATTCCGATATCAGCCAATCGATAATGAATGGCTCATGTATGGACGTTATAGAAATTGATGGAGCTTCCAATAACAGTGTAGATCAGGTACGTGACTTAAGAGACGACTGTCAGTTTGCTCCAGCACAGTGTACGTTTAAAATTTATATTATCGATGAAGTACATATGCTTTCAACTGCAGCATTCAACGCTCTACTTAAAACCTTAGAGGAGCCCCCAAGCCATGTTAAATTTATTTTTGCAACAACTGAATCTCACAAGGTGCTGCCAACTATTGTTTCTCGTTGTCAACGCTTTGAGTTTCGACCAATTTCCAACAATGTAATTGTTGAAAAACTAAAAATGATATCTGAATCAGAGGGCATAATAGTTGAGTCCGCTGCACTTGATTCAATTGCTCGTTTAGCAAACGGTGGAATGCGAGATTCTCAATCTATTTTAGATCAGATGATCTCATTTTGTGGAGATACAATCAGGGAGCAGGACGTGCTAGATGTATATGGGCTAATATCCGCAGACCGAATTAATGAACTAGCTTCATTTTTGGGAGCACTGGATTTCAAATCAATAATAGCATCGGTGGACCAATATGCTAGCGAGGGACGTGACCTTTACAGGATACTCCAGGATTTAATTGCTTATCTAAGAACTGTATTACTCGATTCAATAGAGAAGAATGGTCAGACTAACCTATTGGGAACGATGCATACAAATGAGTCGATTATGCGAATGCTCGATGCCTTACAACGCGGTGAGCAAAGTGTACAAAAAGGATTGTCTGAAACAGTTAATTTTGAGGTCGTTTTACTCAAGGCAGCTGAAGAGTCTCGCGCTCGAGCTATAGATACTGTCATTAAACAATTAGTGGGTACTGGATTATTTGAAGGCAACAGCAGTGCAACTAGTAATACTCAAAAAAAAAAGTAGCGACAAGGACGGGTGATTTGACTCCTATGGTCATACCTGATCCTTCAAGAAAAGACAGTCGTTTTGTCAGTATTGCTAGTTCGCGCATACTTGGTGAAGTAGTTGACCAGACAGTCAATACGTCTACGGATGTATTTGAAGTAAGTTTGGAAGCTGATGAATCGCCCATCGAAGCAAGTTTATTGGCTGAGGATGAATTCAAAGACTTAGGGGAAGTAGCTGATCAAGACTTTGGCTCATTAGTTTTGAGGGAATCTACTGAATTAATTACAATTGAGCAGGCCAACTCACGATTGAGCGACGCAATACTAGCTTCATTGCTTAAAAATTTTAATGGAAAAGTAGATAGAGTTAGAAATATTGATGGTAAAGACAGAATATTTTAAAATTTTTTATTTATGTTAATCTTAATAATTTTTAAATATTAAATCTATGATATGCATATTACTTAGAAGTCTCGGTATAGTGTTAACTATATTGCTTTTGTTCTGCACTATATTATATGCAAATATTCTCAAAAAGGATAGTCTTTCCACTGTTATGTCATCAAAAAATTTAGAAATTGCGGAATGCGCTTCTGCGTGTGCCCTTCCTTCTCATGTGGATCTTTCAGGGGATTCATTTCCTGTAAAACGTACAGAAAAGCAATGGAGAGAACGCTTATCAGCACTCGCATATAGTGTTACTCGTGAGCAAGGAACAGAAAGACCTTTCTCAAATGCCTACCACGACAATAAGGCTATCGGTATTTATAACTGTGTCGGTTGTGAAACTCCTCTATTTTTAAGTACAGATAAGTTTGATTCAGGTACCGGTTGGCCAAGCTTTTCACGACCAATAGATCCACGTACTCTGGGTGTGAAGCGCGATGTAAGCTACGGAATGCAGCGCATAGAGGTACATTGCAAGGTGTGTGGTGCTCACCAAGGTCATGTTTTCGAAGATGGCCCTTCTGATCGAGGAGGTCTTCGATATTGCATTAACTCTGCATCACTACTTTTTGAGCCCATGAATGATTTAGATGAAGTTCGAGCAAAGGTTTTAGCATGGTATGCACCAAAGTAAGAGTGCAGTCGCTTCTTTAGCTGGCTTTTGATATAATAGTTCTGTTATTCTAAGATCATGTCCGAGCAATATTCCTCATCACGACGCCAGTTTATTCAGGGTGCCGGTCTTTTAGGTGGCGCATCTTTATTTTCTAGTCCTCAGGTATTTTCAAATGTAACTAATGGAAGTAATACTACTAAAAACCTTATTTTTTTGGTTGCTGATGGAATGGGAGTCGGATCGCTAACATTAGCGAACCATTGGAAGCTTCGCCACTGTGCTGAGCCACTAAAGTGGGTGCAATTATTGGAAAAAAATAATGTGCATAGAAGTCTACAAGACACAGCTTCAGCTAGTTCTCCAGTTACTGATTCTGCAGCAGCTGGTAGTGCATGGGGTAGTGGAGAGCGTGTTTATAATGGTTGTATTAATTATTCTATAAAAGGAGACGCTCTAGTACCACTGATGCAACATGCCAAGCAGGCTGGGAAATCAACTGGCTTGGTAAGCACCTGTAGGATCACTCATGCGACACCAGCATCATTTGCTGCGAACGCATTAAACCGTGACTTAGAGGCAACGATTGCGAATCAATATCTAGAGCGTGGAGTAGATCTGTTGCTTGGAGGTGGACTAGAGTATTTTATTACTAAAGAGCGTAACTTATGTTCGGAATTTAAACGTCTTGGCTATTCTTTCGTTACTGATCACGTAGGTTTGTCTAATCTATCTGATAGCCGACGAATATTAGGATTATTTTCGGATAGCCATCTACCTTACGCTATTGATCGTAAGAATGATCCAGCTTTTGCACAGATACCAGGTCTAGCTAATATGTTTAATGCGGCTCTTCGTCCTCTAAGTGAAAACGAAAACGGCTTCGTATTACAAGTAGAGGCTGGCCGAATTGACCATGCAGGGCACGCTAATGACCCCGCAGCTATTTTGCATGAGCTTCTAGAATTTGATAATTGTATTCCAATTGCACTAGATTTTCTCGAATCGAATCCAGATACACTCGTTATTGTGACTACCGATCACGGCACAGGCGGTTGTCAATTAAATGGAGTCGGAAAGAGCTACAATGGTAGTGGCTCAGCGTTAGATCGAATTAATAATTTTCGTGGTAGCTTTGAATCGATCGAGCGCATCTATCAGAAAACAGGCAAATTTAGTCGTGCTCATTTTAATTCAATTTGTGATCTTGTCATTACGAAGGACCAAGAAGTAGAAATTGTAGAAAAAATGCTGGCTGGTTCTGACTACATGACAAGTGTCATAGCTGACGCAATTGCTGCTGAACTTTACCAAGAGACGGGGGTAGGGTGGACTTCTCACGCTCACACTTCAGAGCATGTAGAGCTAGCTGCAGTTGGACGTGGTGCAGAGCACTTTCCTAATCTACTAAAAAATTATGAGATAAATGGAATTGTACGAAAAATACTTAAAATTTAATCGATAGATCTATTTAATAAACGTCCCTTAAGTATCTATTTTCCGACTTCATACTTTTGACGTAATCCTCAGCTTCTTTGGTATCCATTTTACCCTCATTTTTTATTATAGTATGTAGGACGGCGTCGACATCATGTGCCATGCGACTAGCATCTCCACAGACATAAAAAACTGCACCTGCTTCTAACCATTGGTAGAGTTCAGTAGCATTTTCTAGCATTTTATCTTGAACATAAACTTTTTCTGCTTGATCGCGAGAAAATGCAACATCGAGTTTAGACAATACACCATCATCTAGATACTCTTGAATTTCACTTTGGTATAGAAAATCAGTTAAATAGTGTTGATCGCCAAAGAATAACCAGCTTTTACCGACCTCATCTTGTTCTGCACGTTCTTCTATGAATGCACGAAATGGCGCTATTCCAGTGCCTGGGCCAACCATGATAATTGGAGTGTGCGGATTATCAGGTAACCTAAATTTTTTATTTGGTGATACGTAAACATCGACTGTATGTCCAGATTCTACCATGTCTGCCAGGAAAGAAGAACACACACCTTTGCGCTCCCTCCCTGCAGTGTTGTAGCGAACAACTCCGACAGTTAAGTGTACTTCTCCTTGGTGAGCTTTAGGGCTTGAAGCGATTGAATATAATCGCGGCGGTAACTTGCGCATGATACATACTAATTGTTGCGCATCGATATTTTTTGCAGGAAAGTCAATCAACACATCAATGATTTGCCTACCAAATGTGTAGGCACTCAACTTATCCTTATCATTAATAAGTATATCGAGCTCTTTGTTTTGCGCAAACTCATTGTAACGAGTTAGCACTGGCTTGGATATAGCTGTAATATCAAGATGGCTTGTTAATGCATCGCGAACAGAAAACTCACCGCTTTTAAGTGAGACTATTTCATCAGGATTAAGTTTAGTGATTTCAATGATTGAATGAACTACATCTTCGGCATTATGAGGTAATACAGCAAGAGCGTCACCGACGCTGTAATCCATACCTGATCCAGCTAGGTTCAGTTCTAGATGGATTGTTTCTTTAGCGGATCCTTTGCCGTTGAGTAATACTCGCTCTTTAAGTTTTGCAGGAAATGGATTTTTTCTTGAATAGGGTACTTTTGGTGCCGAGGATAAAAAGTCAGGTTTATGAGCGGTGGGTTTGCTACTGGAACCAGCAATTTTTGATAGCGCTGCGAGACTACTTTCAATCCATAGCTCGTAGTCATCATCATAATCAACATCACAATCCTTACGATCATTGACTCGAGTAGCACCCAATACCTCTAGGCGACTATCAAAATCTTTGCCCATTTTACAAAAATGCTCATAACTGGTATCGCCTAATCCAAGCACGGAATAGTTCACGCCTTTTAGACTTAGATTTTCATCGGTAGTAAATTCTTCATAAAACTCAATTGCACTTTCGGGTGGATCTCCTTCGCCCCAAGTACTGATAATAACTAGCAAGTTGTGAAAAGTAGACAACTTTGCCGGCTTTATATCAGCCATACTTAATGCCTTTGCCTTAAAACCACTTTTTTTTGCAGCTTTAACCGATTGTTCTGCTAGTGCTTCTGCGTTGCCAGATTCTGAACCAAAAAGAACGACTAACTCTGGTTTAGCCGAACCTACCGGAACATTATTTCGTAGATTGCTTAGATAATCTACAATCCACTGCAGTTGATTACCTTCCAAAGTAGGCAACAGCTTATTAAATACCTTAGATTGCTCCTCGGAGAGTGGCGAAGAAGGCTGTAATGGATCTATGTTAGACAAAATGAAATGATCGTTAAATTATAATTATTAAACAATAAAAACGTAGCTGTAGCTAGAAATAAGTATTAAAAAATGTGTATCATAGGTTTTTGAGTGACAAACCTAAGAAATGAGTCAATTTTAAAGCTAATTATTTGCATGCAACAATATATAGTACTATTATACTAAAGGTATTTTTTTCAACTCATCTTAACTTTTATGATATCCGATAGTCAGTCTGCGCCGAAACTTCACAAAAATGAGGGTATTAAGGCCGCTAGTCAGCACCTACGTGGTACTATATTAGAGAGTATTGCGAACGTTTCAACTGGCTCTATAGCATCCGATGATCAACAATTAACTAAATTTCATGGTCTTTATCAACAAGATAACCGTGACGTTCGCAACGAGCGTCGTAAGCAGAAGCTAGATAAGGCATATAGTTTTTTATGCCGTATCGGTGTGCCGGGAGGAGTGAGTACTCCTGAGCAGTGGCTAGTGATGGACGAATTGGCTACTTATTGCTCCTTTGATACTATTAAGCTGACTACTCGGCAAGCGTACCAATTACATGGTATTTTGAAGAGTAATTTGAAAAATGTTATTCAGCGTACCACTGAAGTGGCAATGTCTTCTCTGGCTGGTTGTGGCGATGTGAATCGTAATACAATGGCATCTCCAAATCCGATACAGACTGAAGTGCATTCGCAAGTGCAAGATATAGCTGATAAAATAGATGCTTACCTGAAGCCTCAGACGTCAGCATTTTCCGAGATGTGGTTGGATGGCAAAATGATCGCCTCTATGAAACCGAGATCACTTGATATGGGTGGTGATGAGGTTGAACCGCTATATGGAAGTACTTACCTACCGAGAAAATTCAAAATTGCGATTGCAATACCGCCTCAAAATGATGTCGACGTTTATGCGCATTGTTTAGGTTTCATTGCTGTAATTGAAAAAGGTGTATTGGTTGGCTTTAATGTAACCGTAGGTGGGGGCATGGGAATGACGCACGGCAACGAAAAAACATTTCCCAGATTAGCTGACATCATGGCATTTGCTCTACCTGACCAGGTTGTTGATGTTGCAGAGAAAATTGTATCCATACAGCGTGATTGGGGTGATCGTGTTGACCGTGCGCATGCAAGATTTAAATACACAGTCGAAGATCATGGTGTAGATAAGATTCGTTCTGAATTAGAAAGTCGACTCGGTTACAAGCTTGATGATGCTAGAACAGTAAATTTCGAAGGAAATGGTGACCGCTATGGCTGGGTTAAAGGCAGTAATAAAAAGTGGAATTTGGGCTTATTTATAGAGGGTGGACGTATTATTGATACTGAAAAAGCTAAACTTAAAACAGGGATGCGCCACATAGCTAAGAGTGGTTTTTGTGAATTTCGTCTCACCCCGAATCAAAATGTAATACTCGCTAATATCTCTTCGGAAAATAGGGAATCTATAGATGCCTTAGTCGATAAGTATGGTTTAGATTCCTACAAGAGCGCTTCTGGTATGCGCAGAAGCCAGATCTCCTGTGTTTCATTACCTACTTGCGGTCTAGCTCTTGCTGAGTCTGAGCGTTATTTGCCAAATTTGGTAAGCGACTTAGAGGGCACGTTAGAGGAGGCTGGACTCAGTAACGATGAAATTATCATACGCTCTACAGGCTGCCCCAACGGCTGTGGGCGTCCTTATCTAGGTGAGATAGGTTTAGTAGGAAAAGTGCCTGGAAAATATAATTTATATCTTGGTGCAGGCTTTGATGGCACTCGTTTAAATAAACTTTTTCGTGCTTCGTTAACACACGAAGAAATTATTAATATTTTGAAGCCAATACTTTTTGATTATGCTAAGTATCGCGAAGATGGTGAGCGGTTTGGAGATTTTACGATACGTAAAGGTTATGTTTTAGCTACCAGCGCAGGAAATCGCTTCCACAAAGATTTAGGTGAGGTGAGCTCTAAGTAATTAAAGACTAAATACATTCGTTAACCAGTCTCTAATTCCTTCTACAGCTGGCAGTCCTCGCGTGACTAGTGTGTAAATAATTAATACATATAAAGTTACTGCACATATTCCTATGCTATAGGCAATTATGCCGAATAAGCCGTCTTTTTCAGTTAAACCAACTCCAATTAAGAAGATTACCATAGCTGGAAATGTGTTGGTAAGCGGAATGGGTAGAATCATAAGTAAAGCCATGATGATAATGAGCAGCGCAGCTAGAGTGTACCCTACACCTGAGTACACAGCATGTATACGAGGGCGGATAAATCGCTCTAATTCCAGGATGAATCGAGTCCCAACTTGAATCATCTTTGATGCGACAGACGACTTAATTTTAAATGCATTTATTTTTTTTGGTAACCATATAGTGCGCCCCCCACCAAGCATTTGTATTCCTATTAGCGCTATAGCTATTCCAAACGGAGTGCTGTAACCTGGTGCAGGAATAGGTAATGCGCTAGGTAGAGATAGGATAATTAGTAGTAAGCCGAATCCTTTATCATTGATTGCAGAGCATATGTCGCCGATACTCAGTTCGCCTGTATTATTTTGAAGTAATTGCTTAAGCTCTTCAGTTAAAGTATGCTGTGTATTGTTTAGTATATTGCACATTACAAATAGAATAAAACTATATTGTAGATGTCTCTATTCATAATAATGTAAATAATTATTCTATTTCATAAGTATCTATGGTCCTACTAAAAGGTAAACGAATCGCATTATATGGCGGATCCTTTGATCCTGTCCATAATACCCATGTTGACATTGCAGAAACTGTTTTAGGGCATGGTTGTGTTGACCAGTTGATTTTTTTACCATCTGCGCATTCTCCATTGAAAAAAAATGGTCCAATAGCTAGCGATGCAGATCGATTGAAAATGCTAGAACTAGCCACTAGTAAGCAACCGCGATTTAGTGTGGATTCAAGCGCAATAGCTCTGGGTGGTATCAGTTACACAATAGATTGTGTGCGTAACTTTATGGCAAGGTACCCAAGCAATACTTTATTTTGGGTTTTAGGGGCAGATCAATTTGTACAACTAGATAGATGGCGTGACATTGATAGTTTAGCTAGAATTATAAACTTTATAGTTATAGCTCGTCCAAACTTCTCACTAGAAAAAAAACCGAAAGTATCTGTGGAATTTATACATGTCGAAATGCCGCTATCTAGTGAAAGTTCGAGTTCTATTCGTGAAGATAGAAGAAATGGGAAGAGTATTATCGGTAGAGTTCCGCAGTCAGTTCAGGCTTTTATTTCACAAGAGTCTCTGTATAAATAATCAACAACATTATGCCAATATCACGACTAAATAGCACAAACCCATTATCTACAGAACTTGATAGTGCGCTAAATGCTCTGAAAGATAAGAAGGCAGAAAACATCCGCTTATTAGATGTTAGTGATATTTCTTCTATTACCGATTATATTATTTTAGCTACTGGAACTTCCGATCCTCATCTTAAAGCAATCAAATCAGATCTCGATGGTGCACTAAAGACGGCTGGTGTTTTTCTTATAGGAGAGGACCGCAATACTAATAGTGGTTGGGTGATTGTAGACGCCTTTGACTTCATGGTACACTTACAAACTGATAGTATACGCAGTTATTATAATCTCGATCATCTTTGGAAAGATGCCAACGAAATCGATGTAAGCTCGATTTAATAGGGTGCATATTTCTCAACTTTTCTAGGGTATCTTTCTTAAGTAAAAAGAAAATGTGAATATCTTAGTTATATATTAATGAATTTAAATGACACTACTAACCTTGTGCCTGAGCGTTCCTCTTCCTATCCGAATCGAATATTCATATTCGCTTCGATTTTAATTGGTGTATTTTTAATATCAAAGACTGTTCTTTCTGGATTTAATTTATCCAACTTTGAAGATACGGTTCTTTCAGTGTTTGCTTCATTAGTTGTCACCTTATTTATTATTCGTGACCGTTATTTAGGTAACCAATTAAAATCCTTGGAGGGTAAATATTTGAACATTATTTCCTCTCATAAGCGGCGAATTGAGTCTATTTATTCAAGCCATTCAATTTGCTGCGCAGAAATTGATATTATTACTTTGGAATTACTAAGAGCTAGTCCTGTTTTCTATGACTTATGCTCTATTGAAAAAAATTCTGACACGAAGGGCGTGAATTTTAATTCCTTACTTAAAATAGATAGCGATATATTAAACTCATTTTTTGAACAATTAAAAATTGAATCTGGCGAGTCTGTAATCAGGGTCAATGCAGTAGGTCCCAGTGACATCACTCTTCGTTTAATAATTAGCGGACGTATCATAACTGATGGTCATTCAGTTGAATTAATTATATTCAATTCACCAAGTGAGGTAGTTGACAGTGACGAGCGACAACTAATGGTTGCTGAAATCGATCGTTATAGTCAAGGCGTGATCAGTCGAGAAACACGTATACTCGCCTTAAAGTCAGAAGTAAACGATTTACTAATAGAATCAGGGCAAGTAGTACGCTACAAGGTAGATTCAAAAAGCAGTGACAGTAGTAATGAGATGCCGCTAAATGAATAAATCTGTAAAGATTCAGAGTACGAAACAATCGATTTCTCGAGTTATTTGG
This sequence comes from Verrucomicrobiota bacterium, assembly GCA_036160955.1. Classification (GTDB taxonomy): domain Bacteria; phylum Verrucomicrobiota; class Verrucomicrobiia; order Opitutales; family Coraliomargaritaceae. The sequence goes on along the minus strand of JAYYDJ010000092.1, from coordinate 9,184 downwards.
AATTGGGTTGGTATTCCCATGTCTCTTATAATTATGTTATTTACTGCATGGTTGTGCGTCGGTGCCTTTGAGAACTATACTCAAGAACGTAACGCACTAGTGGACCAAAATCTTATTAATTCTAATACAGATACGGCGGGCAATCTGAAAAACCTGCATGCTTCGGATCCTGGATATGCCCTTCTTGATGACTTGCGCCATGAGCTGTATACAGAATTAATGATAGTCGCAACTATTGGATTTTTAGGTGTAATTGTCCCTATTATCGCATCTAAATATTTAGCAGATAGTTTAGTTCGTAATTTGAATCGCTTAAAAAGTACATTGTCTTTGGAAGCATCATCCAATCAAGAGCAAGGATATGATTTCATCGAATTTGAAAAGATGAATTCTATGATTGGAATTATTTTATCGAAAAGTAGCGAGACGCAGCGTCGATGGAGTATTGCGAAGAATCAATTAAGTAGTGCTAATAAAGATTTAATTGACCAAGCGAACGAACTGAAGCAGGGCCGTAAAATTGCGCTTAGCATGATGGAAGATGCGGAAAAAGCACGGTCTCAACTGGAGGTTGCGAATAGTCGCTTGAAGCAGGTTATTGAGCATGCGCGTCAAAGCGCACGTGATGCAGACCATGCTAACCATGCAAAGTCAGATTTTATGGCTACGATGAGTCATGAGATTAGAACACCGTTGAATGGAGTGATCGGTTTTATTGACATGCTTGCGGAGACGCCACTTAATGCAGAGCAGAGAGATTTTGTTGATACATTGCAAGTTAGTAGCGAAGCACTACTATTCTTAATTAGTGACATATTAGACTTCTCAAAAATTGAATCTGGTCGTTTAGATTTAGACATGCATGCGCTTAATTTAAATGATTTGTTGCATGAAACTTTACGGTTATTTCAGGCAGAAGCAGCGAGTAAAAAAATTGATTTATTACATGAATTTGACGATGCACTTCCAGAAGTCATAATAGGTGACGAAAAGCGTATCCGGCAGATTTTGATTAATCTTCTAGGTAATGCATTTAAATTTACCAATAAGGGATCCGTCGTTCTAAAGGCTTCAGTGCGCGACAATGAGGAACAATCATCTCAGAGTCACTTAGAGTTTGAAATTAGAGATACTGGCATAGGTATAGATTCCAATGAGATAGACACTATATTTGAGCCATTTTCTCAGGCAGATTCTTCTACCACTCGCAGATTTGGAGGTACTGGACTAGGGCTTAGTATTAGTCGACGTTTAGCCAGTGCAATGAATGGGCAACTTTCTGTAAAGAGTCAGTTAGGATCTGGTTCTAGCTTCTTTTTCGATGTCATTGTAAACATTCATCGCGAAAAAGTACTATCATCAGAAGCATCGTCTGAATCCAATTTATCTCTAACTAAAAATGATGGCACTGTATATTCTCCCGATGACAGCTTGAAATTAAAGGTTCTTGTAGCAGAAGATAATTTAGCAAATCAGCACCTGCTCCGCTATATGCTAAAGCGCATGGGTTGTGTGGCACAATTTTGTAACAATGGTAAAGAATTAATTAGTTTATTGTCCGAGCAGTCTAGTGATCTCATATTAATGGATCTACAGATGCCCCTAATGGATGGCTTTGAAGCAACTCATGCGATTCGTAATGGAGAAGCAGGTAATAAGGCAAAGTCTATTAAAATAATCGCACTGACTGCTAATGCTCTATCTGGGGATAGGGACCGTTGTTTAGATGCAGGAATGGATGCCTATCTAAGTAAACCCATAAAAATATCTATACTTAAAAAGTGTATTGCTGCACTTTTTGATGAAGTAACTTAGGTGTTATAAATTCTTATTAGTACCAGTAAAATTAAGTTATTTTACTATTTGCCTCCGCTTACTTATTTTTTGACTAAAAGCTTCTCGACAAATTTGCTTAGCTTGAAAGCCTTAAATAATACGACTATGATCCTTGAAATACAAATTGAGTTAAGTGCTATAACAGACAGTGTGCATGAAAAAATGCCACATCTTTCAACTCGCTCTGAGTTGGAGGCATACAAGGCTACAATATTAGGACCTAAGGGATCAATGACTGCTGTCATGAAGTCGATGGGGCAAGTCCCAAAAGAAGAAAAGCCAGCTGCTGGAAAATTAATCAATCAGGCTAAGTCTTCTGTCGTTTCAGCATTTAATGAAGTTATGCAGCGCATTGAAGCTAGTGAGATGGCGACGAAGTTGGGACCATCAATTGACCCGAGTCTTCCGAGTCCAGACCTTGATAGAGGCACACTACATCCGATATCGCAAGTGCGTGAAGAAATGGTTCAATTATTCAGCAAAATTGGGTTTTCCGTTGCTGAGGCTACAGAAGTAGAGACTGAGCATTATTGTTTTGACGCTTTGAATATACCCGCGGAGCACCCCGCACGCGACATGCAAGATTCGTATTATCTTCCAAATGAATTAACTGTCGCCAATGTGGAGAAGTATGCTGATGAAAAATATTTACTGCGAACACACACATCAACTGTGCAGATACGTATGATGCTAGAGTCAAAGCCACCGATACGTATTATAGCACCAGGTCGCTGCTTCCGTCGAGACACTCCTGATGCGACGCACAGCGCAAATTTTCACCAAATAGAAGGCCTATATGTTGATGAACACGTTAGTCTACTTGATCTGAAAGGGACTCTTGATTATTTTGTAAAAAATATATTTGGTCCTAAAGCAAGGACACGGCTTCGTCCTAGCTTCTTTCCATTTACTGAACCTAGTTATGAGATGGACTTTTATTCACCAGATCTTGGCAAATTGAGTAACAAGTGGATAGAGATAATGGGTTGTGGCATGGTTGATCCTGAGGTCTTTAAGTCAGTCGATATTGATCCAGATCAATTCACGGGATTTGCTTTTGGAATGGGGATCGAGCGTATTGCTATGATCCTTCAAGGAGTCGATGACATACGTTATTACTACCAGAATGATGTGCGCTTCTTAAAGCAGTTTGCATAGTCGCCGAATACTACCTCGTTGAATCCACTTAAAGAACTGTTTGAATATAGCTTAAAATGAAAATCTCCTATAATTGGCTGAAGAACTACATCGATCTAGATCCAGTCCAACACACTCCAGAAGTGCTAGCGCAGACGCTACCTTTATTGGGGTTTGACATAGAGTCCTATGAGAGGTTAGGTCCGCCAGAAATGCCTAATGTTGTGGTTGGTCAGGTGACCTCTTATCGGAAACACCCCGATGCGAATCGCTTACGATGCTGCGAAGTATCCACTGATCAGGACGGCGAGCTACATCAAATTGTTTGTGGGGCTAAGAATTTTAATACAGGTGACAAGGTGATGGTAGCTTTGCCTGGAGCGGTGCTTCCAGATGATTTTAAAATCAAGAAGTCAAAAATCCGTGGCCAGCCTTCTGAGGGCATGTTGTGCTCTGCTAAAGAACTTCACCTTGGGCAGGATCATGATGGTATTATGATTGTTGATAAGAATGCTCCATTAGGTACTTCTATTAACGCCCTTTTTACTCATTGCGATACAGTATTTGATATAGAAATTACTCCCAATCGTGTAGATGTACTCAGTCATATAGGTGTCGCTCGTGAACTTTCTGCACGTTTTGGTTTACCTGTTACATATCCAAGATTGTCTGCAGGTGTCAAAAACGATGGCGAGTCGCTCCTTACCGAGGTCAAAGTTCTAGCTGGCGATCTTTGTCCGTACTACACTGCGCTTTCGTTACAAGGAGTTAAGGTAGGGCCAAGCCCGGAATGGCTCAAAGATGCGATCGAGGCTACAGGGCAGCGTTCAATAAATAATATAGTCGATGTGACTAATTACGTTTTACATGAGACAGGTCAGCCATTACATGCCTTTGACGCTGCAAAGATAAGGGGTGGTAAGCTTTTGGTGCGAACTGCGCAAGCAGGAGAGTCGATTACTACTTTAGGTGATGTAGATCGAGAGTTAAGCACTAGTAACTTGGTGATAGGTGATAGTGAGCGGGCTCTAGCTATCGCAGGCGTGATAGGCTCAGTCGATGCAGAGGTCGATGAGCAGACTACCAACGTGGTTTTGGAGTCTGCTTATTTTACACCTAAGTCGATTCGCGCTACTTCACGCGCACTTAATTCATCTACAGATAGTTCTTATAGATTTGAGCGTGGTGTAGACCCAAAAGGTATCACTTATGCCTCACTGCGTGCTGCCGATTTGATTCTCGAGGTGGCGGGTGGGTCGATAGTGGGAAATCGCATAGAAGTTGGCAGTGAGCCATCTAAGCTTACTGTAATCACGTTATACCCCAAACAGGTACGTGAGTTTATTGGTTTCGAAGTTTGTGATAGAGTGATTCAGTCTGTACTGGAGTCGCTAAACTTGGAGGTTGCCAGTTACATGGATACCGAAGATTGCGCTCGTTGGGAAGTAAGCGTACCATCGTACCGTGGTGACTTGCTTCGTCCGGTTGATTTAATTGAGGAGTTTATTCGTATTTATGGCACAGATAAAATTCCTGATAGTGAAGTAGTTGCACGCGGCATTGGGCGTACAGATGACCGCTTGTACATTGTGAATTCGAACGTGGCCGACTACTTGACTGGGCAAAACTTCAATGAAGCCTTTCGTTACTCACTGCGTGATCCTGAGGAGGTACGTTATTTTTTTGGCAATCCCAGTCACGCATGTCTTGCCATAGATAATCCATTACAGAGCGACCAAAGCCATTTACGCCCTTCGTTAATACCAGGATTGATTGATGTATTGCAACTTAACTCTGCTCGTGGTACTGAAGGTATTCGTTTTTTTGAGCGCGGTCATGTCTACCGTGAAGTGCAAGGGCAATTAGTGGAGCTCATTTCAGTTGGTTTCATTATGGCTCAAGAATCCAGACAGCAAGAATGGTTGACCCGCGAATCAGAAGATTTCTACACTTCACGCACAATTTGTAAAAATATTCTTGAAATCACAGGACAGTCTACAAAAAAAATATCTTATCATCCAATCGAATCCTGCCGACTTTGGCAGGGTGGACATGCTGCTTATGCAGGAGATTTTGGTAGTATGGGCTTTGAAGTAACTTGTGGTATGATCAACATAGCCGCGCTTAAGAAGCGTTGGGGCTTAACGGCTCCAGTATTGGCTGGCTCAATTTTGATGACGCCACAAATTTTCAAGCGTAAAACCAAGCGCAAACGCTACAAGGCAATTAGCAACCAGCCCACATCTAGCAAAGATCTTGCCTTAATTGTTGATGCTTCGACATTGGCGCAGCAAGTACGAAGTGACGTCTACAAATTCGCAAAAAAATCATCTAAAGGATTTGATTGTGAGAGCGTGCGTATTTTTGATCTTTATCAAGCTGAGGACTTGCCGAAAGGTAAAAAGAGTCTCGCCTTAAATCTTAGTTTTCGTGCCCTAGATCGTACACTCAAGGACAAAGAAGTGAATACTGCTTTTGACGCGATACAACAACTAATCTCTGAAAAGACTAACTACACAATTCGTAAGTAGTTTTCTAAGCTAAGTCTACTCTGAACAAAAGATCTATTTACCTAAGTTAAGTAATAATGAGTGAACAACCTCACATAGACATCGATTATGTCGCCGACTTAGCGCGCATTGAACTTACGGATAAGGAGAAATCTACACTGTCTGCTCAACTAGATGATATTCTCAGTCACTTCGCGAAACTGAGTGCGGTCGATGTGGATGGAATTGAGCCTATGGCACACACTCAAGATATTCATAATGTTTGGCGCACAAGTGACACTCCAGGTGAGACCTTCGCAGCAGAAACACTTAAAAAGATGTCGCCCGAACAGCGTGATAATCAAGTAGTTGTTCCTAAAGTAGTTGAATAGGTATTTAACATGAAAAATTACCTCTAAAAGTATTTATGCCACCTTTGTACTACAACACGATTGCTCAGATAGCTCACGCGCTAAAAGCAGGTGAAACTACCTCGGTCGAAGTCACGCAAGCTGTATTAGATCGTATCGAAGCAGTCGATGGCGAAGTACAGGCGTTTCTTTCTTTAGATGCTTCCGATGCTATCTCGCAGGCGAAGGCCTCGGACACAAGACGAACGCTTGGCAGTGCTATTGGTCCACTAGACGGTATTCCGATTGCAATTAAGGATATATTAGCAGTCAAAGATCAACCGCTACGCTGCGCTTCGAAGATGCTGGAGTCGTACAACTCTCCATTTGATGCCACCTGCATACGTCATCTACGCGATGCCGGAGCCGTCATTTTCGGTCGATTAAACATGGATGAGTTTGCTATGGGTTCATCGACTGAGAACTCAGCGTACCAAACCACTTCTAATCCATGGGATTTAAATACTATACCAGGCGGATCTTCGGGAGGTAGTGCAGCTGCAATGGCAGCTGGAGAAGCTATAGCCACATTAGGGACGGATACGGGGGGCTCAATTCGTCAGCCGGCTGCACTTTGTGGAGTGGTTGGCATGAAGCCTACTTACGGACTTATTTCTCGTTATGGGCTCGTAGCCTTTGCATCTTCATTAGATCAAGTAGGACCTTTTACTCGCTCTGTAGAAGATGCCGCTCTTCTTTTAGAGGTGATGCTTGGCAAAGATGCTCTAGACTCAACCTCGATTCCACCACAAGGCGACACTAATTATGCAGAAGCATTACAGAAAAAAAAGGGACCGTGGAAACTCGGCATACCACGTGAATTTTTTGCAGATGGTATCGACCCTGAAGTGAAGGCAAATATTGAAAAAGCCATAGAATGGTACCGCTCCCAAGGGTGTGAGATTATTAATATTTCGCTTCCACATTCAGACTTAGCTGTACCAGTATATTATATTGTCGCTACCGCTGAGGCGTCCTCTAATCTAGCCCGATTTGATGGAGTTCGTTACGGTCATCGCAGTGCAGCGGCAGATGATGCGTTTTCTTTATTTACTAAAAGTCGCGGTGAAGGCTTCGGTGAAGAAGTCAAGCGTCGCATTATATTAGGTACCTATGTTTTGAGTTCTGGATATTACGATGCCTATTATTTACGTGCTCAAAAAGTACGTAGTTTGATTCGTAAAGATTTTGAAAATGCTTTCGAGCATGTGGATGCGATATTGACTCCAACTTCACCGACTCCAGCATTTAAGCGCGGTGAGCGTAATAATGATCCGCTTGCTATGTATCTTAGTGATATCTACACAATTTCAGTTAACCTCGCTGGACTACCAGCTATTTCGTTGCCTAGTGGTTTTACTAAAGCTGGCTTACCTATAGGCTTGCAAGTAATTGCGCCAGCTTTTGGTGAGGCTGATATGTTCGCAGTAGCAAATGCTTTTGAGCAGGCTCACGATTATCACCAGCAAAGGCCAAATTTATAGAGGCATTGTTATTCCAAATTGTTACCAACATGTCTTACGAAGCAGTCATCGGCCTTGAAGTACACGTACAAATAAAGACACGTACAAAGATGTTTACAGCTGCCCCCTATATTTATGGTGCAGAACCAAATACATTAACCGATCCGGTTGTACTTGCATTACCTGGTACTTTGCCAGTGCTCAATTACTCCGCGATTGAGAAATGCGCAAAACTAGGGCTTATGTTGCAGTGTACTATTGCTGATCAGTGCAAATGGGACAGAAAAAATTACTTCTATCCAGATTCACCCAAGAACTACCAGTTGACTCAAAACGAACATCCGCTGTGCATTGGTGGAAAGGTCGAAATAGAATTATCAGGACCATCTAGAAATGTCGAGGGCGACCACCGATGGGTACAACTCAATCGTATTCATCTAGAGGAGGATCCCGGGAAGCTCACTCACGAAGCATTCGATACAGTTATTGATTTCAATAGGGCAGGAGTTCCTTTAGCTGAAATCGTCACTGAGCCAGATATGCACAACTCTAGCGAAGCTGTAGCTTTCCTGAATGCACTGCGTAATCTTATTATCTATGCCGGCATTTCTGATTGTGATATGGAAAAGGGCCAAATGCGCTGCGATGCGAATGTTTCCTTGCGTCCGGTCGGCACTGATTCGCTTGGAACTCGGACAGAGATGAAGAACTTAAATTCTATCTCTAATGTAAAAGCTGCGATCGAATATGAGATTACTCGGCAATCTGAGATACTTGATGAGGGTGGGGCTATAATCCAAGAAACGCGCCGATGGGATGTGGATAGTGGCAGAAGTTCTTCTTTGCGTGGTAAAGAAGAAGCACATGACTACCGATATTTTCCAGACCCAGATTTGATGCCTGTTCAAATAGATCCTGAAAGGATCAAACAGTTGGATGCGCAGTTACCAGAGCGTCCATTAGATAAGCAGCGTCGTTATCAAGAGGACTTGGATTTACCTTATACTATCACTGCTGTGTTGTGCCCAAATTTACAGCTATGTGAGTTTTTTGAGGCAGCCCTAAAATTTTATGATGCGCCCAAGGCAATCGCTAACTACATAGTTAATGATTTACTTCGTGAGCTAGCAAATTCTTCCGCGCGAGGGGCATCCCCTAACTGTGTGAGTGATTGTAAACTCACACCTGCACACATAGCGACTCTTGCTAAAATTATCGATACAGGTGTCATTTCAAAACAGATCGGTAAGGAGGTATTTACCGAAATGTTTAATACGGGGACGATGCCAGATGTTATCGTGAAAACAAAGGATTTAAAGCAAAGTAATGACAGTGGAGAGATCGAAGCATTGTGCCGCGAGGCAATAGCCAACAACATTAAGGCGGTTTCAGAGTATAGGGCCGGAAATTTTAAGGCGCTTAATGCGCTTAAAGGACCAGTCATGAAGGCGACTAAGGGCAAAGCAAACCCTGCTATGCTCGATGATTTATTGAAACAGCTGATTGATAAAGCCTAGTTACATAATTGGGTAAAAACTATCATGTTAGTAATTAACGTGGCAAACCATTTCAAATTGCTCCTTCTAGTAACGTTAATAGCTGAGTTGATGTTGTAATGGTTAGCCCTACTCTCGAAGCACACGTAATTATTTTAGATAGTCCATTGAATTTTCCGAGGTATCGTGACACAAAAAACCCGTAGACAAAAAGTCTACGGGCCGATCGCCACTCACTTAAGAATTTTGATACTATCTAATTACTAGCATCCAGAGATGTAATAAAAAGTTGAGGAGTGGGAACTCGCCACGTTCTCTTTCCTCGATGCACTAGCATTAGGCGCCATCCCATC
>JAYYDJ010000091.1:0-3965 GCA_036160955.1 Verrucomicrobiota bacterium | reverse complement strand
TAGGTACACAGTATCTCAAGATATCATCACAACTTTATTGACTCTTATTTAGTTTCACGGCACATAAGTACCGTCGACAGTCGACGGCGGCGGTAAGTAGGTAAGAAGTACTGTATAATAGATAAATAAGTAGAAGTACCTACCTAGCATGGGAGTACCTACCGCGACGTTAGCGCACCTCTGAGTGTTTTTTTGCTTGCTGGACCAAGTACTCCCCTCTAATTAACTTTCCTCTCCCCGCAGCCGAAGTCGAACAAAAAACCAATTCCGTGGCGAAAACATGAGTTTGGGGAAGGTTGACCCCTCCGCCACTAAATTGATTGTAGAACAACGTTGGGCAAGTTTCCTTAAGAAAGAGTTTCGTTGCGTCTTCACCAACTGTATATTCATCCTATGAAATAGTCTGCAGGGAAAAGAAGCGGAGGAGTAGGAAGAAATCGTCGAATTCGACTTGGTGAATTCTCTTCAAAGATTGCGCTGCAAGATGGATTCTTGTTCATAACATACGCTGCATCCAATTTTAAGCATTGACGTTCTAGTGTAAGTCGTAAAAAGGGTAGATAAGGTCATATCAATGTCGAGATACATTTTAAATTGGATGCGAGGAGGGGCAGTCTAAGATGTTTTAGGAGCGACGCAGACGAAGCCTCTGTCGATGAAGCGGCGACTGTTAAAGCGAGCATTTGCGACAATCTCGAGCAGATTTTCACCGCAGGCTTCCTAACGCCAAGGTTTGAGATGAAATTATGTAGATTGGGGAGCTCCACCTTCGAGTGTAAGAGCGCGACGCTTGAAATGCTGAAGGAGGAAAGCAAGTATGGGGAAGCCAGGTCGCGGCGACCACGACGGCACTGAAATGAGCCAGAATTCTTACAGGAGCAGGTATGGGACTTATTGGTGGAGTTAGTGGGAGTCAAGACGTCGCTACTTCTCATTGTGAGCACTTGCAAGACGTGTATGACCCTCTCCAAGTTCGTCTGCATTTTTGATTCAAAGTCTTGCTTTTAATCCTGGTCTTGCTTTGAACATACCATGGTTAGCTCAAATGGCTGCTAACTACGAACGAAGAATATAAATTTATCCAATTGGTTTTTGAATTTAGAAGCACAGTTGATCCATCTGCTACTAACAATAGCAGTGGCGCCGCTGGCGCTATTATCACGGCGACAAATTACAATCCAGATGCCCCTGAATTTATTGCTAAGCAACCAATGATGGAGCATCATCGAGCTCAATCTGGTCGTGCTACTGAAGACGTGCAACATGGCGTTGAGCGTAGTCCTGCTATGAATGCTGGCGCAGCAGCTAAGTGTATTAGAGCCAGAGCAGCTGTTGAAAGTAAGGAAGACTTCAATCTTGGTAAATTCCAATGGGTTATTGTAAATACTCCCTCAGCCTTTTTTGGACAGCAAATTGGTGAATAGCGGGCTCATTACGCTGTCCGACTATAAAAGCAAGTTGTTTGTCGCGCTTGGCAGACAACTTGTGTTTGATCGCGTCGCTAATGCACATACAACGACGGCAGACTCAGGCAGTCCATCTGGCGTAGATGCTCTTGTTGATTTTACTAGCGCACAGATGTCTAACCTTGTTAAACCTGAAGCGACGTGCTTCTTTAATGCTCAAGTTGCACAAATTGACGCTTCAAATTGACTTTGAATGCGTTTTTGTCGTCCAATTATCTACCATATATTAGCGCGTCTGGAGCTGGCCTTCAAGCTGGATCTGCTGGCGCCTCCGGCGTTCGTCCTGAAGACGCTATACAATTTGAAGGATTTATTACTGGAGAGCCTATCAATGTTCAATCTAAGTCTGCTCCTGCTACTAAAACTACTGATTAGTCTCGCGTTATTACTTCGTTTAATACTGAACCAAGAAGCTCTGCTCAAGCGCAGACGGCTTAGAGAACGACGATCAATGTAGCGCCTGTCGTTAATGGTCCTGGAGCTAGCCCTGATAATAAAATCACTTTGGAGTATAACTTTGACCAAACTGGGATGCGTAGCCAATATTCAGTTTGCCTCTGCTGCTGCTGCTGCTGCTGTGCTTTGAAGCCTGTAGACGAGGACGCGTTGCCCTTTCATTTTTATTTTTGAAACCACCGACGGCGTGAAGCAGTTGACTCCAATTGCAAATTAAATTGTTTTGACTAGCTTTTTTTTAGTTGTTAGTAGCAGTTTTTTTAGCTATGCACCTATATGTACTTCAGTAGGTCATTTATGCATAGCTTTTACTTCTAGCTTTTAGTTTTAGCCTGGGGTCAGAGTCAGAGTCAGAGGACTTATTAATAATGATTATTACTTTAATATAATAATAATCCTAGCTACTACATATCTTAAACACTAACTCATCACAAAACAACATCCAAAATACTCAATCTACACTTAGTCTTAGTCTAAACTAAGTGACTGAAAGTAAACTGGGGCCACATTCTCTTGATTAGAAACGTCCATATGATCCTTCATACGCATGTCACCTAAGGATTCATCGTTATCTCGGGTATTAATATTAACTCCTCTATAACCTTGAACCATCTGATGATTGAAAACATATAAATCCGCATTACTACTTAATTCTTCAAAATCCTCTTCACGACTAGCCGGATTCTGCGACCCTAACTCCACTTCAGGCATTAACAATAATATTTTATTAAAATTTTACATTTTACTATGAAGTAGTGAGATGAGCGCGCATGAAAGACCCGTCCTACTATTAAGAAGATCCCCCTGTTATGATTATGATAAATGTTGTATGGGATCATATGTGAGTGCCCTGTTTTGCCCGCTCTCGGAGCACGCCGTTTGCGTCTTGACGGATAAGGAGAGGAGGCGCGACGCTCAAGCTCGACGGCGAGCCATAGAAGATCAACCACCGCCTCCTCCACCGCTGTTGGGACAACAAATGACAACTGGAGGAAGGAGAGACGGCTATGATACTGACACTTGCTGTTGCGAGGACTGCTATAACATGGACGGCGCAAAGGGCGTCGCTGATAGGGATGCCAGAAGATCGAATACAGGTGACTGCACCCATTTACACGTCACACGCTATAGAAATGGTAAAATTTGTCAAAAGTGTTCAGATTAGAACTTTTTATGAAAGTAGTTCACTTTATATCTAACATATGCTTTCAAATTAACGTACCTTTCTTCCTCATCTTCAAGCATCTGCCAAAGCTCCATTAGTCGACTCAACTCTATCCAACTCTCCACAGATTCAACAAAAGGTCCAAAAATTGGTCATACTACTCAATGAAAAACATGTTTTCACTCATGTCTCGTCTATAACTTCGTCTCTACCAATTTCCCACACCACTTCATCACGAAGTACCGCATAAAATGACAACTTTTTCAAATCCATTTCTCACAATGAAGAGGGCAAATAAAACTGTATGCCGAAGTTGAAATGTGGTGTAAACATCATGGAAAATGATTTGATCATGTTAATTATTGCTTAAATAGGGTCGATACAAGTTGAAATTGACCAAATATGTATGCTACGTACCTTTGCACAAGTTGGTCAATCTCCTACATCCTTATATCTTCGCGAAAAATCAATTTCTCCCCACATAAATAGCAAAAATGAAACCAGACGTGATCTATATGCTAGTATACGCATTTTCCGTGTTGTAAGTTGGCCCACTGGAAAGAAAAGCGACATGTTCAACCCTTTCACAGACCGTTGAATTGTGTGGTACTTTCTGCAGTTTTTTGGGCAGAGGTACCACTTGGTCCAGCAAGCGAAAAAACACTCTGTAGGTACCGATACCAGATACCGTCGGTACGTACTTACCTATATGAATATCCCTGTACGTGTCCACGCGACGCACAGCTAAGTAGTGATAGCAGCATGCTCAGCAGTGTGTTTGTGGATGTACCTGAGTGGGTATCATACCTCCTTGCCGGATATTGCAGTATCTTGATTGATATCATGAGATCTTGAACTTCTTTATAGCTTTGTCATAT
>JAYYDJ010000090.1:0-5634 GCA_036160955.1 Verrucomicrobiota bacterium | reverse complement strand
GTCATTCTTACATCGTACCAGCGATTTCATGATGGCAGTGTCAGCGACGATTTCACTGGTCTTTCGTGTCCGGGTAATGATGGAGGAAACTTAGCTAACGTTAACCGATGGTGTGGCCAAATTGAGCTCAATATTATGAGTCAAGCACAACTGGATTCTATCAGCGAGCCAATCACAATCTCTAATCACGGTGGCACCGACCTCCGCCTTCAAGGTCCACAAAAATCAATCTTAGTAGGTATACTCCCATTTCATGGGAGTACTTGGTTTTTCAAAATGTTAGGAGATAATGCTACGGTACAAGCAAATGAATTAGCTATGAAAAGCTTCCTAAATTCGATTAAGATTCACGATTCACATCACTAAATGATGTCCCAAATGCTTAAAATTATAGCTTCCGTTCGACTTACGGTAGCACTGTTATCACTCTCCATGGTGCTGATTTTTTTCGGTACACTTGATCAGGTAGAATATGGCATATGGCACACACAAAAACTTTATTTTGAGAGTTTCTTAGTCATTTGGAAATACCCACAGACTTGGCCAATTTACACTTACCTAGGATGGATTCATATTCCTATGTTAGGCGGTTATGCCGTAGGGGGTTTACTACTAGCTAACTTGCTAGCAGCGTTTTTTTCGCGCTTTAAGTTTTCTGTCACAAAGCTCGGCATTAACGCGATTCACTTGGGACTTATCTTATTACTCATGAGTGAGCTTTTAACCGATTTTTTATCCGTTGAAAGTCAAATGACAATAATTGAGGGAGAAAAAAGCAACTACTCTCAGACCGTGCGCGAAAATGAACTTGTAATCATCGATCGAAGCGGAACCTCGCAAGACATTGTGCACAGTATCTCCGCGTCAAAATTAAAGCCTGGAGTGCAAATTTCTATTCCTAAAAACGACTTGGAGATAAAAGTAATCGCATTTTACAAAAATTCAATTCTTGGACGCGGCACAGAGCAACAAGTCCAAAGATTAGCGACTCATGGCGCTGGAGCTAAAATGAACATACTAGCAACCCCAACACAAATTGACTACGCAGAAGATGCGATTAACACAACAACTGCATACATCGAAGTACACTACAAAAAAGAGGTATTAGGCACTTGGTTAGTATCGAATGTTATTGATGAGCGCTTTCCCGCACAAAAGTTTCAAGCTGGCGAGAAAGATCTGGAAATCGCCATGCGTTACAAGCGACACTATTATCCTTTTGAGATCGAACTGCTGGACTTTTCTCATGAAAAATACCCCGGTACCGATATCCCATTTAACTACTCTAGCAAAGTGATCGCACACCACCAAGAAACAGGTACAGATCAGCAAGCTCTGATTTACATGAATCACCCTCTACGTTACAATGGACTGACTTTCTATCAGGCTTCATTTATGCCAGATGAGACTGCTACTATCTTACAAGTTGTGCGCAATCCTGGATGGTTACTACCCTATCTAAGTGTTCTGATGATGGGCGCTGGCATGAGCTTTCAATTCAGCCTGCACTTTACAAAATTCTTGAAAAAAAAGGCCGCTCAATGAAAAGAGCTGTCACGATTATAGCAGCACTGGCTGTTTTGATAACTGCAGGCCGACACTTACGCCCTACTAATACTAGTGACGGATTTAATATTAACGAATTTTCAGAACTACCTGTACAAGTTGGTGGGCGCATCAAGCCACTAGATACAGTAGCGAGAAATACTTTATTAATCTTAGCTAGTCGACAAGAGGTAGTCACTCCTAGCGGAGAAATACTCTCTCCTATTGAGTGGCTTTTGGATCTTACTATGTGTCCAGAAAAAGCCGACACATATAGAGTTTTTAAAATTGAATTTCCTGATGACCTAGGGCTCCCAGGACTCGCTCAAAAAGGGCAGCGCTATTACTCTTTCAATGATCTTCTTCCCCATTTTGAAGAGTTGAATAAATTAGCTGAGAAAATAGATCCCGAGCATAAAAAAAGAACGCCTTACGAGCAACAGATTTACAGCCTAAATCAGGGACTAACCCTGTACCACCGTGTTATGCACTCGCTACATCCAATTCGTTCTAAGGAAGGCCTCGATCAACTCGTTGATGAGTACACTAGCTACAAAAGCTTAGTCCAGCCAGCCATGCAAGAATTGCGCAAGCAGCAAGCAGGTGAAGAGCATGACACTGCTTTACTTCGCGATTTTATCGCCTACGGAGACGACTACTTAAAATTATCGCAAACAGCTTACCTGCGTATAGTGCCACCACCACCGCCAGCAAGCACAATGGATGACTGGGAAAATATTGGTTTGGACTTGCTAGATGTAATCAAAGGAGAACCGATCAGTGCGTATACAACTGGCTATGCCTCTCTAACAATGGCTTATCGAGCCAATGATGTTACCATGTTCAATCAAACCGTAAATGCACTACGTGAAAGGTTTATTGCAGATTTTCCAACTGAGATTAAGCGCGTACATTTCGAGCGTATGTTCAATAAAATACAGCCTTTTGCTGTCTCCATGGAGCTCTATGTCTTAGCATTTCTAGCAATATGTATTTCTTGGTTACGTTGGTCAACTACACTAAATAAAGTGGCATTTTGGATACTACTATTCGCGCTAATAATACATACCGCCGGTCTCATTTCGAGAATGTATATCCAAGGGCGTCCTCCAGTAACAAATCTATACTCCTCTGCTGTTTTCGTTGGGTGGGGCGCAGTCTTATTAGGCGCATTTTTGGAGAGATTCTACCGCAACGGGATAGGTGTTGCGATGGCTGCACTTGTAGGTTTTTGTACTTTAATAATAGCGCATCATCTTGCTATGGATGGTGACACCTTAGAAATGATGCGAGCAGTGCTCGACTCAAATTTTTGGCTAGCCACCCATGTAGTAATTATAACATTTGGTTATTCAGCAATGTTCTTTGCTGGAATGCTAGCAATCGCCTTTATAATTGGAGGTTTATTCGTTCGTAGTTTTTCGCAAAAATCAGCGCAAAGTCTCAGCGGCATGGTCTACGGAATAACATGTTTTGCGACACTCTTTAGTCTGGTAGGAACTATTCTTGGTGGCATCTGGGGTGACCAAAGTTGGGGACGATTCTGGGGCTGGGACCCAAAAGAAAATGGTGCGCTAATGATTGTTATCATGGGAGCGATACTCCTTCATGCACGATGGGGGGGAGTCGTACGAGAACGCGGTATTATGGCGATTGCAGTCTGTGGAAATATAGTCACTGCTTGGTCTTGGTTTGGTACAAATTTGCTCGGTGTTGGTCTACATAGCTACGGGTTTACCGATAAAGGCTTTAAATGGTTGGCCATTTTCTTCCTTAGCCAGCTTGTTTTTATTTTATTAGCCAATCTCCCTTGGTCCTTCTGGCGAAGTAATTTCGGAATCAGTCAACAATCACGAAAAAGATCAAATCGGGTTTAACTATTCAAGCGCGCGGATGGGCTTGTTTGTGCGCTTGTTTTAGCCTATTGATAGATACGTGCGTATAGATTTGAGTCGTAGAAAGATTTGCATGCCCGAGCAGCTCCTGCACTGCTCGCAGATCAGCCCCATTATCAAGCAGGTGAGTCGCATAAGAGTGCCGCAACTTATGTGGGGTCATATCCAGCGGTAATTCAGCGGCGCTTAAATGTAGCTTCAAGCGTTTTTGCACTTGGCGTGGGTTCATTCTACGACCTGACCGCAAAGTTAAGACTGGAGAGCTTGGCAAATTCTCGCGCGAAAAGCGCTCAGTAAAAGTGCGCAAACAATCAACTGCAACAGATCCTACAGGACATATACGCTCTTTTTTGCCCTTACCAATTACTCGAACTACACCCTGCCCCATATCCACTTGAGAAAAATTAAGACCACACAATTCGCTGACACGTAAACCACCACCATAAAGCAACTCTAACATTAAACTATCACGCAAGGCATCAAACTCACTCAATTTTCCTTGTTTCCAAAGCTTTGCAGGAGCTTGCAATAAGAGAATCATCTGTGCTTCAGTTAAAAATTTGGGTAATGGTTTATCTAGTTTAGGCAAACTCAAGCCAGTGAAAGGATTCAACTCCACGATTCCTTTCAGACGCAAGAATCCATAAAAGGCTTTCAACCCAGAGACATGGATGTGGAGAGTGCGCCGAGCTAAAATACGACCTAAATCAACTATATAAGAGCGCACATGGATTGGCTGCGCTGCTTTAAACGAACTAGATTCTGGAAAGTTTTGTTGCAGCCACCCACTGAAGCGTACGACTGCTTGCCGATAATTGCGCACAGTATTAACGGACAGACGCCGCTCCAAAGTTAAATGAGTAATGAAGGCTTCTAGCTCAGCGCTTTGCATATAATTCATCCGAAAAACCGTACCCGCTACTTTCTAAGCTTATATCGGTCCATAATCTCTTCAGCAAAGTAACGATATGCATTAGCTCCAGCACCGTGTGGATCATATTCAAAAATCGACTGCCCAAAGCTCGGAGCTTCGCTAATGCGAATCGATCGTGGGATCACTGTACGAAAAACTAGCTCATCAAAATGATTGCGAACCTCACCAACAACTTGATGTGCTAAATTTGTGCGCTGATCAAACATAGTCATAAGAATACCCCCAAGCTCTAGTCCTTCATTCACTCCCGCTTCTCTTAATTTTTCCAAAACATTAAGAATCTGTCCTAAGCCCTCCATTGCCATATACTCACACTGCAAGGCAATCAATAGATAGTCGGCAGCTGCGAGACTATTCATTGAAAGCATCCCTAGCGCTGGGGGGCAATCGATAATAATTACATCATAATCCCCACAAGTACGAATAGACTCGAGACAGTCTCGCAACTGAACAAGATAATTATCTCTCTGTACTAGCTCAATCTCAATTGCAGCCATGTCGACTTCGGATGTTATTATATATAAATTATTACTCGTTCCAACAGGTTTAATTTTATCGAGGGCTTCACCTTCACCGCAAAGCGGCCCATATAAACTATCACCTTGGATTTTCTCCAAGCCAAGGCCACTAGTAGCGTTTGCCTGAGGATCTAAATCGATTAAAATTGTACGAACTCCCTTAGCTGCGAGCGCATAGCTAGTATTGATTGCCGTTGTCGTTTTCCCAACGCCACCTTTCTGATTTGCTACAGTAAATATCGTCGCCGCCATACTAACATGTTTAAGTTAGCCAGCCTGCTCGTCCAGCAGAAAGCCTCAAAAAGAAAGGAGTTGCTTAGAAATAGTTGTTAAGCTCACAAGAATTACTCGTATAATGGGTATTAAAAATAATTCTTGATACATTTAATTACGAATAATGTTGAATCTTTCGGTAGAGCTCGATTAACCAATAATTCTGGCATGGAGAAGTGGCTGAGTGGCCGAAAGCGCTTCTTTGCTAAAGAAGTGAACCTCAAAAGGGTTCCGCGGGTTCGAATCCCGCCTTCTCCGCCATTTCAATTATTGGCTCATTTAAAGGCACCGGACTTTTATGGTTAAAATGAAAGTGCCATTTGTAATTCATGAATCGAAATCGATTATGGCGCTGGCCTAATATTCTTGGTGTAGATGCAGCAGTAATTGCAGTTTGCTGGCAGACTTATTTCGAAGGATCCTACTTCCGATTAAGTACAGCTACCACCCTTGCCCTGTCTGTATGGTT